>NZ_CP028897.1:3647500-3980000 GCF_003072645.1 Dongshaea marina
AGCTTCCAACATCCTTGCGGATCTCTTTGAGGGGCTGGTCTCCATCGGCCCACAGGGTATGATGGTTCCGGGAATCGCCACCCACTGGGAAAACAGCAATAACCAGATCTATACCTTCCACCTTCGCCACGCCAAGTGGTCCGATGGAACGCCGTTAACGGCTAAAGATTTCGTGTTTGCCTGGAGAAGAGCGGTCGATCCCAAGCTTGCCTCGCCATACAGCTGGTTTGTTCAGGAAGCCCATATCACAAATGCCGATGCCATCGTCAATGGCAAGCTCCCTCCCTCAAAACTGGGAGTTGAGGCACTGGATCCTTACACGCTTAAAGTCGAGCTATCTCAACCGGTCCCCTACTTTGTGCAGATGCTGGCCAACACTACCTTCTATCCTGTGCCACAAAAGGTGGTTGAGAAGTATGGTGAGAAGTGGACCCGCCCCGAGCACATGGTTTCAGACGGTGCGTATCAGCTTAAAAGCTGGGTGGTGAATGAAAAGATAGTCGCGGTGCGCAACCCCTACTACTGGAACAACAGCCAGACCCATATCAACCAGGTCACCTACCTGCCGGTCACTAAGCCGAACACCGAGGTAAATCGCTACATGGCCGGAGGAATGGACATGACCTACCAGATCCCGACCGATCCAGCCCAGTATCACCGGCTAAAGGAGGATATGGGGAATGAGCTTCAAACATCCGGGGTGATCGGCAACTACTACTACAGCTTCAATATGAAGCGTAAGCCGCTTAATGATGTCCGGGTGCGCAAGGCTCTGGCCTATGCGATTGACCGTGAAATCATCGCCAAAGATGTGTTGGGCGAAGGGCAGCTCGCCGCCTATACCTTTACCCCGCCGGCAACGGCTGGCTTTACCAAACCGAGCCTGCCCTGGGAGAAGTGGTCTCAGAAAGAGCTGGATCAAAAGGCTCTCACACTGATGAAGCAGGCGGGATATGGCCCGGAGCACCCACTGAAAGTCACCCTGCTTTACAGCCCCCATGGTTATGATAAGAAAATTGCTCTCGCCATCGCCTCGATGTGGAAAAAGCTCGGGATTGATGTCTCGCTGAATAATCAGGAGTGGAAGGTCTACCTGGATACGCTCAAGCAGTTTAATTTCGATATTGCGGTCACCGACTGGTATGGGGACTATAACGAGCCCAGCACCTTCCTGGGGCTGTTGCTATGTGGTAACCCTCAGAACAACAGCGCCTACTGCAACAAAGAGTATGACAGCATCTATCAGCACAGCGCCCGTCTGACCACCGCCAGGGAGCGTGCCCAATCCTATGACGCGCTGGAGGAGATCATCAACCGCGACATGCCGGTCGCCCCGATCTTTGACTTCGTCACCACCCGGCTGGTCAAGCCCTATGTCGGCGGCTACTCAGATAACCCGCTAGACAAGGTCTACACCCGCAAACTCTATATCAAGGCGCATCAAGTCAGCTAACTCAGTCCCCCACCTGCCTGTCGCAGGTGGGAGATCTCCTTCCTTAAGGTCCCTTCAATAAAAAGTCAAAATCTGTTGAATTTGTAAAAAGATTAGCTTTCTTTAGCTAATTCACTTTCACCCCGGGAGTAAATATTATATTTTCCTTGCCCTTATCCGTTCAGAATTAAATCTATCCTGACCAGGATAGACTGAATAATTTAGTGTAGTGCTCGCTCTTCCCGCCCGGCAGTCCGATCCAATCTCTGCTGGGTTGTGGAGCAATTAACGGCCGCTGCATACACTCGATTTAACTGTTGAATAAGTCACAGCAAGGTAACTGGCAAGATGAAAGACTCCCTGAAGCCCAAATTTGGACTGTTCACCGCCTTCACCATGGTGGTGGGGACCGTGGTTGGTATTGGCATCTACTTTAAGGCAACACCAATCCTGGCGAATACGGGAGGCTCTGAGCATTTTGCCCTGATCGCCTGGGTCAGCGGCGCTCTTTTGACCATTATCGCCGGAGTCGTGGTCTCTGAGCTTGCCAGCATGACCCAAAACACTGGAGGACTACAGTCGTTTGGCGATCAGACCTGGGGCAGAGCCTTCGGTTTTGTGATCGGCTGGAGTCAGTCGGTGCTCTATATGCCGTTGACCCTCAGTATCATCTCTTTTTACTCGGCTACCTTTACCCTGATGTTTCTGGGGTGGCCCCTTAGCCTTAAAAACCTGATGCTGTTTACCTATGGCTACTACATAGTGATCAACGGGATTAACTTTATCTCCTCCTCCCTGGCCGGTCACCTGCAAAAAGTAATGACAGTGCTTAAGCTGATCCCGCTGCTGGGGATCGCCATCACCGGGCTATTTTTTAGCGGTGACGCCTCCACCAGCCTGCAGATGAGCGGCGCTACTGTCAAAGATCTCTCAGCCTTTACCGCCATCTCTACCGCGATGATCCCTGTGCTGTTTGCCTTCGAGGGGTGGATCTTTGCCTCAACGGTTGCCCGCGAGATCAAAAACCCTCAGCGTAACCTGCCAATCGCAATCATCGGCGGGATCGTGGTAATTGCCGCCGTCTATCTGCTGTTCACCATCGGCCTGTTGCATGTGGCTCCGGGTGCAGAGTACGCCTACAACTCGGGTGAAGTGAATGTGTTCAGCGCGGCCAATGTGCTGTTTGGCCCCCTGGGAGGAAAGATCATCCAGTGCTTCATCGTGATCTCTGCTTTGGGAGTCCTCAATGGCTATTCTCTCTACTCCCTGAGAATGCCCTACTCACTGGCACTTCGCGGTCCCTTCCCCGGTTCCAAAAAACTATTGAAGATATCGCCTCGCACCAATATCCCCAGCAACTCAGCCCTGTTTATGAACTGCTGGACCCTGGTTGTCATCAGCATCGGCTTTGGACTCTATGGACTGGGACAAAGCCATGTGTTTGATATTTTTGGCGATGTTCCGGTAGCTCTCTTCTATATCTTCTACCTGACCATCATTGCCGGGATCTGGCGACTACGTTACACCCGCCCTCAGGCACCCCGCCCCTTCCGGGTGCCATTTTTGCCACTGCTGGCGCTGATCGCCATCCTGGGCTCTGCCTATGCCGTGTATGGTGCCTTTATCTCCCACCCCTACTACATGCTGGGCTCGGTCGTGGTCGCCCTGCTGGGATTGGTTATCTATAAAAAATATAAGATTGCAGCCCAGCACGGCGAACAAGAGCACTAAGAATGACTCCCCACTCAGGCTCTTCGCAGCTGTGAGTGGGGAGAGTCACCTCAGGCGATCCACTAGCTGAACCTCACCTAAACAAATAATTAACATCTATTTTTCATCTTTGAAACTTTCTGTTAGGGTAGATCTCTGCCGGGGAAGATCAGCGAACTCACCTTTTTGCCTTTCATTTCTGATCCCTGACCCTTGGGTCAACCCCTGGTATCTCTTTTCATAACTGCCGCTTCTCACCACCGGGAAGCTGAGCAAGGAGGCCAATCCATGCTAATCCAAGATGTCATGAGTCGTGCTGTAAAATCTGTTTCTCCCGAAACCAGCTTGCAGGAGGTTGCATCCCTGATGTGCCTGCAGCGCTTCTCCTCTATTCCAGTCATCGATAGCCAGGGGATCCTGACCGGTGTGATCGCCGAGCGCGATATTCTTAAGTTCCTGTTTCCGGATATTAAAGATCTGATGGAGAGTCCCAGCGCGATTAACTTTCAGGCCCTGGAACAAGACTATCGCAAGATCTTCTCGATGACAGCTGCCGAGCTGATGAGTAAGCAAGTGATCAGTGTGACGCCCGATTACCCCCTGCTAAAAGCGGTCGCAGTGATGGCTCGCCACAACTTCAGACGCATTCCTGTGACCCAGGAGGGTGTTCTGGTGGGTATGGTCAGCATGGGGGATATTCACCGTGCAACCTTCATCAAGAGCTTTTCAGGCAGCCCGCAGCTCACAGAAACCGCTTGATTTTTATGGCGCCGCCAGGCGCCTGTTTTAAACCTTTGGCAGATCTGCCATCATTAAAACTACACAAGGAGAGATTGCAGCCAACGAGCCGAACTAAGGAGTTGTGGATGCGCCATGTAGCCTGGAATACCCCCTTTCATAAGTACTCTCCCAGCATTGAACTTGCAGGAATCGAAACCGACGATCAGGGATTTATCGTCGTCGTCGCCCCCAATGGCCCCGACTGCTATCCCAAATGGGCGGTCGCCTTCCACAACTTGGTGGCCTATCAGATGCTCCCGGCTCAGACCTCCCTTCCCCAGACGTTTCCCCTTCCCCCGGATGCTACCCAGTGCAGCTATATTATTGAAAAATCCCCTGGATAGAGGAACTCACCCGCTTGGCTCGTCTGGGTCTTCAACAACCTTTCACTTTGTGCCATTATCTGCTGCTTGGACAGGGACACGTGTTGCATCTGATCGCCGATGAGCAGCCCAGCTTTATGCCGATTAATCAGCCGCGTCATTTCAAATCCAAAAAGGTGTAGATTTTTTAAACAATTGAGGGTATAAATACGCACCTTAATGGGCTCACAGCTGAGTCACTTTGAATTTTTTGGTGCTGTATTCACCTTTCTCTAGCGCTCTATTGACTTGCCTAAAGGAGTCGAGATGTATTCGCAACCTGCTGCACAATCTATCCAACCTGCTCGTATTCGTCATGCTGAAATGGTCAAAGAGTTGACCGGTAGCCTCCTGGATATCGAAGGGGTCGTAGCCTGTGTCGTCATGATCATTCTTCGTGGCGGAGAGCGCAGCTGGCTTAGCTGCAGTAAGAGTAATAGTAACAACCAGGTCAGTTGTGACTTCTTTAAAAATGGCCTGTATCGTGCCGATATCCTAACTCAGGGAGCCTTTCTCGGTAAAAACCGGGTGATCTTTCCTGAGGAGTATGTGCACCTGGATGAGCTGGAAAAAAGTTATTTCCAACACCTGCTGAGCTACGGCCTGCACCGCTGCTATTCGCTGGCGCGCAGCTGCTCGGATTGTCATATTCTGGTTCACTGCTACAGTGATGAATCTCCGACAAACCCGTTCCAGTTTTATGAAAGAACGGTTTCACCGCTGGAGCAGTTTACCGCGCAATTTATTGATCGCACCATGGAGCTCTACTGTGAGGAGCTGCCGCAGCTGAGTTACTCGCGCTTCTCCCAGGACGAAAAATACCGTCAGCATGTCCTGACACGTCGCTCCGACCTGCCTGAAACCCAATTCAGTCGTTCAGAGCTGCAGGTCCTGTACTGGAGTGCTCAGGGTAAGACCGCCGAAGAGATCGCCTTTGTGCTGGATATCTCTCACCATACGGTCAAAACCTATCGCCACCGCTTGATCAAAAAGCTCAATGCAACCAATATGACCCATGCGGTCTATCTGGGAAAACAGCTTTCGCTGATCCCCTAAGCCGGTGGTCGCACCATGAATCCCAAGAGGACCAGGGCTTGCCCTGGTCTTTTTATTTCCCATCACAATAAAGCAGGATGAGGCACAGGTATGTATCAGGAACAGTTGATGATGTTACTCGGGGTATTAGAGCGAGCGGCGTTACTCTTCATGGTCCTGTTCCTGCTGACCCGTACCACACTATTCCAGCAGCTGTTTAAAAAGCGCGAGTTCAAACCCACGGAGCTTGCTCTGATCTCGGGATTATTCATCCTGTTTGCGGTGTTCAGCACCTATACCGGGATCCGGGTAGCCGGCTCCCTGGTAAATGTGCGGATTATCGCGATCCTCTCCGGTGGGATCCTGTTTGGTCCCTGGGTCGGCATTCCTGCCGGGCTGATCTCCGGAGTTCACCGCTACATCATAGATGTGGGTGGTGTCACCTCGATCCCCTGCCTCATCTCCAGCATAGTGGCAGGCCTGCTCGGAACCTGGATCCACCTGCGCTGCAAGAAAAATCAGTACTGGATCTATGGCATGCTCAGTGCCATGACCTGTGAGATCCTGACCATGCTGCTGATTGTCGCGCTCTCTCCCCAGAGCGGCCCGGGGATCGTCAAGCTCATCGCGTTTCCTATGATTGCCGGCACCGCCTGTATTGGCCTGATTATCAAGCTCATCCAGGGGCTGGATGATGAGATGGAGCTCATCGCTGCCCGCCAGGCCAAGCTGGCACTGAACATCGCCAACCAGACCCTTCCCTACTTTCGGGAAAATCATCCGGACTCACTCAAGCGGGTGTGCCAGATCATCCGAGACGACATAGGTGCCGATGCGGTCGCCATCACAGATACCCAGGAGGTCCGGGCCTATGTGGGAGTCGGTGAGCAGGCCCATTCCTCGGATAAGCTATGGGAGATAAGCCCCATCACCCGCCAGGCGGTCCAGAGCCGGCAGTTGATCCTAAGCAATGATCTCACCGATAACCTGTTTCGCTCTTTGCTGATCATCCCGCTGACCGAAAATGAACAGATCTCCGGGACCCTCAAGATCTACTACCGCAAGAAGCACAAGATCACCCAGTCCCTCCAGGAGATGGCGATCGGCCTGTCCCATCTCATCTCGACCCAGCTTGAGGTATCACGGATTGAGCAGCTCAAGAGTATGGCGAGCAAGGCGGAGTTTTCGGCACTGCAAAGTAAGATTAATCCGCACTTTCTGTTCAATGCTCTCAATGCCATCTCCTCTCTGATACGGATCCGTCCCGATGATGCCAGAGCCCTGATCGCACATCTGGCGGATTTTCTGCGCTTTAACCTGGAGCGCGGCCAGGAGATGATCGATCTTCAGGAGGAGCTCAAACAGGTCAGAGACTATATCTCCATCGAACAAGCCCGCTTTGGTAAAAAACTTAAGGTGGAGTTTGATGTGGATCCCGTGGATTGCCAAATCCCCTCTTTGTTGATCCAGCCTCTGGTGGAAAACGCGATCCAGCACGGCATCCAGCCCAATCGGGGTCCGGGGGTCGTCACCATTATCGTCAAACAGCTAAGCGATCGGATCAAAATCACGATCCGCGACTCGGGTCGAGGGATCAGCCACCGGGTGATCGAGCGACTGCGTCTTGGCAAAATGCCAAGCCAGAGCATCGGCCTGATGAATGTCGATCAGCGGGTGCTCCTCACCTATGGTCACAGACTTGAGATCAAACGGCTGGAGCCCGGCACCGAGATCTGCTTTTATATCCAGGAGCATCCGGAAAAAAAATGAGGCCATGATGTTAAAAGCCATAATTGTTGAAGATGAGTACCTGGCGCGCGAAGAGCTGAGTTACCTGGTTGGGGCTCACAGTCAGATCGAGATTAAAGCATCTTTTGAAGATGGGCTGGAGGCCTTTAAGTACCTGCAGGATCACAAGGTTGACCTGGTGTTTCTGGATATTAACATCCCCTCGATTGACGGCATGATGCTGGCGAAGACAATCGCCAAGTTTGCAGAAAAGCCACTGATCATCTTTACCACCGCCTACAAGGAGTTTGCGGTGGATGCCTTTGAAGTTGATGCCTTCGACTATATACTCAAGCCCTTTAATGAAGAGCGGATCTGCGCCGTATTGCAGAAGATTGAGGCCAGGCAGCTCATCCGTAATCAACCCGGCTTACCCGGGGCCCCCACAGTAACCACCATCAATCTGTACCGGGATGGACGCATCCTGGTGACTGAGGTAGCCGAGATCAATTATGCCGTCGCCGACGAAAAGCAGACCCTGGTCTTTACCGCCAATGGCCAATTCTCGGTGCCAATGAGCATCAGTGAGCTGGTTGAGCAGCTGCCCGCCGAAAGTTTTTTTCGCTGCCACCGCTCCTATTGCATTAACCTTCGCAAGATCAAAGAGATCACCCCCTGGGTGAATAGCACCTACCTGCTTAAGCTCTATGATGAGAGCCGGGAGATCCCGGTCAGCCGCAGCAACCTCAAGCAGTTTCGTCAACTGCTGGGATTAAAGTGACCAACCGGTAATTAGGCTACTGTGCCTTCGCCTCACCAATGGCTAAGGCCCCGGGGCGCCTTGGATCGGCGACTCCCAGGGTCCCCTTTCCTTTGCCCAGATACTCCACACTATTGGCAGAGCCCATCGCATTGAAAGGCACGACCTGATGACCCATCTGCTGCAGCCTTGCCAGGCTGTCCTCGCTGATCCCCTGCTCATAGCTGAGCTGATCCGGCCAGAGCTGGCTGTGGATCCTCGGTGCACTGACACTCCCCGCTAGGTTGAGCCCCTGATCGATACGGTTGAGGATCACCTGCAAGGTGGTGGTAATGATCCGACTGCCTCCCGGGGTACCGGTTGCCATGAAGGGCTCTCCCTCGGGGGTCAGCACCAGAGTCGGAGTCATTGAGCTCAAGGGGCGCTTGCCGGGGCTATGGTGTTAGCTTCTCCCTGAATCAGGCCATAGCTGTTGGCGGCGCCAGGTTTCGCGGTAAAGTCATCCATCTCATTATTGAGCAGGAACCCTGCTCCCGGGACCGTATAGCCATTGCCGTAGCTCCAGTTCAGGGTATAGGTGTTGGCCACCATGTTGCCCGCCTGGTCGATCACCGAGTAGTGGGTGGTATTGTTACTCTCAAGTCCCACCGGCTTTAAGTAGGAGATCTTGATCGCCGGGGTATGCTTGCTGGCATCTATCTTTTTAACCAGGGTGCTGGCATAGCTTTTTGAGAGCAGCTTCTGTTGGGGGATATCCACAAAATCGGGATCACCGAGATAATAGTTGCGATCGTTATAAGCGTAATTCATCGCCTCGGTCAGCAGATGAAAATAGCGGGCATTGTTACTGCCGATGACCGGCAGATCATAGTTCTCAAGGATGTTGAGCATCTCTACCAGGGTGATCCCTCCTGAGCTGGGAGGCGGCATGGATAACACAGTATATCCGCGGTAGGTTCCCCGCACCGCAGGCACCACCTTAGCCTGGTACTCTTTAAGATCCTTAAGGGTTATAGAGCCCCCGTGTTGCTCCATGGCCGAGACGATCTGATGAGCAATCTTTCCCTGATAAAAAGCCGAAGCTCCCTCTTTGGCAATCAGTTTAAGGGTGCTCGCCAATTGGGGCTGCTTCCAGAGAGTTCCAGGGGGAAGGGCCTTACCCTCTTTGGTGAAAAACTTATGCCGGGAGCTTGGGTCTTGTTTCAGTAAGCCGGAGGCTGCATCAATCGACTCTGATAGCTCCCTGGTCACAATAATCCCATCCTCGGCAAGCTTGATCGCAGGCTGCATCACCTGCTTAAGGGTCAACTTGCCATATTTGTGTTGTGCCAGGACAAGCCCTGCCACGGTGCCCGGAACTCCGGAGCTCAGATAATGGCGGGTCGCAAGGGCACGGTTCACCTTTCCCTTGTCATCCAGATACATATCATGAGTAGCTGCCAGCGGAGCCATCTCCCGATAGTTGATCGCCACAGCCTTATGCTCTTTGGCGAGCCAGACTAGCATAAAGCCACCACCACCAAGATTTCCCGCCTTAGGAAGAGTCACCGCCAACGCAAACCCGGTTGCCACCGCAGCATCCACGGCGTTACCCCCCGCTTTTAGGATCTCTGCGCCCACCCGGGCTGCTACCGCCTCCTGAGCTGCCACCATCCCCCCGGGAGACCAGACGGGATGATAGAGCTGGCGACTCTCCTGAATCGCTGGCACCACCTCGGGAACACCAGCCCTGGCAACAGCCCCAATACTGGTGATACCAACCAAAAATGCGACCCATAGTCTTAGTAACATGCTCATCTCCCTGCTGATCATTTTGCAATCACCTTATGATAAACCGGAGCTGAACGACAACCATAAATCGTAGTTTTCTTATATTAAATTCACAATAGCTAAAACATTAGGTTCTCCAGGAAGCCTATCCGGCTATAGCTATCCATGCTTATGATCCAGCAATTTTTGGCATGCCGGTTCCGCCTGCCTTAGCGCTACTGGTATCTTGCTTTTTACCCCGCCAGCAACCACCATTTATGATAAATGCCGTTGGGGTATCGCCTTATGTTTTTCCACCATCACAGGCCGCAAATACGACTGTCATCTCTCTTAAGCGACCTTGCATCTAATCCGGATCCCTTGTTGTGATGAGTCCCTGGTTGCTTCATATAATAACCAGATATCAATCGGCTCATAATGCCTGGTCGAAATACTTCAGCGACTCAAGGTATCAACTTAAATTGATTCGAATGTTCTCTTTCTTTTTAATTCGATTCAAAAAAATATTAATCATTATTCTGTTGGCTCTATCTATTCCCCTTAGCCATTCATCACAAATCGTTAATGTCGGTGGCTATATCTTCCCTCCCTTCGTATTTGTAGAGTATGGCCAATATAAAGGTTTGACCCTGGATCTAATCAAGGCACTGAACCAATATCAGGAGGAATTCAAATTTCAATTTGTACCTATCTCATCCAAAGGCAGGTACTCTTCATTTGAGTCAAATAAATTTGATCTGATTTTCTTTGAAGATAAAAAATGGGGATGGGATGGATATCCTGTTGTTTCATCAAGGGTTATCCTGACGGGTGGAGAGAAGTACATCGCCCTGTCAGTACCGGGAAGAGATCGAAGCTACTTTGATGACTTTAGTGATAAAAGGATCTCCGTTGTTCGAGGTTATCACTATGGATTTGCAAACTTCAATGCCGATGAGGTATTTTTAAAAACAAAATTCAATGCCCATATCGTCAACTCTCCAAAATCCTTGATTAGGCTAATTCTCTTAGGAAGAGATGATATAGCAGTGGTGACAGAATCATATCTGGAGTTGTACTTTCAAGAAAACCCTATGGATAAAGATAAAATCATTGTCTCTGATAAGTATGATCAAATATATCAGCACACAATTTTACTGAGAAAAGGTAGTGCCTTGAGTCTCAACGAGCTCAATGACTTGCTAAACGGCATGAAGCAATTCGGCATATTAAACGAGATCTTTTCTTCATACAATCAACCAAAACCCTGATGTCAAACCAAATAAAGCCTTTAGCAGGGAATAGTTTCTATATTAATCCTACAGTCAGGATTTTAGTTGTCATAGATATAATCAGGGGGCCTATAGCCCCCTTTAAAAGATGTTCAGAGTCAATCACCCCTTAACTGGCAGATATCGCCACCTCGGGAGTAACAGGTTCTTTTGCAGAGGATCTGACGGGTGTCAGGGTCAAAGAGAGTAGCAGTGAAATCACCAGCAGGCTGAAAATCACCCAGAAGGTTGCAATGAAACCACCAAACAGGGATGCCACGATCGATCCCAGCAGGCTACCGATCCCAAAGCCAAGATAGATGAGACCATAGTTCTTGGTCAGATGCTCCAACCCAAAGAAGTCACTCACCAGGGAAGGGTAGACGGTAATAGAGCCACCAAAGCTTATCGCGATGCAGGCAACTGCCAGATAGAACAAGCTTTCGTTGAGCGGAACAAACAGCAGCAGGCAGATCCCGACCAGGCTAAAAGTCAGCGCGATGCTGATCACCCGGATGCGCAGCATCTTGTCAGACAAAACCCCCAGTGCCAGACGTCCACCCAGGTTGGCAATCGCAATCACGGCAACGGCATTGGCTGCAACCGAAGTGGTCAGATGCACATAGTTTTCCCCGATATCCTTGGCAACCCCGATCACATACAGGCCGCTCATACAGGCTGTCAGGAAAATCAGAGCCAGCATCCAGAACTGAGGGGTCCGCATCGCCTGAGGCAGAGTCAGGTTGCGCACCCTGTTCACTCCCTTGACCAGCTGCTGCTTAGGCGCATCTGTCATCATCAATCCACCCAGGATCACCATCAGCATGGCGATCACACCCCACAGCTGGAAAGTCGCACTCAGACCAAAGGCTCCCAGAAGTTTGGTATTGATAAACTTAAAGCCCAGGCTTCCCAGGCCATAAGCACCGATTGAGAAAGCCGAGATCAGGCCTTTACGCTCGGGGAACCACTTTACACAGTTGGAGAGGGTCATCAGGTAGCCGGTCCCATCGGCAAAGCCCACCAGCAAACCGGCAAAAATATACAGCATCATCAGGTTACTGACATAGGCGGTCAGGAAGAAGCTGCCTCCTAATAACAAACCTGCAGCAATGGTCACCGCCTTGACCCCGAAGCGCTCCTGCATCTTGCCGGACAGTGATGAAGCAACCGCCAGGGAGAGCGTCAGAATACCAAAGGTGAAGGCCACACTGCTGAGGGGCTCATTCAGTTTACTGGAGAGCTCTGCATTAAACAGGCTCCAGGTATAGACAGAGCCCAGTGCAAACTGGGTCAAAATGGTCCCCAGCAGGGTCATGATGCGAATTCTATTGGTGTTGGATTGGTCCATGATGACTACTCTTGTTTCGCCTGATTGTAGTTTCGAAGGGGGAGAAAACTCCCGAATGGATGGCAAAATTACAAAGAAACCACACGAAAACAACAGGTATGGCGAGATAAAAAATGAGATGCATCGGGCAGGAATGAAATGCAAACATAGTGCATGAAATGCAACTGTTCAGCTATGGTAACAAGCTTATAACCTTAGGTGATATATTATTTCCAAAAACCTAGAAATATAAATTGACCTTGGCTGAATATTCCCTTAACTTGGAGTGCAATTCATCATCCGGTGCCACGACTACCATTTATCAGACGATGCATCACCCGGCTCGTAGATCTTGATTTTATAATCCGTTCGGCACCATCCTTGGACATTAAGGGGAGCGTCATGCAAAAGCTCACTGCACCCAGATATTCCTTAGCCTACGGCTGGTTTATGTGGCTACTGATCACACTGTTTTACGGGTTGGATTATTTTCAACACACGGCCCCAGTGTATTGATTGAACCTATTGCAAGCACCATGCATACCAGCACACAGACCATCGGCGATCTGATGAGTGTCTACTTTCCTGTTTATGCGGTCTTTCAGATCCTTGCCGGCTACCTGCTGGATCGCTACAAGCTACGCTTGATCCTGAGCCTTGCGGTTGCCATAGTCGCCGGTGGTTTATTGATGATCGCCATCCCCTCCCTTGGCGCCATTCTGGCTGGCCGGGTACTTATTGCCATCGGCTCTGCATTCGCTTTTCTCGGAGCATTAAAAACCGCCTCTATGTGGCTTCCCGAGAAGGTGTTTCCAGTCGCCGTGGGCCTGATTAATACCATGGGAGTCCTGCTGGGGGGATCTTCGGCCAATATGTGCTCAGTATCATCATCCAGGATTATGGCTGGCAAAATGCGCTCTACTATATTGCACTGGTTGGCTTTATTCTGGCTGCAGTGATCCTGCTACTGTTTCGTGAACGCAGACCAGCGCTACCACAAATCTCAGAGACTCCCTCTTCCGGCCACGGAGTTCTGCTCTGGTCGGTGATGCAAAGCCCCGGAGTCTGGGTTCTGGCTCTGTATGCCGGGATCATGGTGGGCGTGGTGGTGATTGGGTTCTCTGAGCTCTACAATGTGATTTTCACTCAGAAGATCCTGGGGCTTGGTCAAGAGCAGGCGGCCTCGATTACCATTTTGACCTTCATCGGCATCGCGGTCGGAGGGCCCCTGCACGGTGCAATCTCTTCGCTGTTTCGCAAAAACACCAGCTGGATGCGGATCTCTGCCGTCATCACTCTACTGCTATTTGCAACGGTTCCACTTTTTATAGTGACCGGGGTAAAAAGTGTGTGGCTGGTCCGGGTGCTCTACTTCAGCCTGGGCTTTTTTGTTTCCAGCATGCTGTTAAGCTTTGATGTGGTGCGCAATATTGTCCCAAGCTCACTGCACGGCACCGCTTTTGCGCTGATCAACCTGACCATCAGCCTCATCGGTTTTGCCTTTCAGATCATCCTGGGGCATCTGGAGAGCGCTCTGCAATTTATGGACTCTCCAGTGCACCCACTGCGCTCCTATACGCTGTCACTGCTGCTGATCGCCCTGCCGCTGTTGATTGCTGTGCTACTGGTGATATTCAAAGTAAAACCCAATAACACAGAGCCACTGCTCGACCCCAACTAAGGTGGCCACTCCGATCACTTCAGTAAATAGTAACCGGTCCGCTGTAGATCCCCGGGCCGGGCCAAAAATCGAGTCTGACCCGTCTCGACTCAAGGTTGGTCAATTACAGACTCAAAAAGCTCGGCCACCACAGGTGGCCCCCAAGAGTTAAGGAGAAGCAGATGCATACAAATGATAACTCTCTTCCACAAGGCGCGGTTAAGGTTGGATCGACACCCAGTTTTACTCAGGATACGGTCCCACAGGGGCTGCTGAATAACCACCTGGCGCCCAAAGGTAAATTTGGGTGCCTGGTCGTCGAGCAAGGCTCTTTGGAATTTGTCTGGGAAGATGACTCATCCAAGGCTATCAAGGTAACCCCTGAGCAGCCTGTACTGATTCACTCAGAGCGCTTTCACCATCTAGTTATCACAGGTGAAGTCCTGTTCCATGTTGATTTTTACCGCGAGTCAGATAAGGAGGGCGCCATCCCCGAAAAAATGGGAGAGCGCCCGGGGCAAAGCTTTATCAGCTAACCTGAATAAGCATGATTCCGGAGAGCTGCTCCGGAATCATGCTTATGCAGTGAAATGGATCACCAGCCCACTGATGACTCCCAGCGGGATCACAACCACCAGACTTGCTAAAATTGCATTCCCCAAGGCTTTCCAGGCAGAAAAACCCTGAACCTCCGCCAGGCACTTCAAAAACACAATATAAGCCCAGACGATGATCACCAGCTTGATTAAAGCAATCATCAGCACCGCCAGTGACATCCATATCTCACCGCTAAATTCAGGGGGCTGGCTGGTGAAAATAATCGGTCCGAACAGAGCAAAAGAAGGGATCCAGAGCAGGAGTGCCCAGATCTTCGGCACCGACGACCAGGCATGGGCAGCTCTAAGTGCCAGCTGATCCGCTTGCCCTCCCAGCCAGCGGCCGGTCCAGCCCAGCAACCAACTCCCGACATAGAGGACAACCACTCCCAGTACTGCTCCCCCGACAATCGCCACCAGCAACAACCAGGGAAGTGCTAAACGATCGCCCAAATTACTATCACCACTGCGCTCCAGCGCCTCTGCGATTCCGGCAACCATCGCAAGGCATAACACCATTTTTCTGGGATTATGCTCGACAATCTCACGGATCGTCGCCCGGGGGCGGATCCAGATAGAGAGCCAGGGGTTACAGGCTCGTTTCACCAGGTCATCATTCATTACTTCCACTCCACTCACTGCATCTATGCTCTGTATGAATCCATTGATTGTAGAGGGTTCGATGCTGAATGAACATCTCCCCAGACTTGAATTCATCCCCCTCAGGCTTCGCCAACTCCGGCGGCTGTGTTAAATTGAGCCACTCGGTTTTCTCATCCTGACATTATGAATCACAATATCGAAGCGATCGGGACTGTTTACTCCCCCTATCGCGACAAGTTTGCAGTACCCCGTCAACCCGGGCTGGTTCCCTCGGCCAAGGGGTATATTGAATTGAAAGCCCCCTATGATGAGGCGGAAGTTGTCCGTGGCCTTGAGGAGTTCTCACATATCTGGGTGCTGTTTCTTTTTCATCAAAATATGGACAAGGGGTGGACTCCGACTGTGCGCCCTCCCCGCTTAGGCGGCAACCGCCGGGTCGGGGTCTTTGCCAGCCGCTCTACCTTTCGCCCCAACGGCATTGGCATGTCGGTCCTCAAGCTGAGTCATGTAGAGCAGCAATCGGGAGCTATCCGCTTATGGGTCGAGGGGTTGGATCTGGTGGATGGCACCCCTGTCGTCGACATCAAGCCCTACCTTCCCTATGTGGATCAGCAGCCAGATGCTCTGGGGGGGTTTGCCCCCGATGCCCCGCAAACCCAGATGCAGGTTGAATTTAATGATGAGGCCAAACAAGCGTGCAAGCAGCACAGCCGGAAGCACCCTGAACTCAAAATGCTGATCACTGAGCTGCTGGAGCAGGACCCCCGCCCCGCCTACCGTAAAAAAGATGAATCACTGCAAAGCTATGGAATGAGCCTTTACCACCTCAATATTCGTTGGGAGGTTGAGGGAGATAAAACCCGGGTCATCGAAATTGTGCCTTCCGGGGAGCTGATTTCACAATAGCCTGATGTCACTGAGTTAAATTAAGTTACCAGCCACGCCATAGAGAGCGTTGATTGAGCTAAATTGGAGAATACTATGAAACGCAGCCTGGTTTTGATCGCCGGAGTTCTGTTTACCAGCCAGCTATTTGCCAACAGCCTGACCGATGACCTGATGCAGCAGGCAAAAGATGGCGTCGCCAAAGCCCAGGAACAGATCGGTGTCCTGTATGCCAAGGGCAAAGATGTGGTGCAGGATCATGGCTCGGCGATTGAGTGGTTTAAAAAATCGGCAAACCAGGGGTATGCCAAGGCCCAATATGATCTTGGGATCGCCTACACCAAGGGCTATGGCGTCACTCAGGATTATAAAGAGGCAGCCAGCTGGTTTGAAAAATCCGCCGAGCAGAACTATCCGCCTGCACAGTATGATCTTGGCCTTCTCTATCTGTATGGCCGGGGTGTTCCTCAGAACTACGACACAGCGATCAAGTGGCTGGAGCAATCAGCCAAGCTGAAACTGCCTCGCGCTCAGTACAAGTTGGCTTCACTTTATGACAAGGGTGTCGGGGTCCCGCAAGATCACCGGCAGGCGGCAGATTACCTCAGGCAAGCTGCCGAGCAGGGCTATACTCAGGCTCAATTTACCCTGGGCTCTTTCTATGCATCCGGCAAGGGACTGACTCAGGATTATCAGCAGGCCTATATCTGGTACTCGCTGGCTGCCGCTAAGCTTAAAGGCAAGGAGGAGGCGGATGCCATGGTCAAGCGGGATCAGGCGGCGCGCCACCTGAATAAAGATCAACTGGAGAAAGCTCAGCAAACGGCTCGCAAGCTGTTTGATGCACAGAAGTAAGGTGTCCTCTGGATCTCCCGACTAAGCGATAAGGGGAAGACGATCTTCCCCTTATGATCCCCTCTCTCCCCGATATCTGTGCTATAGGCACCAATCAATTGACCGAAGGTCAAGCTATCCAGATTCGCTTTACACCAAAAGCGAGCCTTTTATATATCCTGCGGATGGCTACTTGCCACTGCGTGACAATTGTCGGTCTCGCCCGACTGGCGAGTCACTTTTCTATCAAGAAAAGTAACCAAAAGTTCGCTCCGCGCTGCGAGTCCCTCCGCAAAGCTGCGCGCAACTCGGCATCCTGCCTCGAAAACAAAATAGTGGATTTATCGTTCGCCTCGGCGCTCGCTAACGGGGTTTAAACTCCCCTTTGATTCGCACCGAAGGGGCACGTTGGTGTTTGAGATTGAAGGATATGGATATCCTGAAAGCAGGGTCGAGCCATGGATGGCTCGTTTCTGCGTATCTCATAAAACCAGTGGCTCTGAGGATCAACGCGAATCAGGGGGCACCCTCGGGGTTGTTAGGGGAACTGGGTGAGCAGTTCCCTTGACCCGTAGTCCGCGGCCGGACAATTGTGCCACAGGCACAAAAAGCTGACCGCAGGTCAAATCACTGAAATTCACTTTGTACCAATAGCGAACTTTCATTGTGCTGCGCACGGCTGATTTGCAGCTTTGCTGCAAGTGCTGGTGTGACCGGCGGCAGGCAAAAGAGTGCGCTCGCCCGCACCCTCTTGCATCTCCCCGGGCGCCCCAAATCTCGCTTTACCCTCGTCTCACCTAAGGATCAAGGCACCACTTAGACATCACGTCCATGTGATGACTAAGCTCTCGCGATATCCCTATCGCTCAACCTTAATCCTTAACGGTTCGCCTCGGCGCTCGCTCACGGGGGGATCATGTTCCTTTCTCCGACTCAACTATAGAGGAAATCTAAGTTTTTATGGGTTAGAGGCAGGATGCCGAGCCACGCAGGTCGATGTCGGGGCGTAATTGCGTGGCAATGAAGCGAGAAGCAGGGATGCTGAACTGGGGAAGCCTATAGGGACATAGGCGCATCGTTCCGAAGTGAGCCTTTGGTTACTTTGAGCGATACCAAAGTAACTCGACCGCCAGGCGAGTATCGCTATATGACGAATCCATCAATCCAGACGGCTGCAAGCCAAACAACAAAAATATCTGGGTGTCCTTGGGAGTGCAGAGGAGGTTGGACAAGCAATCCCCTCTGGTCGCAGTCCGCGACCGGACACCTGTGCCACAGGCACAAATTAGCTGACTGCAGATCAATCCATTGAAATTCGCTTGAAGCATCTGCCACCAGACAGCAGATATCACAACAGCCAGGATTGGATCGTCAAATTTAACTCCTTTCAAATTGGGAGCTCAGCCTCTAGCTTTAAAGTATCGGAAGCTCGGCTCTGCGGAGCCCTGTAACCTTACGAAACGAGGTACTTGCAGATGAGATGTTGGATGCTATGCCTAACTCTGGTGCTGTTTTTTCCCGGCTTTTCTTATGCAAAGAGCTCAAAAGTCCTGGTGATCGAGAGCTATCATGCTGAGTATCCATGGAGCCAGAGTTATCGGGAAGGGCTTGAGTCGACCCTGGGTCCTGACTACCAGCTTGAGTACTTTGAAATGGATACCAAGCGCCTCCCTCAGAAACAACACCTCAGAAAAGCCGAAGCGGCCTGGGAGTCTTTTTTGAAAACTAAGCCGGATCTGGTTGTGCTGGCTGATGACAATGCGACCCGCTATTTAGGACCTATCCTGGCACTTCAATCCATCCCTGTGGTCTATCTTGGGCTAAATAATAACCCAAGGGATTACAGCGTATATGGAGCAAAAAATATTACCGGAGTGCTGGAACGCCCCCTGATCAAACGAGCCATCGCCTCGGCAGGAAGCATCTTCACTCCCCGTCCCAGACAGGCGCTCCTGTTGCTTGATAACAGCAAAACATCTCTGGCGATCTTTCAAGATCTTGCCCAAGGAAATCCCAGCCCAACATTTTCTCAGATCCGGGTCGATATCCGCTTAGTGGGTGAGTGGAATAGCTGGAAACAGCTGGTCTTAGAGAGCAAAAAGAACAACTATGATCTGCTATTTGTTGGCCTGTATCATACCCTGCTTGACCAGAATAATCGTCACATCCCAGCCGGTGAGGTGCTACGTTGGACCTCTGAGCACACCCCAATTCCCCCCTTGGGGTTATGGGAGTTTTCAGTTGGAAAAGATAAGACGATCGGTGGGCTGGTACTTTATGGTAAAGAGCAGGGAGTCGAAGCGGCTCGCCTCATCCAACAGATCCTCAATCAGGGGGGCTCGCCGGGTCAGATAAGACCTGTGACCGCACAGAAGGGTCACTTCCTGTTTAGCAAGACGCAGTTAACCAAATGGCATGTTAAGCTGCCCGATAAGATAGAGAAAAAATCCAATTGGGTTGAATGATCACCAGAGTCAGGCCATCTCCCGCCTTACAGACGGGAGATGATCCCAATTTGGCAACGCAAGTCACCATCACTCGTGGAGCCTGATCCTCTATATATTTAATCGCGTTTCTTGCGCTGCCGGACCTCATTTTTTACTGAGCGATAGAAGCGCCCCAGAGAGCGATCCCGGGCGCGCTTTTCGGCCAGAGATTCACGGTTCAACGCCTGCTCGCGAAGTAGCTTCAGGTAGTTGGTCAGACGCCTCTCATTTAAGCTGCCAGAGCGGATGGCTGCCCGTACCGCGCAGCCCGGTTCATCAAGGTGCTGACAGTCACTAAAGCGACACCTATCTGCCAGAGCATCGATATCGGCAAAGGTCTCGCGGATACCGGCCTCACAATCTGCCAGCTGCAGCTCTCGCATGCCCGGGGTATCGAGTAAGATCCCGCCAGTTGGCATAAAGTGCAGCGAGCGCCCGGTGGTGGTGTGACGTCCCTTACTGTCGTCCTCACGAATCGTCCCGGTCTTCTGCATCGTTTGGCCCAGCAAGGTGTTGATCAGGGTGGATTTACCAACCCCGGAGGAGCCGAGCAAGGCGATGGTTTTACCCGGCCGACACCAGGGTTCAAGGACCGTCACGCTCTGGGGATCCAATCCGTTGACGGCTTCCACCATCAGCAGCGGATCCAGTGTCTGTACTTGTCTGACAAACCCACCAGGATCGTCACAGTGGTCGGCCTTGGTGAGTACAACCACAGCTTCGGCTCCGGCCTGTTTGCTCAGTACCAGATAGCGCTCAATACGACTTAAGTTAAAGTTCTCGTTCAATGAACAGGCCACAAAAACCGTATCCACGTTAGCAGCAATCAGCTGAGTGGCGACTTTGCTGCCGGATGCCTTGCGGGAAAACAGGGACAAGCGCTCCAGCAAACGAACGAACCGCCCCTGACTATCCAACAGTAGCCAATCTCCCACTGTCAGCTCGGGCATATTCGGGGTAAGCTCCAATCGCTGCCGGCCGCACTCTCCGATAAGCTCAACCTCACTGCGGTGTTGAGCCATGACTCGCAGGGCAGTGAGATTTTGCCACTCTTCGAGGGTGAATTGTTGCTGAAAAAATGCAGACCAGCCCAGTTTGGGCAGGGAGTAGTTTGTGATCATAGAAACCCCTGACGCATAGCGCCATAAAGATAAGATATCAGGGGCAATTGGCCCCGGCTTAGAAACCGGGCAGCGGGCTCAACTTAACAGTGAGGCTAACGCACTACCCGGAAGGTGGTTACTACAATCATCAATACCCTCCGGTTCAAATTCGTTTTTCGAGTGGCCACTATATCAAACACCACCGCAAGGTCAAATTCGGCCCCTCCACTGCAGCATGCAGGTAACAGATGGCAAAGTTCTCATCGCCACTTATCTAAACGCTCCCGGGCTCTGCTATTAACCTGCAGGCCAGACTTTGAGACCCTTTATGCAACGCAGGCTCCCTCAGGGCCGCTCTCAGCAGAAACACACCAGAGCCATTCCCAGCCTGCGGACAATGACAAAATGGCGCCACCCCAATCTTTTATTCCAAAACAGACGTCATTTTCCACAAAAAATTCGATCCTGATCACCTAAATACAAAAATAAATTGGTCGATGTGAAAAAAGGTGCTATTTATATTAACTCAAAATTAACAAATGAGTAACATGAAATGGAGAGCACTTTTCTTATCGAAGCGTTTCAGGCGCCCGGCCAATACGCAGAAAAACTGGGTCAGTTCTTTGAAACCCTCGAGCCCGATCCCTACCTTGAAAGCAACTGTCGATTTCGAGCTTTTTCCCGCTATCGGAAAAGCGAGCAAGGCATTGAACGCTTAGATGGCAACAACTTCATGCAGTCCTCGGATGTAAACCGCCTGATTGGTGATGTTGAACGCAGTTTCGAGCATATTTCACCTGAGCTTGAGCAACAAGCTGAGTTCCAATACCTGCTGAATGCTTTTATCGAGCGGACCGGTATTGATAGCGAAAAAACTCCGATTGGAGTGCATCAGATCCGGGTGACCTGCTCCTGTGATCTTTCAGGCTCCCCGGCCCCTGAAGGGATCCATCAGGATGGTTTCAATTTCGTTGGGATCTTTTGTGTCAGGCGTGAGAATGTTCGTGGTGGCTATACCCAGATCTTCTCTGCCCCCGTCGATCAGCATCCTCACCTGAGCAGTACCCTTGAAGAGAACCAGTTCATCATTCTCAATGATAAGCGCTACTTTCATTATGTTTCCGAGATCCAGCCCGCTGATAAACAGCAGCCTGGGGTGCGCGATGTCTTTGTCCTCACAGCCTGATATGCAACCACTCTTCTGGAGTCACATATGACCTTTTGCCCCAAGACCGTCCGGGAGCAGTTCCCGGCCCTGCAGCAGCAGATCAAAGGATCTCCTGTATGCTTTTTCGATGGACCCGGAGGCTCCCAGGTCCCCCAGTCCGTATTAGATGCGATGACAAACTACCTGGGACGCTACAACTCCAACCTGGGTGGCTCGTTTTTTTCAAGCCATAAGACAGTTGAGCTGATGGAGCAGGCTCGCCAGCATGCCCAGGCTTTACTCAATGCCCCATCGGAGCAGAACATAGTATTTGGGGCCAATATGACCTCCCTGACCTTCCTGCTGAGTCGGGCTATCAGTCGCAACTGGCAAGCCGGTGATGAGATCATAGTGACCGCACTGGATCACTATTCAAATGTCTCAAGCTGGCAGCAAGCCGCTCAGGATAAGGGCGCTGTCGTTCATCAGGCCCGGATCAACGAAGATGACTGTACCCTGGATTACGAGCACCTGCTTTCACTGATTACCCCAAAAACCCGGCTGGTTGCCCTCAGTTACGCCTCAAACACCACGGGATCTCTGGTCGATGTCAAACCCATCATAGAGGCAGCCCACCAGGTTGGGGCCCAGGTTTATCTGGATGCCGTACATTTCGTTCCCCATCGGTTAGTGGATGTCCAGGCACTGGGCTGCGACTTTCTGGCATGCTCAGCCTACAAGTTTTTTGGTCCCCACCTGGGGATCGCCTATGTTGCACCGAAGTGGCTGCACTCTCTGGATCCCTACAAAGTGGAGCCAGCCACCAATGAGGGGCCTGGTCGTTTTGAGACCGGGACCCAAAGCTTTGAGGCACTGGCTGGCTTGGTGGCTGCTATCCGCTATATGGCCCAGTTCTCCTCGCCTGAGCTATCTC
Source organism: Dongshaea marina (assembly GCF_003072645.1). Lineage (NCBI taxonomy): Bacteria > Pseudomonadati > Pseudomonadota > Gammaproteobacteria > Aeromonadales > Aeromonadaceae > Dongshaea > Dongshaea marina. Next base: position 3,669,906 of record NZ_CP028897.1, read on the forward strand.
TTCGCCAGCGGTTGGTTCATAGCTTTGAACAGTGTCAGGCCCACGAGATGGAGTTAAGTCGCTACTTTCTGGATAAACTGGCCCAGCATTCTGACATCACTCTTTATGGGATCTCAGACAAAAACCGAATCCATGAGCGAACCCCAACCTTTGCACTGCGATTCAAGGAAGCGATGCCATCGGATATCGCTCAGGTTCTCGGTACCCACAATATCTGTGTCTGGCATGGGCATTTTTATGCACTGGGCTTATGCAGGCAGCTGAGGCTCCTGGATAGAGGTGGTGTACTGCGGATCGGCTTTATGCACTACAACACCCGGGATGAAGTTGATTCTTTATTTGATGCGCTTCAACCATTTTTGATCCGATAGCCCGGACAGGGGGGCTCCCCCTTTGTCTGTCACCCCTTTTATAAAGGCCGCCGCTTATCTTAACGACGCTACATTGAAGAGTTAAATCAATTGATTTAAAATCGGCAATCAGTGAATGAACAAAGTGTGCCGGATATGAGCAAACGAGAACAAAGTAAGCAGCGGCTCCTTGAAGCGGGCCTGAATGTCTTCTCCAGATATGGCTACCTCGGTGCCACCACCCGCACCATAGCTCAGGAAGCACAGACCAATATCTCAGTCATCGCTTACCACTTTGGCAATAAAGAGGGGCTATATCATGCGGTGATTGAATCTTTTATCTCAGACATTACCGAACAGCTGGGTCCCGTGGTCTTTCATCTTGGACTCCTGCTCAACGAAAGTCACCCTAAGAGCTATTACCAGGACAAGCTGATCCTGCTATTGAGTAATATCACCCTAGCCACCCTTGACCCTGTCACTAAGAAAATTGGCTCGATCATGATCCAGGAGCAGATCAACCCCTCTGCCGCGGCTGATATCATCTTCGAACGCTATACCAGCCAGATGCTGGGGCTGGTCAAGTTGCTACTGGCAAAGATTACGGATCTCAGTGAGGATGAATCCACTATTCTGGCACAGTGCCTTATCGGCGAAGCCTTGATGTTTAACATCATGAATGTGAATCTAACCCGGATGCTTGAGGTGACAAAAATTGGAGAAAAGCAGGTTCAATTGCTGCAAAAGATTATCGCCAAACAGGTGAAAAGCTATCTCACAGAAGAGTCATAATGAGGCAGAGCTCTGATCCGCAGCAGCTGGCTCAGGGGTGACTCCTGAGCCAGCTGCTTTATCGGTTGAAAACCGCAGAAGCTATAGATAACTGGGATTATTGACGATAGGTGCATCTACAGGTTTTTCAGCCGGTTTGGCTGCACCCTGAGCAGATGGCGCTGTTGCCTGGTCCGCTGGGGCAGGTGCTGGCTTGACAGGTGCGGGAGCAGGCTTGGCTGGCACCACTTCTGGCTTAATGGCCGGTGCTGGTTTAACCGCCACTTCCTGATTCACAGGTGCCTTGGTGGCCTTCTTGGTTTGAGCCGGGGTTGACGGCTCTTTTAGCTCCACCAACTCGCCCGAAACAAAGACACACTCCCGGCGCTTTTCACTCTTGAAAAAGCCTCCTACCGTGCGATGCTCGGTTCGTTGCTCAACCCGCACATTGACCAGGAGATCGCCATCAATCCCCTGCTTTTGGCCGTTACGGATCGCGTTATCCATCGCCCGTTGCATCACATTCTCTTTGGGTCCCCGTAGATAAGCAAGGGTCTTAGGATCAACCTCATAGCAGGCCTTGCCTGTGACCAGAGAGCGGTTGGCAGCCAGCTTATCGTAATCAAGACCCCGGACATCAAAGGAGGAAGCGGCAGTGAAATGCCCCAGCAGCTGGTTACTATCGGGTGGGTTAGAGGCGCATCCTCCAATGAATAGGGCCCCGGCGGCTACCAGCAGAGCCCCGAGATGTGGGCCCGCTACAGATAATCCTTTCATCAATGATTCCCCTGTGATGCTGAAAACACCCCTAAGTGTATCCTTTAAGCCCCTTGATTGCAGCCCGGGAATGGAGTCCGGATGCTATAAGAGTGAAGTCATTCAAATCCCCAATCTGCCAGCCACCGGTATCGGGAATAAGGGTAAGCTGCCCAAGGTATGGCACCGAAGGCGAAAGGCAAGCCAAAGGAGTCATCATGGACAAAAATCGTAACGACCAGGTGACTTAACTGTTATTTGGGCAAGGGGCTTATTAGTTGCGAGTGATAGGCTCCAGAATCTCCATGATCTCCGCAGGCCTGAACTCGACCAACTTCCCTTCATCTTCAGGTAGCGGGCTCCCCTCTGTGCCTGAGCGGCGATAATTGATCCCAGGGATAATCACTTCCACCCTACCCTTGAGACGATCGGGCTTGATCTGAGTAATGGTGACCAGATAGCAGTAGGTTTGGCTCTCTCGGCTGAGCCAAACATCGCGTTGATTGGAGCTGGTACTGAAATAGAGATCCTGGATACGAAATCCAGGTTGGTGAATATCCCAAAGCTGATCCTGAACAGACAGCCCCGTATGCGTGCTCACAGTATCCTTTGTCATCATCCTATTGCTCCGTCGTACTTCCCATGTACCACTGCACTTCACATGTCTGTCGCAAGAAGCTTTCAAGCTTCAGCTGGAACAATCATACATCTAAGTATGGACAGCTAACTATCAGTTTTGCTTAATTTTTATTCCCAGCCTGTTAAATCTATCAGGGTAAGGATAATCTTTCAGGATCAGTATGAGCCAGCGCTAGCTGGCTCGGCTGGGACATTCAATATCCTTTAATTCAGCGCCATCGGCTGCTGCCCACTCACCAGCTCACTAACCGGATAATGAGGTGCCGCCATATCCTGCTTCAGGGTTGAGGCAAGTGTCTCAATCACTCCGGGATCGGCTGTGATGATCCCAAGCTCGCGATTTTTATTCAAAGAGTTGCTGGTAAAGTTTTCTGAACCGATAAACGCCCTGTGAGAATCAGCCAGGATCGCTTTGGCGTGAATAAACGGAGAGTCATCTCCGAGGATCTGCAGTTTCGCCCCCTGATCATAGAGGCTCAGCAGACAATCCCGGCTCCAGGAAAATGGGTCTTTACTCACAATGATGGTGACCCTGACACCCCGATCCAGAGCCCGGTAGAGGGCTGATACTACATCCGGATCTGTCATCTCAAGAGCGTAGATATCCAGGCTGGAGCTGGCACTGTCGATGAGACGGACCAGTGAAGAATCGGCATTGATCGGGCTCCATACCAGCTGGCTCCGGGACAGCGCCTCTGGGCTCAGGCTTGGGAGCTGATGCAACCAGTCTTTTTCAAAGACGGCCGCTATCTGCTTGACCTGCTCACGCTCATCGGTCAGCACCATGAAATTACGGGTGTTCGGATAGTGATCAAATGTCATGTTTCCGGTACTGATGAGAGCCTGCTGATCATCAAAAATAAAGGTTTTTTGATGGGTATAGGTAAAGTCCGGATTACTGGTTTTCACCTCAACCCCCTCGTCTCGAAATGATTTGATAGCAGCCGTGACCGAGCTGTAGTCCCCATGAGTCCGCGAGGTAAAGAGCACCCGAACTTTTACCCCACGTTGCTCTGCCTGACCTAAGGCCTGGATCAGCACGGGATCGGTAAATTGATAGATCACCACGTCGATTTGCCGACGACTTTGATGGATCAAATTGAGGATCGGCTCCTGCATCGCCTGGGGTTCAACAAAGAGTGTTTGTTTAGCAAACACAGGGAGACTGGTGAGAAATAATAACAGTAGCACAGAGAGTTTTTTTAAAGACAACATGGTTCAATCCTTGATTGTTTTAATTATTTCTATGATCAAGATCTCAAATATGAATGATTTGTAAGTTAGGTCGGGCAAATAGTCATGCGAGCAACTCTGCCGCTTTGACATATTGCTTCTGCATTTTTTATTGTGCCGAATATGTCTTAAACTGACTTTTCATAGTGAGATTGAAGATATTGATATCTCTAAATAGCTGTCCTATTCATGCTACATCTGTTGATGTGTGCCAGTAGACACGCTATGAATCCACCCATGGAAACTTCATCTGGTCATCCATGACGCAGAGGCCCAGCTTATTCACAACTCAACTACCGCCCCAGTAATCTACGATTTGGAATAGATATTTAGGATAAGCTCAATATCCGCCATGCATGCTGAAGAAGTTTTAACTGGTTTTCAAGACAACTGAGGATCTGATTTTCCAAAAACAGAAAAATAGGGACAAAAATATAAATTAGTGGCGTCACTGCATTTTGATAGCTCGCCAATATATAAATAGCCAAAGGGATTATTATTCACCTTAAGCGGAATAATAATCCTTTTATCTGAGCTTGATTATATTAATCATGGGTTATGTCTCAGATCCATTGCTCATACAAAGGTGTACTGATTTCAAGGTCACCAACCTTCTGCCGCAGGGATGCGGCAGCAGAGGTTCCATGGAAGGATACACACCGTGTTGGTGAGACATGAAATCAGACATCAACAACAGATGTGAAACACTACCTAATCATGAAGCTCCCAGCGCTCGATCAGCCCCTCGGCGAACTCATCTCCCAAATATTGGTTCGATTTGATCCCTTGGCGGGCAAGATCCAACATCAGATAAAGAGCCTCGGATAAGCGGTTATCAGTCTCCTGGCTCAGAGCATTGATGCAGGAGTGGAGATCACAACGAAACCTGTGATGCCACAGGTTAATCGCCAATTCACCAAAACAGCGACGCTGCATCGCCAGCTCCTTAAGGCGTTCCAGCGCCAAAACCTGCTGCCCGCTAAGCTCAAGCTGTGAGTCCTGAATTTTCATCTCTTTCTCCTTCTAAATTTCCTCAAGCTATCTTTTCAGGAAACACACTCTGTGGCAACCAGAGCTCAGGTTTGAGAGTCCTAGTCACCTGACAAGGCTACTCCAGGGTCTGCCGATAGCGGGTCAGGCCAATCACCCCCACCACCAGCATAAAAGCGAGGATGGGCCATAGTTGGGGCAATAGCTCAATAAACCCGTTGCCCTTGAGCATGATCCCCGCACAACCCTCAGGAAATGGGTGACAGGCAGTACCTCACCAATCCACTGAGCCCACTGCGGCATCCCCAAAAATGGGAACATAAAACCGGAAAGCAGGATCGATGGTAAAAAGAAGAAGAAGGTCATCTGCATCGCCTGTAGCTGGTTCTTTGCCAGGGTCGAAAAGGTGATCCCCATCATCAAATTTGCCGCGATGAAAGGTAGCCCAGCCAGAGCCAGCATCCACAAGCTGCCGCGCATCGGAACCGCAAACAGCACTATGGCTGAGATATAGATAAGTGCCATCTGGATATAACCTACCAATAGATAGGGTATGATCTTACCTATCATCACCTGCAGTGGCCGCACCGGTGTCGCCAGCAAGCTCTCCATGGTGCCACGCTCTCGCTCACGGGTAATCGCCAGGGAAGTCACCATCACCATGGTCATGGTTAAAATGACCCCCATCAGACCCGGCACTATATTGTATTGAGTCTTCTGCTCCGGGTTATATTTCTGATGCACGATGAGCTGAAACGGCTCGGCCTTGGGATTGAGATAGCCCAATCCATCCCGTGAGAAGGACTCATCAAACACCTGGCTCGCTAATTGCTCCAGGGTATTCACCGCATTGCCGGTCGAGCCGGGATCCGAGGCATCCGCCACCACCAGGATCTCTGGGCGCTTTTTGGCAATCATCTCATGGGTAAAGCCTGCGGGGATCTCAACCACAAACAGGGCATCCCCCCGGGCCAGACTTTGCTGGGCCTGCGCAAGGGAGCCATCGGTGGAGACGATTTTAAAATAGTTGGTATTCTCCATGGCGGTGATCAGAGTTCGCACCTGGGGCGACTGATCCTGAGTGACCACTATGGTCGGCAGCTGCTTAGGGTTGGTGTTTACCGCATAACCAAACAGGATCAGCTGGAGTACCGGGATCCCGAGCACCATAGCGATGGTAACCTTATCACGCTTGAGCTGTAAAAACTCCTTGATAACGATCGCCCACAAGCGCCGCAGATAGAGTGCAATTTGCTGAGTCATGAGAAGTTATCCTCCTGAGTCTGCATCAGGTGCATGAAGACATCCTCCAATCCCGGGGGGATCGATCTTAACGTAAAGCCATCCCCGGCGACCGCCTGCAACCTTTGCAACAACCCGGATCCTCGATTAGCGCTGACATGAAGCTTCTGACCAAAGGTTGCGACCTGGAGTACTTGAGGGATCTGCTGCAAGCGAGTACTCAGCTCGCGTAACCCCTCACCCGTCACCTCCAGCGTCTCAATGCCAGCCTTGTCTATCACCTCCCGAACACTTCCATTGACCAGCATATTGCCATAGGCGATGTAGGCCAGCTTGTTACACTGCTCGGCCTCATCCATATAGTGGGTACTCACCAAGGTGGTGATCCCCTGATCGGAGAGCCGGTGGATCTCATCCCAGAAGTCACGACGAGCGGTGGGATCGACCCCAGCCGTCGGCTCATCCAAAAGCAACAGCTCAGGCTCATGGATAGTCGCCGCTGCCAGCGCCAGTCGCTGCTTCCAGCCACCCGATAAATTTCCCGCCAGCTGCTTTTTACGCCGCCGACCGATTCCCAGGCGCTCGATGGCTCCAGCAACCCGCTGTTTTCGACGGTCAACATCAAACAGGCGCCCGATAAAATCCAGGTTCTCCTCAATACTGAGATCCTCATACAGGGAGAACTTCTGGGTCATGTAACCCACCCGGCACTTGATCTCTTCAGATTGCTCCAACACATCATAGCCAAGACAGCTCCCCTGTCCGGCATCCGGTGTCATCAGGCCACACAGCATCCGAATCGTGGTGGTTTTCCCCGAGCCGTTGGGTCCAAGAAAACCATAAACATCTCCTCGTTGAACCTTGAGGGCCACATCATTGACCACCCGTCGGCCATCGAAACTCTTGGTGATCCCACTCACATCGATCACCCAATCCTGAGTACTCATCATGACTCCTTACAAGATGACACTGATAGGTTGCCCCGGATGCCAGGACTGCTCTTTGGTGAGCACGGGCTTGGCCTCGATGCGATAAACCAGGCTGGAGCGGGTCTGCTCGCTGTAGATCACCGGCGGTGTATACTCGGCCTTGGGTGAGATATAGCTGACATGAGCCAGGTAATCTTTGTGGGAGTGGTCGATGCGAAAGTGAACCGCCTCACCGAGCTGAAGATCACTAAGCTCAGTTTCCGGGACATAAAAGATCAGTTTGATTTGAGATGGCACCAAGACAGAAACCACGGGTGAATAGGCCTGCACCTGCTCCCCCCTCTGATAATAACGATCATAGATGAATCCATTATCCGGCGACTGGATCTGTGACTGAGCCAGATCCCAACTGGCCTGTTTGACCTCACTTTGGGCCACCTTGACCGATGCTTGTGCCGACTGGAGCTGTCCCTGGCGACCCACTGCCTGCTCGGACAGTTTTAACTGTGCCTTGAGCGCAGCAACGGCGGCCTGACTCTGCTCTGCAGCCGATTGTTGCTGCTGATACTCCTGAAATGAGATCAGCTTACGCTGATACATGCTCTTGGCCCGCTGATAGTTCGCCTGATCATAACGCGCCTTAGCCTGAGATTCATTGAGCTGTGCCCTGAGATTTGCGATCTCCGGAGCCCGTTTACTCGCCTTCAGATCCCTAAGGGTAGCCTGGGCCTGTGCCAACTTAGCCAAAGCCTCCTGCTGCTTATAGTGCAGCGGCTGACTATCAAGCTCGAACAGGGTTTGACCTGCTTTGACCAGCTCCCCCTTCACTGCGGGCAGAGCAGTGAGCTGACCACTAACCGGGCTGGAAACATAGGTCAAGTCCGCCTCAACATAGCCCTGTGCACTTGGCTGCCCCGTGCCACAACCTGTCAAAAGCGACGCCAGTAAGGCCATCGCGGCCCCCACACTCCACCTGAAATATCTGTTGCCAGTCAGCATCTTCGTCTCCGAACTCTTCAACTCATCATAAGGTCACAACCAAACTAATGAGGCACAAATTAAATCATTTGATTTAATTAATCAAGTGATTGAAATTGAACTCAGGGCTCGGATGCAACTCGTCAAAATTCAGGCAGTTGGGAAAAAACCGGAAAACATATCCCCAAACCTGGCAATAACGGAAATAAAAACAAATATTTTCAATAAATTAGCTGTTCAGGCTGGCTTTTTGCTTAATCAGGGAGGCAACCAGATAGCCGCTCTGCTGGCTCATCTGAACAAAGAATTCAGCCCCAGAGGTACGGGAGGAAATAACCTGGCAGGGAGCCGAACATGACAACACAACAGCAAATTAGACAGTTTTTTCAGTCCCCACAAACCCATGACAACCGAATTAGCCAGCTTTTGGAATACGCCCTGAAAATCCTGGATGGGCAGCGCCACGGCACACGGATTGGCCAATATGAATCCACTGACTATGAGGAGCTTGCGGCTCAGAGTCATTTTCCTGAATCGCTGAGCGATGAGCAGAAGGTATTGGATCTGTTGCTGGAGCTCTACCAGGGAGTCGCGCTGCTAGAGCACCCGATGACCCAGGCCAATGTGCTCCCTCCTCCCTCAACGCTGTCTGTGGTCGCGGATGCACTGAGTGCCCGCTTCAATGAAAACAGTATCTGGGATTACTTTGGAATCAGCGCAGCCCGCGCCGAGGTAATGGCCGTTGCCATGATGGCCGATCTCATCGGCTACTCCAAAACCGCGGCCTCAGGGCTTTTCACCTTTGGTGGCAGCGGCTGTAATCTTTACGCTACCCGGATCGGTATTGAGAAGGCATGCCCAAACGCCAAGCAGCAGGGTCTGCATCAGAAGGTTCAGCTGTTTTGCTCTGAACACTCCCACTACAGTATTAAGTCGGCCGCAATGTGGAGTGGTATCGGGCTGGATAATATTCGCCCCATCCCCTGTCATCTGGATAACACCCTGGATATTGATGCTCTGGAAAGAGCGATGGAAGCGAGTATAGCTGAAGGAGCCAGGATTGGTACCCTGTTCGCCACCATGGGAACCACAGATGCCTTTGCCCTGGATCCCCTGCAAGAGATGCATCAGTTAAAGCTTAAATTTGAAAAGCGTGTGGGCTACTCAATCCATCTGCATGCCGACGCCGTCATCGGTTGGCCTTACCTCACCTTTGATCAAGCAAGCATTGCAAAGCTGCCAAAAGAGCTTCAAAGCGGGGTTTTGGCCATTAGCAACGCCATCACCGAGCTTAAGCTGGCAGACTCTATCGGCATCGATTTTCACAAGACCGGCTGGGCCCCCTATATCTGTAGCCTGCTGATGGTCAAAGATGAAGCTGATCTGCTGAGTCTTGCCAAGTCCAAGGCTCAGATGCCCTATCTCTACCATGATGAAGGCCATCAGCCCGGAACCTTTACCCTGGAAAGCTCACGGCCTAATTATGCCCTCAAGGCTCTGGCCAACATGCTGCTTCTGGGAAAGGCCGGATACCGCCAGCTGCTGACCCACCTGCTGCAGACGGCCCACCAGCTGAGACAAAAAATCGCCTCGCGTCGGGAGATGGCGGTATTAAATGAGCAAAACCCCGCCTTTGTCACCAACTTTAGGATCTATCCCCCGCTATTTGGCAGCCAGGGTGGACGCGAGCTATTCAGGCTTGAGCAATCCGGTGAGCTAACAAAGCAGCAGACTCTGGAGGTGAACGACTATAACCGCAGGATCGCCGAGCTGTTATTCCAGCAGTCGACCCGGGATGGGGGACCGTTGATCTCTTTCACCCAGAGCTACCAAACGACTCCCCAGGGGATCCCGATCCTGGCCCTTAAATCCTACCCGATGAGCCCCTTCATCGAAGCGCAGCATATGCAGGAGTTACTCACCCAGATCGATCAGATCAAACAACTCCTATAACCAGCCAAAGGGGATCCATCTGTGATCCCCTGAAGATTATTGAGGGTGTTTGATTCCTTGTGGGCACCGGCCTTAAATCTCACTAAGAAACTGTGTAAATCTGTCCCTGGAGTCTTTGCTGGCAAGACAATCATTCCTTATCTACCAGCTCGGTATCTCTACCTTGAAACCTCTGCTGCCGCATCCCTGCGGCACAAGCCCGGTAACCTTGAAATCAGGACATCCCAGGATAAACAACGGATCTGAAACGTCACCGTCGATGTTAGCTCCCTCATCGGACTGAAAGTAACTTAATTCAGATCATAAAACCTAAAATGTTGGCTCTGACTTTTTAGGTTGAACCGGGACAACAAGACGATCACATGAGACATGATTCAGTAATTTACTCGCGGTTGAAAAAAGAAAATCAAAGAGCCCAGAATAATGAGAGTGGATTAAAAGATCAAAGTTAAACTTATTGATAAGCTGAGGTATTTTATCACTCACTCTTCCCGAGACAATCATTTGATGCTCGAATTCAAACTTAGCACAGGATACTAAATCTCGCATTTTCTGCTCTTTATCGTCTATCTCAAAGGGAATATAGATATTAGGATCGAACTGTACCGCAACAGGAAAGCCAGCACCAGCAGGGCTATCTATACAGGGGTAAACATGGACCAGTGACGCCTTGCTTTGGTATACCCGGGCAACCGAAATTGCTTTAGATATGAGTTGTTCGTTATCTTTTTCAAGATCAATGTAGATCAAAATATTTTTATACATTCTACATCCTTATTAATCTTACATAACTTGTTTTCTTATATTATGTATGATTAAACTTAAATCCCATTTAATTGCTTTCCGACCCGATAGGTGTCCCATTCATGATTTTACCTCCCAATATTCACAAATAGAGAGTAAATCACTAATAACATAATTAAGCTCAATTCGACTTACTCTATAGGGTAACAGCGTAGAAAAAGCCTCTACTAGCTCATCATATTGACTAATTGCCTGGCTATTTCGAGCCGTTGAACGCTGATAGTGTGCTAAAAATATTTCAATCATCATTTTCCTCCCTGAAAATCGAAAACATGGCTAAGCCATGAATCCTTCTAACCATGCTAGCCCAATGCCATCAAGCCTCAAATGGGTCATTCCCCTAAGTTAACTTATCCATAAGAGATCCCTCCTCTGTGCCCGGAGTTGCTCATAAAATCTACCTCAAGCAGATTCCAGTGAATGAATCTGCAGCGACTCGAGTGAAATTGCATGTGAGTTCTCCGCAAACACTTTTCATCCCGGCTATTTCCAGACACTATAGGCAGTGTGAAAAAACCAAGGAACTTGAAGAAGGAATCAACGATGGAAGAACTTCAACTGAAAATCAGAGATTACCTGGCTGAGCAGCACCCGGAGTGGAGCATCTCACAGGAGCAGGATACCCTGGTGATCGATAACAACGAGGGGCTTGAGGCCTTTCTGGCGGTTTCCGGAGAGCAGATCCTGATCGAGAGCCTGCTGTTTCCCGTCACTGCAGTCAAGGATCCAAATGCCTTTAATGCCACGGTTCTAAGGACCCATAAGCTGTTCCCGCTGTCGACCGTTGGCATCTCCACCATAAATGGTGATGAGTATTACAGCGCCTTTGGTGCCCTGTCGGCCCAATCCAAGCTGGAGAGTATCTCCATTGAGGTTGCAGCGCTGTTCAATAACGTCGAAGCCTTTGTCGAGTTTTATCAAGATTACCTAGCAGGAGCCTAACCCATGAGTGTTTGGAGCAAGATTTTTACCGCCATCAAGGGCGGGGTGAACGAAACCGCAGAGAGTATCGCCGACAGCCAGGCGCTGCGGATCCTGGAGCAGGAGATCCGCGAGGCCAAAGAGGAGCTGCGCCGCTCGGATGAATCTCTGGTGAGCATCATGGCAAAGGGCAAGATGGCCCAGCAGAAGGTTGATGCCCTGCAGAGCAGCATCGGCGAGTATGAGGAGCACGCCCGTCAGGCCGTCGCCAAAGGCGAACAACAGCTGGCCCTGGAGTGTGCCCAACGTGTTGGCAAGCTCAAGGGTGAGATGGAGGGTGAACAGGCATACCGGGAGCAGTTTGCTCAGTCGGAGCAGACCCTGCGCAATAACATCGCTCAGGCCAAAGATAAGCTTAAACAGCTCGAGCAGCAGCTGGATATTGTCAAGGCTACCGAAACCGTACAGAAAGCCCAGGCCGCCGTCTCCTCACGCAATGTCGGGGCCAATGCTAAGATGCGCACCGCGGTCGAGTCTCTGGATCGGATCAAGCAAAAGCAGGCGGAGCGTCAGGCACAGCTGGAGGCCTCCGCCGAGCAGGCGGCCGAAGAGTCCGGGGATGCCCTGGAGAAAAAACTGCAGCAGGCCGGGATCTCTTCTGGTGGCACAAGCTCAGCCGAAGATGAGCTGGCACGGATCCTCGGAAACAAATAATGACAGTCTGGCTCTTGCTCAAACGCTGGGTCAGAAGTCGAGTCTATCAGCTGACCACGGGGCGCAACCTGCTGCTGGCGGTATTGCTCTATGCCCTGGTGATCTGGCTCCTGCTGGTCAGCGCAGGTGAACAACAACTCACTCAATCTATACCCGGTTACCTGTATTGGCTGGTTGTGACCGCTTCCACCGTGGGCTATGGGGATCTCTCCCCGACCACTGAGATCGGCCGGCTGCTGGTTGCTCTGTTGGTGATCCCTTTTGGACTGGGCCTTTTTGCCGCCTGTGTCGGACGGATCGCCGCCTGGGTGGTGCATCACTGGCAGCGCGGATTATTAGGAGAACGAACCTTGAAGATCAAAGACCATGTGATCGTTGTCGGCTGGAATGGACAGCGTACCCTGCGTCTGCTAAGGATGCTGCTCCGAGAAGAGCGGAATCGGCGTCGAATCGTCCTTTGCGTATTAAAGGATATTCAAAACCCGCTCCCCGATGAAATTGACTTTGTTAAAGTTGAAAGCTTTACCAATGCCGATGAGATGGAGCGAGCCGGGATCCGCGATGCCTCCTGCATCATTCTCGACAACCCGGAAGATGATATGACCCTGTCGGCGGCTCTGTTTTGTGTGAGCCTTAACCCTCAGGCACATCTGCTGGCCCACTTTAAGGATGAGGCTCTCAGCGAGCTTTTAAAACAACACTGCCCCAATGTGGAGTCGGTCCCCTCGGTTGCCGTGGAGATGCTGGCCAAGGCCGCCATCGATCCAGGCTCCAGCGCCCTTATTCATGAACTGCTTAATACCCACACCGGGATGACCCAGTACTCGGTGCAATACCCCAGGGAGCAGCCGGCCACCACCCTGGGCGCCCTGCTGATGGGATTCAAGGAGCACTATGATGCAACCCTGATCGGGCTTAAAAATAACGGCAGCATGCTGGTCAACCCGGGTCTGAAAGAGCCGATCCTGCCGGGCTCATTACTCTTCTATATCGCCGATGAGCGGGTTGTGGATATCGATTGGAGCAAACTCAATGTTTGATCTGTTTAAGAAGAAAAAAAATAATCCAACCCCTAAGGTCCCGGAGATCCTGGGACTACGCCTGGGGGGCGCCATCGAGCTGGATGCGTTGCGGCTAAAGCTCATCGAACCCAAGCTCATCTTCGAAGGAGCCAGCTCCAAGCAGCTGATCCAGGCGGTCGGCGAGGTCAGACTGGATGAATCATCACGGCTGCTGCGCTTTTACACCGATGATGATGGCTTTATTCAGGTGCTGCTCCAGGGTGGCAATACCGATGCCCATGTGGTGGATGTGAAACTGTGGTACTACTACGATACCCGGCCCCTCGATGAAGCCAGCGAGTGGGAAGATCTGTTGGAAAGCGGCATCGTCAAGCCAAACTGGCAGCTTGAGGGACACAGTTTTTCTCCGACCTGGCCTAACACCCGTCCGGTGGCCGTCACCGAACATACCTGGAGCGAGGATGGCACCCGTAGCGAGACCGATCAATTCATGATGCTCTATGAGCGCCAGGCCGATGATGAGCTGGCGGAATTTGTGCTGATCTCAGCCGAAGAAAAATTTTATCAAAACCAACCCGAGCGCGCCCTGGTACTCAGTACCGGTATCAACCTGGGACCGGTTGATTTTAGCGTGATTGGATAACCTGGAGATTTATAATAATGCAGATGCTTGCTCACTCTCTGGCTGGAATCGCTCCTTTTGCAGCCTACTTTGTTCTGTCTCTTGTCTTCCTGCTCCTGTTCAAATGGATCTATGTGATCATCACTCCCTATGATGAGTGGAAGCTCATCAAAGAGGATCGCAATACCGCCGCGGCGATCGCCTTCTCGGGGGCCATTCTGGGGTATAGCGTCGCGATTGCCGGGGCCGCGAAGAACTCGGTGAATGTGGTGGATTTTATTGTGTGGGCGGTGGTGGCCCTGATTGCTCAGCTCATCGCCTTTGCCATTGTGCGCTTTGGCCTGATGCCTAAGCTCATCGAGCGGATCAACAATGCCGAGATCTCAGCCGGCATAGTGTTAGCCGCGGTCTCCCTGTGTGTAGGACTGCTCAATGCAGCCTGTATGTCCTACTAGGAGGAGCCATGAAACGCAGCAAGAAGATCTCCCTGCGGCGCATCGGTGAGAGACGCCGCTTTGCCTTGGCGCCGGTCAGCCTGGCCGTCGCCAGTGCGGTATTGCTCACCGCCTGTGACAGTGAAAAGCCGATGTACTTCCAATCGGTCAATGATTGCAGCGATCAGTATCCGGATCAGATGCAGCAGTGCGAGCTTGCTTATAAGCAGGCACTGGCCGAGGCCGCGCAAACCGCCCCGAAATACCAGAATATGGCGGCCTGTGCCGCCGACTTTGGTGACAACAGCTGTGTCCAATCCCCTCAGGTGGCTGGTTTATGCCGATGATGGCAGGCTTCATGTTTGGCCGGGTCTATAACTGGGGACGCTTTGGTTACGACTACAACTACTCCCCGGCTTATCGGCGCCACTCGATGGGAACCACTATTTTTAATCCAGGGGGCAGCTATCGAACCACCACCACCCATAAATCCGGTGAGGTGTGGCATCCTAAACCCAAGGCGGTGCGAACCATCTCCCGGGGTGGCTTCGGCTCCACGGCTTCAGCAAAGTCAAGCTGGGGCAGCAGTCGTAGCTGGGGAAGTAGTCGTTCCAGCAGCCATGGTTGGGGGGGCTGATGTTTCGTCGCGATAATCCCGAACGTCCTCGCTGGCGGGATCAGGCCAAGGAGCTCGGATTTGGCTTTCATACTATGTATGGCGAACCTTACTGGGATGAGACCGCTTACTATCAGTTCAGCCTCAGGCAGATAGAGCAGGAGCTTGAAGATCCAACGGCCGAGCTACATCAGATGTGCCTGGAGGTGGTCAATACCGTGGTCCGCGACGAGCAGTGGTTGGAGAAGTTCCAGATCCCATCCATGATGTGGCAGCAGGTCTATGACTCCTGGCAACGTGGCGATCCCTCACTCTATTCCCGACTCGATCTGGCCTATAATGGTCAGGGCCCGGCCAAACTCTATGAGAACAATGCCGACACCCCACCAGCCTCTATGAAACAGGGTTCTGGCAGTGGTTGTGGCTGGAAGATAACGTCAACCTGGGGCGAGTGCGCCGCGATGCCGATCAATTCAACCTGCTGCAGGAGGCATTGATCCGCCGCTTCAGGGAGCTCAAACCCATGTATCCCGGGCAACGTCTCTATTTTTCCTGCTGTCAGGACAGCATAGAGGATCGTGGAACCGTCCAGTATCTGCAAGATTGTGCCGATGAAGCGGGCCTGGAAACCGGCTTTGTCTATGTCGAAGAGATCGGCCTGGGTGAGGGTGGCTACTTTACCGATACCCGGGATCAGGTGATCGAGTGGATGTTTAAGCTCTATCCCTGGGAGTTTATGTTCCGCGAAGCCTATGCAGAAAACCTGGCAACCGCCGGCGTTAACTGGCTGGAGCCGATGTGGAAGTCGGTGCTCTCCAACAAGGCGCTGCTGCCGATGCTATGGAAGATGTTTCCGGGGCATCCAAACCTGCTACCGGCTTACTTTGCCGATGATCCCAAGTGCAGTGAACTTTCAAGCTTTGTGCGAAAGCCGCTGTTCTCCCGCGAAGGAGCCAATATCCAGATCAGCCGTGATGGTCAGTCCCTGGCGCAAAGCGACGGCCCCTATGGTGAAGAGGGGATGATCATCCAGGCCTATCATCCCCTTCCCAAGTTTGGGGATAACTATGCGCTTATCGGCAGCTGGCTGGTCAATGACGAGCCGGTGGGGATCGCCCTTCGTGAAGATACCGGGCTCATCACCCAGGATCTCTCCCGCTATATTCCCCACATCATTCTCGATTAATTCCATTTAATCGCCGGGCTCAAAGGGCCCGGAAATATCAACCCGGGGTATAAGCCCCGGGAAGATTAAAGATCCATTATCGACATCTGATCTACTTTGATAAGCTTGTGACAAAAGCTGCGTCATCCAGACGCAAATTACGCCTCAATTGGATCATGCTTTTGAAATGACAAGCTTAAGCTGTGTATCATCTTAGGCTCTGTTGACGTATCCAATTTTGAACCTGTTGCCCCTGTAAATGGCCTGTTCGCGACACAATCACGCGGTTTAGTTGCTCTAAATAAGTGATGAACAACAATGAACAGGGCTTTTTCAGACGCAACCGAAGGGCAGTGGCAAGCCTGAAACGTCAACAGAGTCTGGATTGCAGACCCGCCAGAAATATAGCGCCGGTAAGAGTTGTCCGGTCATAGATCTCGATAACAAATAAATAAGGAAAAAAAATGAAAAAGACGCTGATTGCTTTGGCTCTTATTGGAATAGGCAGTACAACGTCGGCCTACGCTGACTCCCTTCTTTATGGTGGTGTTTCGGTTGGCCGCTCCAGTCTCGGCAGTGAAGATGCGACCTCCTACAGTGCCCATGTTGGCACTGGTATTTTACCTTTTATCGGGGTTGAGGGAGGTTACACCAATCATGGTAACTTCAGCTTTGCTAATGGGGATGTTTCCGCTGACTCCTGGTACGCCGCACTCAAGCCAAGCATTAATATCGGTCCAGTCCAGCTCTATGCCAAAGGGGGCGCCCACTATTGGGATCTGAAATCAGACAATAACCCTGATTATAAAAATGATAATGGTACTGATTTCATGTATGGCGTGGGTGCCGATTATGAAATCTTTGGCCCCCTCACCCTTGGCGCAAACTACACCAACTACAACTTAGCTGGCAGACATGTTGACTCTTTCAACCTGACCCTGTCTCTGAACTTCCTATAAGACTCAATCAAATCCACTCCGACAACCACAGGGAGCCCGCTCCCTGTGGTTCACTTCTCAGCCCCCATCCCAGAAATCTGGATAAACTCAAAGCCGGGTGACAAGTTCTGATTAAAGATTCAATTTAAAGCACTCCTTGCGGTTTACATCAGGGACTAAAACCGCCATCCTTTGCGCTCAGAAGTTCCCCGTCAGCAGAGGGGGCATAAAAATGAAACAAACAAAGAGTCCCTATGTTAAAAGATCACCTTCGAAAACTCCTGTTAGCAACCGCTATTCTGATGGGGATTTCAGCCTCTGTCGCCGCCAAGCCACTCCAGAAAGAGTTTGCATCTTTGGAGCAATCCGCCCACGGGAGATTGGGTATTTACGCCATCAATACCGGCAATGCACAGGAGCTAGGCTACCGGGCGGATGAGCGGTTTCCCCTTGCCAGCACTTTTAAGGTGATCGCGGTCAGTGATCTCCTGCAAAAAAGTGTGACAGCCCCTGAACTAATGCAGCATAAGGTCAACTTCAATAAAAAAGATCTGGTCAACTACTCACCTATCACTGGCAAACACCTTGAGTCGGGGATGACCTATGCCGAGCTGAGCGCGGCGGCCTTACAGTACAGTGACAACACAGCAGGTAATTTGATTGTTAAGCAGCTTGGAGGGCCTTCCGAGGTTACCCTCTATGCCCGGCAGATCGATGATCAGGAGTTTTACCTGGAGCGCTGGGAAACCGAGCTTAACTCAGCCACTCCCGGAGATGTGCGCGATACCACCACCCCAAAAGCGATGGCAATCACCCTTAAACGATTGGCATTTAAAGATGTGCTTCCAAAGGCTCAGCGTCGCCAGCTCCTGGAGTGGATGAAGGGAAACACCACGGGGGATGCCAGCATCAGGGCCGGTTTGCCTCACGGCTGGACCGTGGCAGACAAGACGGGGGGCGGCAGTTACGGCTCGACCAATGATATCGCCGTCATCTGGCCGAAAGAGAAAGCGAAAGGGAAAGGGAAAAGGAAGGCCCCCTGGGTTATCGCCATCTACTTCACCCAGTCTAAACAAGATGCTCCTCTGCGCAAAGATGTGATTGCGGCAGCCACCCGGCTCATCGTCAAGCAGTGGACGAGTTAACAGATTATGGGCAGGTGCAGCATCTCGCTCTCCTGCTCTTCCCCCTTCAAAACACAGTCGCCGATATCAGCTCTGGATTTACCCACGAGCTTGCTCCCCTCTGAAATCTTCTACCCAAGGTTCTGCTGCCGATTGGACGAAGAGAAAGGACAAGAAGGTTGAAGCAGTCATTCAAGTGTGAACTTGAATAAGATCTCACGGCACTCCTCATCCTATACATCCATATTTGATACTAAGTCGAGCCGCTTTCCCCTGCTGTTTGGGGCGCCAGGGAAATTAAATATGCTATCGACAAATAAGAGATGTAGCAGTTACTTTTATAAATCCCGCTAACTGAAAATAGAAGTAGCTTTCAGTTAGCGGCATAAAAAATGGTTAGCCACCAATACTAGATGAGTAGTTGGTTACATTTTGCCACTCTCCATTTTTTTGCTCTAACGTGATATTAGTGATGTAATCTGCAACATGACCAAATGATCCTAGGTCTTGAGTCGATTTATCTTTAAAGGTAATAGTGACCTGATCATGTGCAAAAGTCCGACGACCATCAACCGGAGATTTTTTACACAGGCTCATCGCGTGGGTTTCCTGAATACTACCAATAGAAGGATCGTAAGCCATGTTATTATGTGTCGTATCCCATCCTGAGCTGCAGGTTTGCCTGACAGCGATGTGAGTAATGTCTTTGGCACTCTTACCCGTATTACAAGCCCCACTCACACCATCTTTAGTGCAAGATATAATGACATTGTAATGCCCACCTGCAAATGCACTTGATGCAACCAGACACAATGATGCGACAACTAGCTTTAACTTCATATCCTTATCCTTAATAGATATTTGTTTATATAAATAATAAATGCACAACACTGAATAATTATTCCTAAAGTAAATGGAAGAAATAACTACCCATTGCTGGATAAAATAACACCACGTGATGAAACCCTGTGTGGAATCATGGCTAATATTACATGATAAAAATATTAAATAAAGTCTGTTTTTTAATTTTTGCAAAGACTGATTCTGACGTATAGGTATACCAATCAGCATTAATTAATCAGCCAAGAATATAAATATCGACCTGGAAGGATAATAAAAAATAACCAGCACCTGAAATAACTATTAAATATATTATGGATAAGGATTCAGCTTCTTAAAAAAACACTCGCTATTCCATTTAAAACCTGAAGGTTTAGCTTATTTTGCATCAAGTTCGATATACAGAGAATCTCGCTACTTATATATTATTGTAAGGAATCGAACAATATCAGTACGCTTTTTGAGCGGTTCTGGAGTGCCAGACTACTTCATGGACCCGGATATCCGCCAGCATGGCGATAAACCAAGCGCCCCCCCAACTCCTTACCCTGATTTTCTGAACGCTGCATCAAAGAGATTGAGCACCCGCTTGCATGAGATGCATTGTCAAGACACCCTTGGGGTTTTGACAAGCCATAGCAAGCTCCATAAAATCTGCAGCGCCAGGCAGTGATCCCATAGACACTGACCAGGGCTTTCATCTTTAAATCTAAAAACTGAAACTTCTCCTGAGGACTTGATCGATGCGACAGGTACTAACACGGGTCTTTGCTGTCATCATGACGGCAGAGTTTGGCGGTAATCTATTTACTCCACTGATCACCTTCGTTTTTTTTGCGACCAACAGTAGCCTATTTTCTGAGCCCACCTCCTTTGCTAAACGCACCATGCTATATGGTCTGTGTCTTAGCCTTGGCAAGATATCCAGCCTCGTCGCTAATACGGTGGTCACCGCCCTTTCTGACCGGCTGGGGCGTAAATTTGCCTTGAACGCTTCGCTGCTTGGGCTGGCACTCATGGGCGCCATGGGAGTCGCAGCTCTTCTCACCCATCAGCCCCTGCTGCTGATCACCGGATTTATCCTGTTTAACCTCTTGAATGTTGATAAGCCGGCCGCCCTGGCCATTGTCGGAGATGTGAGCAACCAGGAGAACCGGGTGACTCATATGGCCGTATTACAAACGGTTATCGCCCTGGGCGCCTGCCTGGGACCGATTGTTGGAGGGCAGATCGCCGATAGTACCTTTGGCCTGCAAACCGCTTACGCCCTACCCTTTGCCGTTGCTGGTCTCATCGGCTTGCTTGGATTATGGATGGTAAGCCTGTGCACAGAAACCTTTCCGGCCGAGCGCCGCAGTAATAACCTCAAGCTTGGGTCGATGCTCAAGGGTTACTTCGCCCTGCTCAAAACCCCAGGGATCTGGCCTATTTTGATACTGCTGATCCTTTGTCAGATAAGCTGGAGTACTTACTATGAGTTCATTCCCCCCATACTGAAAACTCATTTTCACTTCTCGGCAGGACAGGTGGGCTGGTTTGTAGGGATGATCGCCTTCTGGCTCATCCTGGGAACCGGGGTCATCATTCACCTGCTCAAACGGTTCCTCTCCACCAAAGGGATCCTCTGGGTGTCCGCCATCTTTGTGTTTGTCGGCATCAGCTTTAGTCTGTTGGCCAGCCTCTCTCCCGGATCCGAGTTTAGCCAATCGATGATCTGGATCGCTTCGGTGCCACTGGCGGTGGGAGATGTGATCTTCTACAGCCTGCTGGTAAGCTTTCTTTCCGAGAGTGTGAGTGCAGATAAGCAGGGACAGGTGATGGGACTCAACTACATAGTGATCACCCTGATCTGGTCCGGGACTGCGGTTGTGGGCTCTTACCTGATGACAATCAATACCCAGTATGTCCTGATGATAGCCCCAATAGGAGGCCTGGGACTGCTGATCGCGATGGGCTTTTTCCCCGGAGCTTTTTGGTTCCTCCGGCAGGCTCCCCACAGGACAACAGCAGATGTGAGCAAACCTCTGCAGGCAAATTGAATCCATTTGCCCCGGATGCACATTAGGTTTAGGCTCAGTTGACGAAGCAGAGCCTAACTATGACAGAAGCTAACAAGAGACAAATCTTATGATTTTATGCCTGGATGTCGGAAATACCCATATTTATGGCGGTGTATTTATACAAGGGGAGATCAGCTTTCGGTTTCGCTATGACACCAAGCAAATCCATACCTCAGATCAGATCGGAATCTTTTTGCGAAGCGTACTCAGAGAGAACAGTATCGATCCAACCAAAATTGCAGAGATCGCCATCTCCTCAGTGGTTCCAAACATCGACTACTCATTGCGCGCAGCCTGTATCAAGTATTTTTCGATCACCCCATTTGTGCTGCAGGTGGGGGTCAAAACCGGCCTTAAAATTAAAACGGTCAATCCAGCCGAGGTAGGTGCAGATCTCATCTCAGAGGCGATCGCAGCCATCCACCACTACCCCAACGACAACATCATCATTGTCGACTTTGGAACCACCACCACCTATACCGCGATCAATACGCGCCAGGAGTTTCTGGGGTTACCATACTACCCGGGATCAAGACCTCGATGGAGGCTCTCAAGCGAAATGCCGCGGCCCTGCCTCTGGTGGAGATCCTCAAGCCAGATATGATGTTAGGGCGTAACACCAATCAAAGTATCCAGGCGGGTCTTTATTACAGCCAGCTGGCAAGTCTCAAGGAGCTGACCCAGGGGATCACCCGGCAGTGCTTCAGTGACAAAGCCCCGGTGATCATAGGAACCGGTGGCTTTGCTCACCTGTTTAAGTCCGAGAATATCTTCAGCCAGCTAATGCCAGACCTTGTTCTTAACGGGCTCTACCTGGCACTTGCAAAGAATAGAAAATAACCTCACAGCCAGAAAAGGGGGCTGTCTTGTCTCCCCCCTTTTCCATCTCTGGTGCCTCAAAAAAAGCTCCCGTTCAACTACAATTTAAATCAACCCCAATAACTTCTGCTAAAGCTTATGAAGCCTTGGATCAGGAAAACAGTACTCAGCAGCCTGATTTCTCTGTGGCTTTTCAACCTCCCTGTTCATGCTCTTTCTATCTACACCGAAGAGTCTCCCCCGGGAAGTTTTATCACTCCGGATGGAAAACTCTCTGGCATCAGTGTTGAAATCGTGCGAATGATTCAAAAAGAGCTGGGGGATATTTCACCCATTCAGTTAGTTCTGTGGAAGGATGGTTATTATAAGCTTGAAACCCAGCCTGACACTATGCTGTTTTCCACAACCCGAACCCCGGAGCGGGAAAAGCTGTTTCACTGGGTTGGTCCCCTGTTTGAGGTTCAATGGCTACTGATCGCCCAAAAGAGTGCCGGGCTGAAAATCAACTCCCTTGAAGATGCAAAAAAACTCACAAAGATTGGTACTTACCATGATGATGCCCGGGAGAAATTCCTGATTAGATCCGGCTTCAAAAACCTTTACTCCGTCAAGAAAGCCAAGCAGCTCCCCATGTTGCTCCACAGGGGCCGAATTGATGCCTTTGTTTCCACGAACTTAGGTGTGAGCAATATCTGGAGTAAGTTTTACTTTGCCAAGAACCCAAGTGATATTTTTGAAACCATCTTTACATTCAAAACCTATTCTCTGTATATGGCATTCTCCAAGACCACTAATCCGAAAATCATCAATAACTGGCAAAGAGCTTTTGATAAGCTTCTCAAACAGGGAGAGATTAAACAGATTAGAGACAAGTGGTTTAACAAAACGACACGTCCGGACTAAGACTGAGTCGGCAAGTCATCAACTGCAGAACCAAGCCCGAAATTTCAACAAGCTCAGGTCGCCTTATCATTCATCAAATATCAGCGCTCACAGCAACAAGAAGAGCTCTTTGTTGTGAACTAAACTTGGGCTATATGACACTGGTTTGTCCGGTAACAGGATGATGAAATCCTCTATATTGTGCGCTCTTCTACTCACTTTGGGTATCCTGGCCGACCGCTCTCTCGCCCGGGAGGTACAGGTTTTCAGAAATGAATCGATGCCATTTTGCGGCACTGTTGATGGCAAAGATGCCGGAATGGCGGTCGATATTCTAAACGAGCTTTCCAAATATGGTGGGCCAACATTCAAATTCACCACCCTGCCCTGGGTTCGGGCCCAGCGCTATGTTCAAAAGACTCACAATAGCGTAATCATCCCGCTGACCAGAACCTCGCAAAGAGAGAAAAAATACCGCTGGATCATCGAACTTTTCTCGCATCAGCTTCGTTTGACCATCAATAAAAATTCAAACAGAAGAGAGCCACTGCCCTCCCCACTCACGATTGAAGACGCCAAAGACCTCAGGGTTGGGATCATCCGTGGCTCGGCTTTCCTACCCAATTTAAGGGAGTTTGGCTTTACCGAGATCATTCAGGCCGACACGGCGCAAGACAATGTAGAAAAGCTCAAGGCCGGTAGCATCGCCGCTATGGTGGAGTCTCAATGGGTCGATAGCTATAACTGGAAACACGCCGGTATGGGTCCCGGGGATCTCCTGATAGGCCCGACCTTAAGCAAGACCCAGCATATCTATCTGGCGGGAGCCCCGAACTTCTCTCCTGAGCTAGCAATTCAGATTCAAATGACAATGGATGAATTGAGGAAAAGTGGTCGGCTCGATGAGATACTGGATAAATGGAGGTGACATCATGCTCAATAGTCATCCTGAGATTCACTGTAAATTAATAGAGTAAAAATAATCACCCTGGGCGATACAGTGTCTGGTGACAATAATTAACTAATAATAAATAGGTTGATTTTTGTTCATTTTTAATTATATGCCTGATAAGATATTTAATTTGTTAGAGTTTATCAAGCTACATCCCTGAGTAGAGAAAAATCTAAATTAGATATTTACTGAATAACCCAAAAGAAAAGCCAGCCAGTTAAAAACAATACAAATATTCAATTGATTTATACTGATAAACGGGACTATCATTGTTGTGATTTTTTTGTTAAAGGCTCTGGAGTATTCATTGAATAAACCATTTTAAATATTATTTGTGAACAAGGGAATTATACCACTATAGTAAATTATAATTTCATCATAATCAGTCTAAATTAAAAGAGCATATAAATGGAATTTAAACTTTTAAAAAATCATCATACCGCAACCAGAGAAGAACATCAGGATTATTCGGATACTCTTTTTCATTTAACTATTTCTCAGTTAATGAATCATCCCTACTATAGCAATGTATTAACAGGCTTTCCTGCCGGACAACATCACTTCAATGATGATACACCCATCCTGACAGGAATTAAGCTTGCCCAACTCACTAAAGACAATCCACTTTCAATGATTGATGATCCATCAGGCATAGGGATCACCATTTGCTCTGGCGGAAGCACAGGAAAAAGAAAAGCGATTACCCACTCCCGGGATTTTTTTCAAAGAATGATCGACCTTGGGGTGCGGGCGGTACAGGCTTCCTCGATAGAAACACCTAAGGCGGTGGCCAACTGCTTCATGGCCGGAGATATGTCGGGTGCCTTTACCTTTGGCGAAGGGATCTGTGACAAGCTGGGGGTACACTATTTCCCGGTTGGCTCAAAAATTGATCCCCTGTCTCTGGGAGAGATCATCGAAGACTTTAAGATCGATACTCTATTTTGCACCCCGTCATTTGCATACTCACTGGCGCACAGAGCTTCAAATCTGGCGTCTTTCTCGTCACTCAAATCGATCTACTATGTCGGTGAACTGATGACCAACCGGGACGCTGAATATATTCAAAGCCGCCTGAATGTTGCCATTCGCTCACTCTCATACACCACCAGTGAGCTGGGGCCCATCGGCTATCAGTGTCAAGGCTGTGCTCATGATACCTATCATATCAATCATGATGCCGTTCATATTGAAATCATAGATCCTACCAGCCATAAAATACTGCCCGATGGTCACAAGGGAGAGGTATTGGTTACGACCTACCTGAATGATGGGACACCTTTTTTGAGATACAACACGGGTGATCTTGGGATGATCCACCAGTCCTGCAACTGCTGTGAGAGACAAAGTAAAACCATCCAGCTTTTTGGCAGGACTAAGGGCTCAACCAAGGTGTGCGCCTTCACATTGGAAAAGAGCCTGGTTCTGGATGTCGTCTCTGAGATCGTTCCGGCAACCGATAATGATATTCAGGTTGTGATACGGGGTAACAAGGTCGATCTTAAGTTGCAGATATTACTGGATAGCGACAAGTTTAGCTCGCAAGAGCTGACCCTGATCGAAAATAAACTGACAGATAACTATATCTTTAAGAGAATCATCTCACAAAGTGAAGTCCTTGATTTTTGTGTTACCAGAAAACATCGCAGTGACTTTAATAAATCGCGGATGCATAAAACTCCTTTTTTCATCCACTCCTAGCCTAGCATTATGACTGTTGTAAATTACACAGAAGCAATCACCGATGCCGAGGTCACTTAAGCGAGCCCTCGGCTAAGGTGATATTCTTAAGAAGGTTATTGGATTAAGCTCGTTCACTGCGTCGTCAGGAATAAGACATGAATAAATATGATAGTTATATCCGAATGGTTGAGCAGCTCAATAGCAAACACCAAATAAGAGACTATCTTGAGATAGATCAGTCTCAGGGATGTTTCCCCTATATAAGAGTAAACAACAGGGAGTGTATCAGCTTCTCCACATGCAACTACCTTGGATATACGGAACATGAATCGATAAAGCAATCAGCCATTGATGGAACGCTGGACTTTGGTGTAGGAACCGGGGGCTCCCGATATATTGGTGGAACCAGCTCAATCCATCATAAGGTCGAAAACAAAATAGCTCAGCTCCACAATAAGGAAAGTGCTGTTTTATATAATAATGGCTATATGGCCAACCTCGGAACCATCCCCTGTTTAGCCCGGGAAGGTGACATCATCTTCTCTGATGAGAAAAACCACGCCAGTATTATCGATGCGATTCGGCTCAGTAAAGCGAAACGGGTGATCTGGAAGCATAACGATCCCCGGGATCTTGAGCAGAAAATCTTGCAAAATCCCTGTGAGGGCAACCGACTCATCATCTGTGAGTCTCTGTATAGCATGGATGGTGATTTTGCCCCCCTGCGTGAGATCGTTGAACTCTGTAAAAAACATCAATGTCTGCTCTATCTTGATGAGATCCATGCGATTGGCGTTTATGGCCACAATGGTGCTGGCTATGCGAGTCAACTTGGGCTGGAAAATGACGTGGACTTCCTGATGGGAGGAACGGCTAAGGCTTTGGGATCCCTCGGAGGCTATGTCTGTCTGCCACGCTGCGTCGAGCAACTCATCAAATCCCGCTCCCGCTCATTTATCTTCACCATCTCCTTGCCGAACTTGATCCTGAATACGATCTCGACCGCCGTCGACATCTGCCAGAGCGATCAGTTATCCAGGGCCACTCTTCAGGAGAACTCTGATTATATGAGAGAGAAACTGGAGCATTATGGTTATGATTATCTGAACTCCCAATCTCACCTGTTTCCCATCATGATTGGTGAAAGCGGCGAGGCAAAAAAAGCAACGGCACTTTTTCTCAGGGAGGGGATCTATGTCCAGGGCGTGCAATTCCCCACGGTACCGGAGGGAGAAGCCAGGCTCAGGGTCAGCGTTACAGCAACCCATAGCAAGGCGCAGATTGACTTCTTTATCTCGGTTCTGAATCAGCTCAGGGAGCAAAAAGCCGTTAAGTTCAGCGGCCACTGTGCATTGACTTACTCATAAAGCTTTCTCTTAACAGGTATCCCACAAAGCGGGGTACCTGCCCGGTTTGATACCCTCATTATAAATTGCCATAATCACAACACTTCAGACTCAGGTGATGGTAGTTTCGTGGCAAGTGACTCATTTATCCAGCTACTCGATGAAAGCTTTCCATTAGAGCTTAAACAGATCGCTGCTGCAGAAGCCTCTTTCATTATTTCGGAATATGACAGGCGGCTGTTTTCCAAATACGAAATCGATTTTCCGGCTGAGCTCAACAAGGCCGTTCCTAAACGTTGCGCCGAATTTCTTGCCGGACGCTATGTCGCCCGCCATGCCCTTGAGCAACTCAGCGGCACTGCATATCAGATCCCGGCCGCGCCTGATCGCTCTCCCATCTGGCCTCAGGGGATCATAGGGTCCATCAGTCATACCAACACCCAGGCGCTGGCCATGGTTGCTTATGCCAGAGATCATCTGCTACTTGGATTAGATCTGGAAAACTGGATGGAGCCGGTGCTGGCCCGGGAGCTTTCCGACCAAATCATCTGTCCGCAGGAAAGAAAACTCCTCGCCGATAGTGAGCTTGAGTTCCACCAGGGATTAACCCTGATATTTTCCGCCAAGGAGAGCCTTTATAAAGCGCTCTTTCCACAGGTAAAGCGCTTTTTTGGCTTTGAATATGCCCGGGTGAACAAGATAGATCCGGATTCTGGAACATTTGTGATCTCTTTGACCCGAACTCTTACTCAAGCCTACCCTGCAGGCTGGCAGATCAGCGGGCGCTATCTGCGAACTGCAGATACGGTGCTCACCCTTGTCAGCGATTAAGTGAACTCCCCTGAGCCCGCTGAAGTTTCAGCGCAACCTCATTTAATCCATGCCCCTGTTTCATACCGACAATAGTCATCAGCGCTCGCCCTGAATGGCAGCTTATACCACGAGCTCCCGACAACAGAGATGACGGCTTTTTAGAAGCTCAAATCGAGCATACTTCTACAAAAGCCACCCAACAAGCTTAGTCAGGGATCACTCTTAAGGGCTCCCAAAATAGGGTATCCCTCACGGGATACCCGGGGCTTATACCAAACCAGATGATTAAGTGATCAGAGTGTTGTTCACTCCAACTTGGATAAGCTGTGAGCCATTTAGCCCGTTGGCAGCATGGATGCTGGCATCGAGCATACAAGGGTAAGTTGCTCCCAGAGCAACGCACGCGAAGCAGGAAGCTGAGCTGGAAAGGAGCCTCATGGAAGAGGCTCGAACTTGCTGCGTGGCGCAAATGGCTCATGGATTATCAGAGCAATCCGATCACTTTTCTTTCGTGATTAGTATTACTCAATAGCCTGAGTGGTTAAACTGCAAGCTTAAGCTACTTCAGACAGTTGGGGGACACAGCAACCGA
Organism: Dongshaea marina; assembly: GCF_003072645.1. Lineage (NCBI taxonomy): Bacteria > Pseudomonadati > Pseudomonadota > Gammaproteobacteria > Aeromonadales > Aeromonadaceae > Dongshaea > Dongshaea marina. The sequence continues at coordinate 3,698,094 of NZ_CP028897.1, forward strand.
CTGTTGATACTCAGCCTCAGCAATGGAGGAGAGAAAGCTTTGGGAGTTATTCGTCACGTTATACACCATGGCTCCGCCATACCCCTCCTGCATCGTATCACCGATCCATTGAGCTGCACTCTGTGCTGAATTATTGGTACTTACTCCCAAGGCAAGATCGGCCTTAGACATGCCATAGCCGAGGTACTTAGGCAGGCGTCCATCAGGCCCACCAGTCCCATAGCTCATCTCCCACCCCTGATCCAGGTAATCGGCTAAGCTGTGCCCCTGATAATGGCCATTGAAATTTAGCCCGTCTCTAAATAATGCTTTGCTGAGGATCTTGCCTTTAAACTTAGGGTTTTCCTTGAGTGCCTGTGCAATCATGATCATCGATGTATCATTCCCGGCACAGGAAGAATATTCATCATCAATATCAATGCCATCAAGATCATATTTCTGCACCACATCCGCCAGTTGATCCGCAAACTTTTTGGCGGCTGCCGGATCTGTCATACAGGACCAGCCTGCATTTTGGTGGTTGCCTAAAATAGTCAGTAATACTTTGATCCCCTTGCCATGAAGCTCCTGGACCTCACTGGTGTTATCTAGCACATGCTTGACCTGAGGATTGAAATAAATCTCCGGTTGATTGGGATCACTGCCATTGATGTTAGCGGCAAAAATAGATGTCATATCAAAAAATGGCTGCCCGGTTTTTTCCAGAAGGTAACAACCGACATTTGAAAGCGCATTGGAATTCACTTCAACATAAGACATGTTGTAAAAAGCGTTCGCTGTCAACGGTGCTCCCATCACAGCCACCAACAATGAATACTTGAGTTTTCGAAGCACTGACATAAATCCTCCGTAATGATAGTCAGTTCATGAAACAAATTCAGAAAAAGGCTCCAGGTCCATAGAGAGCTATGGACCTAATCGGCTCTTTAAAAAGAGATGCTGCCAATCCGCAGCGTTCTCAGCATGATGAGCAGCTGCCAAAACTGTCAATCGGATCCCCTGCAAACTATTATCGGGATCACAAATCATTGCCATAAAAAACCAAGGAGCGTGCAGAGCCTCTCTTGTGTTTTTGTGTGATCAGCGCAGATGTCCAATAGCCATGAAGATAAAGGCGAAAGCTATTCCCTTCCCCCTGCTGGACACCAGAACTATCCATCAAAGCCATTATTAAGAGCGAGCTCTCGGAACCAGTGACCGCTTTGCTTGATAGTGCGCTGCTGGGTTTTAAGATCGAGCCTGACCAATCCATAGCGGTTCTTATAGGCATTACACCAGGACCAGTTATCGATAAAGGTCCACAGGTGATAGCCCCGGCAGTGACAGCCCTCATCGATCGCCCGGTGAACCCACCTCAGGTGATCTTTGATAAAGTCGATTCGATACTGATCATCAACCTCTCCATCCCTGATAAAGCGCTCTTCATTCTCGACCCCCATGCCGTTTTCAGAGATATAGGTGTCGATGTTGCCGTAGTTGTCACGAATATTAACCAGGCAGTCATAGATCCCCTTCTCATAGATCTCCCAGCCCCGGTGCGGGTTGATCTTACGCCCCGGCATCTCATAATGATCAAAAAAGAACTCGGGCAGCATGGGAGCCTCGGGATTCGGCAAGCTCTCCCGCGCCTTGACCCGCCTCGGGAAGTAGTAGTTCACCCCTAAAAGATCGATCCGCTGGCAAGCGATCAGTGACAGATCATCCCCCTGACACTCAGGAAGCAGCTCATGCTCCCTAAGCAGCTCAACCAGAGCCTGTGGATACTCCCCCTTCACCGCAGGATCGAGAAAGGAGCGGTTAAACAGCAGATCAGCCACCTCCGCCGCCCTGAGATCGGCCGGGTGCTGACTGCGTGGATAAGAGGGGGTCAGATTCAAAATAATACCGATCTTGCCCTGCGCCTCACTGGCTCGAAATTCAGACACGGCGCCGGCATGGGCCAGCATGGTATGAAACCCAACCTGCACAGCCCGCTTAAAGTCCACCACATTCGGGTAGTGGGCATCATAGAGATAGCCCATCTCAACCGGCACCACAGGCTCGTTGAAGGTAAACCAGTGATTCACCTTAGAGCCAAACTCCTCAAAACAGAACCTGGCATAGCGGGAAAACTGCTTCACGACCTCCCGGCTCTCCCAGCCACCCTGCTCCTGAAGCGCCATTGGCATATCGAAGTGATAGAGGTTAATAAAGGGCTCAATTCCAGCGGCATCCAGCTTATCCAGCATCTTGTGATAGAAATCGACCGCCTCGGGATTGACCTCATTACCACCGTCCGGAAACAGCCGCGACCAGGAAATTGATGTTCGAAAACTATTATGGCCCGTGGCCTGCATCAGCTCGATATCGGTCTCCATCCTGTGATAAAAGTCGCTCGTGACCTCAGGACCAACTCCGTTAAAAAAGCGGTTGGGCTGCTGACTAAACCAGTGATCCCAGATATTAGGGCCTTTGCCGCCTTCGCTGGCAGCGCCTTCGAACTGGGTTGCAGACGCTGCACTGCCCCACCAGAACCCCTCAGGAAATTGATGTTTCATATAACTGCCTCATCAGGGCCGCGCACTGCGGCCGTACATTAACAACGCGACTCAGCCAGTTCAGCCACTTCTTCTACTGCTTCCCGCGCCTCACTCTTAACCAGGGTATGCTCGTAAGCTTTCACAAAGGGGTAATAAAGAATTGCCGAGATGCACAGACAAACCAGGCACAGGATCACCGGACTCAATGCCCAGTTCGCCGCCCAGGCTGCACCAATAGGGGCCGGTGCCGTCCAGGGCGTCAGAGAAACGACCCGGGCCACGATATCCAGTTTCAACATGAAATACGCCAGGGTTGCATTGAGCATGGGAACCAGCAAAAAGGGCAGGAAGAATACCGGATTCATGATGATCGGAGCACCAAACAGGATCGGCTCATTAATATTAAAAAATCCCGGAACCACCCCCATCTTACCGACGGCCCTTAGCTGCACCGACTTGGAGAACAACAGTAAAAATGCCAGGGGCAGGGTCGAACCTACTCCGCCAATCAGCAGGTAGTGATCCCAGAACCCCTGCAAAAAGATATGGGGCAAAGGCTCACCAAGGGCCAACGCGTGCTGATTCGCAGCCAGGTTGGTCAACCAGAAGGGGTAGAGAATTCCGGTGACAATCGAGGCACCGTGAATTCCGGCAAACCAAAGCACCTGACACAGCAGAACCGCAAGCAGAATTGCTGGTAGTGAGTCGGAGGCTGCAACCAGGGGCTTGAGGAGCTGCATGATGGCTCCGGGGATCGGAAGCCCACTGTAATGGATCACGATAAGATTGATGATCTCAAGACTGACCACTATCGCGATCACCGGGATCAGAGCCTCAAAAGAACGAGCAACTCCAACCGGAACCTCTTCAGGCATTCGGATGGTGATATTTTTTCGCTTAAGGAAGTAATAGAGCTCGGTGGAATAGATGGCAACAATCAGTGCAGTAAAGACTCCGGGACCACCGAAGTAGGTGGTTGAAATAGCGCCATCTTTAAAGGTCGCAGCCACAATCAAAAAACCGGCTAATGCCAGCAGCCCCGCTGTTACCGGCTCTAATCCATAACGGCGAGCCAAGCTTGCTGCCGTTCCAAAACAGACAAAGATACTCATGATCCCCATCGTCAGGTTATAGGGGAGCATCAGCTGGTCATGGTATCTATGGGCAAACTCAAGCCATAGCTGACCGAAATAAAACTTGGTCTTGGGATCAAAGGGAGGAAAGGCAAAGACCAGGGTGAAACTTCCGACAATGATAAAAGGCAGCGCAATGACGAATCCATCACGAATGCACTGGACATATTTCTGCTGGCCTATCTTACCTGCCAGCGGAGTGATCTGATTCTCAATCAACTCCAAAAACTTGGAAAACACAGAAGACATAATTCCTCCGAAATACTCGCGACGAGCCAGTACTACATAGCTCAAATACTTTGACCACTTATCTGTATCCATTAACTCCCTGAGCCATGGATGGCGAACCACCTAGCCCAATGGAGGGACTCATCGCGCGAAGTAAGGTCTTGCCTACTCTTGACGATCCAAAAGTAGGACGCAGTCGGCAACTAATGCCATCCATGACTATCTCTGCATTCGGGCATCCATGCTCATCGGCGCCCCCAACAGGATTTGCTGCGGTGCGGCAAACCAAAATCATCAGCATAAGCGGTAAGGATAATAGCGCTTGGCTGCGCTAGGCTGTTTCAAGCAGACTCAGAGCTTCCTTCAGGATCTTTTCACCCTTTTGCATGCCGTAATCCATCGGGTTGATCGCTGCCACCGCGATGCCAAGTGCCTCTCCCTTCTTCTGAAAATCTTTGAGCATATATTTGATTTGGGGTCCCAATAGCACCACATCATAATGAGGTGCGCGCTCATCAAACTCTGATGCGCCGAAGGCTTCTATCTCGGTTTCTATCCCCATTGCATCGGCGGCCTTTTTCATCTTTTTCATCACCAGACTGGTTGACATCCCTGCAGAGCAGCACAGCATGATCTTTTTCATGAAATCTCCTTGGCTAATTTCGATTAAAATCGCACCTACTATAGCGAGCCCCCCAAAATACGGAAACCGCTTTCCATTTTCAATTTTCTAAATCGCGATAGGGATCACGAAACACTTTCCCCCCGATGACGCGTTCAGGAATATACATGGACGAAATCAAGATAATAAACTGTTTATATTCAATGTGTTATGATTACACCGTGAGACTAAAAAGTCTGAATTACCCAGACTCAAGCACAGATGAAGTTAAAAATATTCCCTCCTGGATATGGATTAATTTGAAAACGGTTACCCTCTTTGACTTATAATGGCGCCATCATTGAAATGACTTTTCATCCCGGAGGAACATGGCAACCATTACCGAAGTATCCAGGCTTGCAAAGGTATCTAAAGCTTCGGTTTCCCGGGTACTCAGTGGCCGTCGCGGCGTCAAGGAGCAAACCCGTCAGGCTGTTCTCAGGGCCGTAGAGGAGCTGAACTACCGCCCCAATCAACTGGCTCAATCACTGGCAACAAGAGTTTCGAATGGCATTGGGATCTTCACCCTTGGAATGAATGATCTGCAGCTCGGACGTACCCTGCGCCAGTTAGAGGCGGCGCTGGCGCAGTATCACAGATACCCGATCCTGGCCATTGATGCTGACGACCAAAACACCTTTATCCATAAACTACAATCTCTGGCAGCACGCTCCTGTGATGCCATAGTGCTTATTGGCCAGGCAATCCCTCCTGAGTGGGCCAGGGCCCTGCGTGATCTTAACTTGCCCCCGATTATTGGCCTCAACCAACCCCTGGACGATCCGGCTCTTTGTGTCAACTTTGACTTTGAGGATGCCTGTGAGGTGCTGTGTAACTATCTTTTCAGCCAGGGACACACTCAGATCGCCTGCATCTATGAAGAGAATTTCCAGGGAAAAGCGCTGCTGGCCGGTTACCGCAGTGCCCTGGAGCTAAGAGCGCTTCCATTCAATCGTCAACTGTTGATCACACCGGAGCAACCGATCCGCATCATCACCCAGCTCCTCAAACTTCCTCACCCCTACACGGCTCTCATCTGCAGGGATCAGTTTGAAGCAGAGGCGATCAGAGAGGCTGCAAAGCAGTTCAACCTCAACATCCCGCAACAGCTGTCTCTGGTCAGTGCCTGTAGTTTTCAGCAGCCACCCCCCTCTTTCATCACAGGGATCACGCTTCCCGAGCAGGAGATTACCGCGGCTTTAATGGACAGGGTCGATGAGGCCGTGCTTTGCCAGAGCCATGAGCTCCAGGAGAGTCACCTGTTCCAGGGGACGCTGAGTCTCGCAGAGAGTGTCAGCTCCCCCAAGGGTTGACCCCTCCTCCCAAGCCAGGCAGCTCAAAGCGTGATTCACTTCATGCTTCTTAGGAAATAAAACGGAAACCGGTTGCCGTTATAATTCATGTTTCGCTAGATTAGTCCCATCAACACCGCCGTGGTTAGATCTCATATCAGTTGCCTGTATTCAAGATGTGAAACACCACCACAGCTTTACTCTCATCCAAGCGGAGAATGGATATGATCACAGATACCCCCACTTGCGAATTTGATCTCGAAGAGACAGTAATGGGCCTGATTGTAAATGCGGGAATTGCCCGCAGCCTGGCCTTTGAAGCCCTGCAAGCCGCAAAACAACAAAAGTGGCAACAGGCTGAACAAAAGATGGGTGAAGCAGATACGGCCTTCAGAGAGGCTCATCGGGTACAAACCCAGCTTATTGAGCAGGATGAGGGCACAGGTCAGATCCCTATGACTCTTATTCTGGTGCATGCCCAGGATCACTTGATGACTGGCATGCTCCTCAAGGAGATGGTCACCGAGATGATTGAGCTCCACCAAAAGATCGCACAACTTGGCTAAATTGATCCAGATCAATCAATTGTCATTTTGACAATCATCTCCTTGCGAGCGGGATCCTAAGTGCTAGAATAGCCCTCATTAAGCTGTGTCTATTTGACACCTTTACGATTCAGGCGTCAGAGCGACTTCGCCTGAGGACCGATTCCCAGCATAAAGGATAACGCTATGTTTTGTGTTCAGTGTGAGCAAACGATCCGTACCCCAAATGGAAATGGCTGTAGTTACGCCAAGGGGATGTGCGGTAAAACCGCCCAGACCTCAGATCTTCAGGATGTACTGGTCTATCTTCTCCAGGGTCTCAGTGCCACGGCTCATCAGGCCCGAGCCTACGAGATCGACTATCGGGAGCTTGCCGTTGACAACTTCGTCCCTAAGGCACTGTTTGCCACACTGACCAACGTCAATTTTGATGATGATCGCATTGTCGATTATGCCCGGACCACCGAGCAGCTTCGCCAGCAGCTCCTGCAAAAGATAACAGCCTATTGCGAGGCTCAGGGCCTTGAGCTCCCCCAGTTAGCCGCACCGGTAAACTATACGCTTGCTGAAAGCATCGAAGGGATCCTTGAGGCGGCAGCCCAGACACTTCCAAACCGCGGCAAAGAAACCCTTCACGAAGATATCATAGGTCTGCGTCTTCTGTGCCTGTATGGCCTCAAGGGAGTTGCAGCCTATATGGAGCATGCCCAGGTTCTGGAGCAGACTGATGATGAAGTGTATGCCGAGTTCCACCGGATCATGGCTGAACTTGGTAGCGATCCTGAGGATGCAAACCTGTTGTTGGGTGCGGCGATGGCGATCGGTCAGCTGAACTTCAAGGTGATGGCGATGCTCGATGAGGGAGCTACCTGCCACTTTGGCCACCCGGTACCCACCCAGGTCAACACCAAGGCTGTTGCCGGTAAATGTATTCTGGTTTCCGGCCACGACCTGATAGATCTCGAGGAGCTGTTAAAGCAGACCGAGGGAAGTGGGATCAAGGTGTATACCCATGGTGAGATGCTCCCGGCCCACGGCTATCCGGAGCTTAAAAAGTACTCCCACCTGGCGGGTAACTTCGGTACTGCCTGGCAAAATCAGCAAACCGAGTTTGCCAGATTCCCGGGACCTATCCTGATGACCTCGAACTGCATCATCGACCCTTCAATCGGCCAATACAGTGACAGGATCTTTACCCGCTCTATCGTCGGCTGGCCAGGTGTGACACACCTTGAGGGAATGGACTTTGCTCCTCTCATCAACAAGGCTCAGCAACTTGCAGGCTTCCCATACGATGAGATCCCTCATGAGATCACCGTAGGCTTTGGGCGTAACACCCTGATGGGAGCAGCTCCGGCAGTCATAGATGCAGTCAAGAGCGGTCAGGTTCGCCACTTTTTCCTGATTGGTGGCTGTGACGGTGATAAGGCAGAGCGCAGCTACTACACAGAGTTCGCTCAGAAGATGCCACAGGACTGTATCGCCCTCACCCTGGGCTGTGGTAAGTACAAGGTAAATCAGCTGGATCTGGGAACCGTTGCCGGTCTGCCACGCCTGTTGGATATCGGACAGTGTAACGATGCCTACTCAGCCATCCAGCTGGCCCTTGCCCTGGCCGAGGCCTTTGAGTGCGGCGTCAATGAGCTGCCATTAACCCTGGTACTGAGCTGGTTTGAGCAAAAAGCGATCGTGATCCTGCTGACCCTGCTCTCCCTTGGGGTTAAAAACATTATCGCAGGCCCAACGGCTCCGGCTTTCCTGACCGACAATCTGATCGCCACCTTGCAACAGGAGTTTGGACTGCAGATCCCCTCCACTGTTGACGCCGATATGCAGCGGGCACTCAACGCCGCATAATCTGTTTAATCTCTTCAAGAGCAGCTCATTGAGCTGCTCTTTTTGCAGGTATACCCCATGCAAAGGTTTGAACTCACTTGCCTGAACCGCACCCAGCTTACGCCAGATCTCTTTTCACTCGAATTTGAAAGCAATGCGCCTGTCTCTTTTGCTGCCGGCCAGGCCCTGATGCTTAAAGTCCCAACATCTCAGGGAGAGGCCATGCGCTGTTACAGTCCCTCCTGTGCAGCGGATAACGGCTCCAGGCTCAGCTTGACCATTAAAGCCATCGAAGGGGGACTGGTTTCCAACTGGTTAAGATCTGAGCTTGCCATCGGCCAAACTCTTGAGGCGCAGGGCCCTTTTGGAGACTTTATGCTTTCAGAGCCCCCGGGAGCAAAAGTACTGCTGCTATCCGCCGGTTCGGGGATTGCCCCGATTCACTCTATCTATCAAACCCTGATTAACAAATATCCCATGGTAGATATAGTGCTGTGCCATAGTGCGCGCCGAGCAGCAGAGCGCCCCTTTATTGAGGAGCTCGAACAGGCTTGTGAAGAGGGCCTGCTGACACTCTATTGGGCACTAAGCCAGGAAGCCCCAAGATTCCATCATTGGATCGAGGGACGCATTGATGCACCAAAGCTACATCAGCGGATCCCCGACCTGCTCACCCGTCAGATCTACCTGTGTGGACCGGATGGATACCTTGATGATCTCAGATCCGGATTATTGGCATCAGGGGTTCACCCGGATGCCATCTTTCTTGAGTCCTTCACCCCACAGCAAGCTCCTAAGCTCTTTGCAGAACAAAGTGAGACAGCCTTTGAGATAACTCTCAGCCCACAGGGGATCAAGTTGCCGATGGTTGCCGGGCAAACGGTACTGGAGGCGATGGAAGCTGCAGAGTACCCCATCATGGCAGCCTGTCGCAGCGGGGTTTGCGGTAGCTGTAAAATAAGCAGGAGTCAGGGAGAGATTGAGCAAAGCAGTACCTCCACCCTTACCGAGTCTGAATTAGCAGAGGGAGCACTCCTCGCCTGCAGCTGCAGGGTAAAGAGCGATCTTAAAATTGAGATCTAGCTGCTCCCGAACCGCCAAAGAGTGACTCATTCAGAGCTAAAGGTGTTTAATCCCTCTATACTTTAACTACACTGCTAACAGCACTTATAAAAGTTAAAATCGCCGTATGTTCAGGGAGACGAACTCATGCCGCTCGATGTCAGGAGGCCCTCCGAACTTGACCCCAAACAAAGCGCGCAAAGGCTGCTGAATACGGTCCAAAAGCTGATGCTCGATCTGCGACAGGGGCAGGTTCATCTGCCTCCTCCACAGCTTGACAGCGACTTTGACCGTGATCTTGGGCTGGATAGCCTTGCCCGTAGCGAGCTACTGCAGCGAGTTGAGCAAGAGTTCGGAATCACTCTTTCGGAGCAAATACTGGCGGATATGGAGACTCCAAGAGATCTATTGCGCCAGCTTCTGTGTGCCGGTGGACAAGACTCGGCTCAAGGCTCGGAGCAGGAGATACAACAGATCCAGCTGCCGCACACCGACGCCTCTCCCTCCCATGCCCAGACCCTGCAACAGGTGCTCGACTGGCACCTGGAGTCTCATCCACTGCGACCCCATCTCTATGTCTACGAAAGCGCCGGGCAGCTGCTGGAGGTCAGTCATCAATCCCTGAAACAGCAAGCCGAGCAGATAGCCGCCGGTCTTATTGAGCTTGGGCTGGAGCCGGGACAATCGGTTGCGATCATGCTACCGACCAGCTGTGATTACTTTTACAGCTTTTTCGCGGTTCTTCTTGCCCGGGGTATCCCGGTCCCCATCTACCCACCAGCCAGATTGTCACAGATTGAAGATCATATGCTGCGCCACGCAAAAATCCTGCAAAACTCCCAGGTGCGCATTCTTATCACAGTGCAAAAAGCGAAGGGGCTATGCCGGCTCCTTAAACTTCAGCTGCCTTTGCTAAAGAAGATCATGACAGCTTCTGAACTCAGATTAACCGGGCATCCAGTCTCGGCTGGCCCGGCCCAAAGTTCAGAAATAGCCCTTTTGCAATACACCTCGGGTAGCACGGGCAACCCCAAGGGAGTGATGCTGACCCATGCCAACCTTCTGGCCAACGTACGGGGCATAGGACGCTCTGTCCAGGCCAGCTCCGCTGATATCACGGTGAGCTGGTTGCCGGTTTATCACGATATGGGATTAATCGGAGCCTGGTTAGGCAGCCTCTACCATGGGATCCCCCTAGTGATCATGTCGCCGTTGCAGTTCCTGTCAAAGCCCCAAAGCTGGCTCTGGGCCATTCATCGACACCGGGGGACACTCTCCCCCGCCCCTAACTTTGCCTATGAGCTGTGTCTGAATAAAATCAATGACGCCGATCTACAGGGGCTGGATCTCAGTTGCTGGCGCCAGGCATGGAACGGAGCTGAACCGGTCGCCGCCAATACCATCCGCCGCTTTAGCGAGCGGTTCGCCCAGTACGGGTTTCGTCCCGAGGCAATGGCCCCCAGCTATGGCCTGGCAGAGTGTTCGGTGGGACTGACCTTCCCGCCACTGGGACGTTTGCCGCGGATTGAACGGATCCAGCGGGAACCACTGGAGCGCACCGGTAAAGCCTTACCTGCGGCGGGTGATGACAAAGATGTGATCCAAATGGTGGGGCTTGGCCAGCCTTTGCCCGGTCACCAGATCCGAATTATTGATAGCTTTGGCAGGGAGCTCCCTGAACGTGAAGAGGGAGTTCTGGAGTTCCAGGGCCCTTCGGCAACCTGTGGCTATTATCAGGATCCGGAGAAGACCCGGCAGCTGCTTCATGATCAATGGTTAGCAACCGGAGATCGGGGGTACCTGGCCGGCGGCGAGCTGTTTCTGACCGGTCGAGTCAAAGACATTATTATCCGCGCCGGACGAAATATATACCCCCATGAACTGGAAGAAGCGATCGCTACAGTCCCGGGGATCCGTAAGGGCTGTATCGCGGTCTTTGCCGCATCCGATCGTCGCAGTGCAACTGAAAAGTTGATCGTACTTGCAGAAACTCGTGAACAACTTGAAAGTCAGAAGCAGCAGCTTAAGCTCAGGATCATTAAGCTTGCCGTCGACCTGCTGGGGACGGCCCCCGACGAGATACTGCTGGCCCCACCCCATACGATCCCCAAAACCTCCAGCGGCAAGATCCGCAGAGCCGCGAGCCGGGAGCTCTATCAGCGCGGTGAACTGGCGACCCGGCAACGTGCGGTATGGTGGCAGCTATTACGGCTGTCACTGGCAGGTATCAAATCCTGGCTGAAAAACATTCGCCGCACGGCTTCGGACCTCCTGTATGCAGCTTATGTATGGCTGGTCACGGCGATTATCGCTCCACTGGTCTGGTGTCTGACCGCTTTACTGCCCAATCGACGCATCTGTCGGAGTATTGCCAGGGGCGGTGCCCGGTTACTAATGGCCCTGACAGGAACCTCCCTGACGATCAAAGGCAGAGAAAACCTGCCTCAAAAGACCCCCTGTATTCTGGTATCAAACCACACCAGTTATCTTGATGGCCTGCTGATGATCTGTGCAGTCCCCATCGATTATTGTTTCGTCGCCAAGGCGGAGCTTAAGCAAAATCTGTTTGCGCGTATTTTTCTTTCCAGGCTGGGCTGTGAGTTCGTCGAACGCTTCGACACCCGCAAGGGGCTCGCCGACGCCAGACGCATTACAGCTGATGCCAAAAATAGCCGCTCATTTTTCTTTTTCCCGGAGGGCACCCTGTATCGCATGCCAGGCCTGCATAAATTTCACCTGGGGGCTTTCATCGCTGCGGTTGATGCAAAGCTGCCGGTGATCCCGATTACCATCCACGGAGCCCGCTCAAAGCTTCGCGATATCTCCTGGTTTCCAAGGCGGGGGGGGCTCGAGGTCACCATAGATACGCCTCTGGAGCCACAGGGCACAGATTGGAGCGCGGCCCTGAAACTCAGAGATCGCGCAAGGGCGGTGATCCTGAGCCGATGCAAAGAACCGGATCTCACGGAGTCAATGCAATGATCAATCAACAGCAGCATGGAACACAACAGCGCAGTGCCCCGGCGGGTCGCCGGGAGCTGTTTTCCTGGGCGATGTTCGACTTCGCCAATTCGGGTTATACCACGGTCGTGATGACCGCCATCTTCAACGCCTATTTTGTCGGGGTGATCGCGGCCTCAACCCAGGGCGCCGCAACCTTTCTGTGGACCATAGCTGTGGGCCTGTCGAATTTGATCGTCCTCATCAGTGCACCGGCTCTGGGGGCGATCGCCGATCAGCTGGCGATTAAAAAAAGGCTGCTGCTGGCAACCGCCCTTGGCTGCATCCTGTTTACCGCCCTGCTCTTTTTTACCGGCCCGGGCGATGTTCTGCTGGCGATGACCCTGGTGATTTTAGCCAACGTTATGTTTGCCAGCGGGGAAAATCTGATTGCCGCTTTCCTGCCGGAGATCTGCGATAAGAAAATGATGGGCAAGGTCTCAGGCTATGGCTGGGGATTGGGCTATTTTGGGGGGCTACTGACCCTTGGGATCTGCCTGGGTTATATCGCCTGGGCCGAGCAGCATGGTCTGACGGCCGAGCAGTTCGTCCCGGGGTGCATGTTGATTGTTGCCCTGCTGTTTGCCCTATCGGTGATCCCAACCTTTTTATGGTTGCGCGAGCGCGCCCAGCCATCTCCGGGACATATCGGGGTTTCCCTGTTCATGGAAAGCCTGGGGCGGCTCAGGCAGACCCTGCATGAAGCGGCTCACTTCAAAGACTTGTTTCGCTTTCTGATCACCCTGGTTATCTACCAGTGCGGGATCAGCACGGTGATCGTATTGGCGGCCATCTATGCCCAGGAGGTGGTGGGGTTAAACTCACAGGAGATTATTATCCTGATCATGGTGGTGAATGTCACAGCCGCCATTGGCGCATTTTTCTTTGGCTTTATTCAGGATCGCCTGGGATCGGTTCGAACTCTATCCATCACTCTGCTGCTCTGGTGTCTGGCGGTGCTGATTATCTACCTTTCCAAACAAGCGATCGCCGTCTGGGTCGCGGGGAATTTGATTGGCCTGGCAATGGGAGCAAGCCAATCTGCCGGTCGTGCCCTGATTGGACTCTTTACCCCGGTCTCAAGAACCGCTGAGTTCTTCGGTCTCTGGGGAGCCTCCGCCAGGTTAGCTGCCATCATTGGCCCCCTGAGTTATGGCTTTATCAACTATATGACAGATGGCGATCATCAACTATCGATTCTCTCAACCCTGTTATTTTTTATGCTCGGCCTTGTCCTGCTATTCACGATCAATGAAAAGCGTGGGATGGAAGCCGCGAAATCAGCCGAAACAAAGTGAGCCCCGGAAGTTATGCTAAGCCTAGGGATAACTTGAGCGCCACTCCAGAGCGCCTATGGTGGGGTTGAGCCTGCACAGGATTTTTCTGGCAGGAGAGCTATCCGCATCTTTATTCAAATCAGCACAGATCGTCGCTGTTTAGTTCCCTCGGCGCACAAAATTCCCCCTCTGTGTTCGGATTGTGAAACCTCTCACACATCCAGACTCAAAAGAGCAGTATCCTCATCGGGTCTTTAGTTGAAACCTCTTTCGGAGATTCAATGATGTCCAAAGGACTTGGATTTTACTTCACCTGCCCCTTGATGGTGGCTTGCTGGTACAACATAGATTTTCGCCTGTCACACGACTTCCCTTCTGCCTGATTCCAGGACGTTTTTTCCTGCGCTGTTGATCCATTGAACCTCACTGCGAGGTGGCTTTTGCTGAGCGCTGATCAACCCGGGCAGTGAAAAGACTCCGCTCTATCCCTTTCATACAAATTTGTTAAATAGCCACGCCCGGAATTCACCGGGACAGGCAAGATCTATCTTTACGGAGAATGATTATGCAGCGTATACCTGAGCCTTTTCGCATCAAAATGGTTGAGCCCATCAAAATGATCAGTGCAGAGCAACGCCGGCAGGCACTTGAGCGCGCGGGTTACAACCCCTTTTTGCTTCGAAGTGACGAAGTGTTTATCGATCTTCTGACCGACTCAGGCACGGGCTCGATGAGTGATAAACAGTGGGCAGGACTCATGATGGGCGATGAGTCCTATGCAGGCAGTCGCAACTATTATCACCTGCAGGAGACGGTACAGGAGATCTTCAACTATCGTTATGTTCTGCCGACTCACCAGGGCCGTGGTGCAGAGCAGATCCTGTTTCCGGCGATCATAGAGCAACGGGGCTGCCAAAATCCGGTCTTTATCTCAAACTATCACTTCGATACCACTGCCGCTCATGTTGAGCTCAACGGTGCCCAGGCGATCAATGTTGCAACCCCTCAGGCCTATGACACCACCTCTCCCTATGACTGGAAGGGCAACTTCGATCTTGGCAAGCTGGAGGCAACCATCACTGAACATGGCGCCGCAAATGTCGCAGCCATCATCACCACAGTGACCTGTAACAGTACCGGGGGGCAACCTGTCTCGATGGAAAATATGCGCGCCGTTTACCAGATCGCACAGCGCCATGGGATCCCTGTGGTTATCGACTCCGCCCGTTACTGTGAAAACGCCTGGTTTATCAAGCAGCGTGAATCCGGCTATCAGGATCGGAGCGTGGCTGAGATTATCAGTGAGATGTACCAATATGGTGACATGCTCACCATGTCCGCTAAGAAAGATCCCATGGTCAATATCGGTGGCCTATGTTGTATCCGTAGCGATGAAGAGTTGTTCCGCCAGGTCCAGGTTCGCTGTATTCCTCAGGAGGGGTTTGTCACCTATGGCGGACTGGCAGGCCGGGATATGGAAGCTCTGGCGGTTGGGCTGCGAGAGGGAATGGATGAGGATCACCTGAGCTACCGGATCGGTCAGGTTAAATACCTGGGAGATCTACTGCTTGAGGCGGGAGTTCCCATCCAATATCCAACAGGTGGGCATGCGGTCTTCGTGGATGCCAGAATCTTGCTTGCGCATATCCCGGGCGATAAGTTCCCAGCCCAGGCACTAGCCAACGCGCTCTATCTGGAGGGTGGGATCCGTGGGGTTGAGATAGGCTCTTTGTTGCTCGGGCGCGACCCGGCGACCGGCCTGCAAAAGGAATCGCCTCTTGAGCTACTGCGTCTGACCATTCCACGCAGGGTCTACACCAACAACCATATGGAGTATGTCGCAAGCTGCCTGGCAGCCGTTAAACGCAGGGCTGAAAGTATCCGGGGCCTGAGTTTTAGCTATGAGCCACCACTACTTCGCCACTTTACCGCACGTTTTCATAGCTCCTAACCTCTGAAATCCTCGCAGAGGCTTCCGCAGCCTTTGCGAGGAGATTGCTCCAAGCCCAGATAGGAATGCTGCCATGCACCAGTTTCTGCTCATTACCCTCACCTCCTTTCTCAGCCTGTTTGCCATTGTGAACCCCTTGTCGACTCTGCCGCTGTTCGTCGGGTTGACCGCCGAGATGCCAGCCCGAGTACAGAAAAAGGTTGCCATTCAATCTGCCATCACCGGCTTTTTGATTGTTGCGACCTTCTGCATCCTGGGGAAACTGCTTTTTTTGGCCTTTGGCCTCTCCCTGCCGGCCCTTAGAATCGTTGGCGGTAGCCTCATCGCCTATTGTGGGCTGCAACTCCTCTATAGCAAAACCAGCAGCGACGAACTGCAGAGTAATCCGGAGCATGCGAGTAAAATCACTTTGTTTCCGCTGGCAACCCCTGCCATTGGCGGGCCAGGGGTGATTGCAGCCGCCATGAGTTATACCGCACAAGGATTCAGCGGGGTCAGTGCAGCCATCAGTGCCTTTGCCCTGGTCTGCATCATTACCGGATTGGTCTTTGTATTTAGCGGCCAGCTAATGAAACTGATCGGCCGTGATGCCATTCGATTTATCAGCCGGATCATGGGGCTGATTATGG
Source organism: Dongshaea marina (assembly GCF_003072645.1). Taxonomy (NCBI): domain Bacteria; kingdom Pseudomonadati; phylum Pseudomonadota; class Gammaproteobacteria; order Aeromonadales; family Aeromonadaceae; genus Dongshaea; species Dongshaea marina. The sequence goes on from NZ_CP028897.1 coordinate 3,714,227, forward strand.
CGGTGATGGGAGTCCAGATGCTGATCATCGGGATCAATGGGGCTATAAACCTGATGCAGTTTACCGGCGTGTGCCCCCGTTAACAGGAGCACACTGCGGCCAACTCAGCTCTGGCTATTGATATTGCGTAATTAGCTGATAGCGATCCAACTCAGCTCGGGTCATATAGTGCATGCCATCTGCTGGCGCTGCTTTTATGGTGAAGAGATAGAAAGGCACACCCTTATCACCCAGCATCCGCTTGAAGTAGGTCGCCTGAGGGCTATGGGCAGGATGGTTTAACGGATAATCTGTTGCCTGTTTTTTATCATCCTCATCGTCCCAGGAGTGAACTCCAAATCGTTGATTGTCAGCGATCGAAAAACCATTCTTCTTTAGAGTTACACTGCGCTCCACTCCGGCAGAGAAGAGATCAACCCCTCCGGAAGCCACTGATCCTTTGGCTGATAGACGGGTCTTCACCTCATATTCACGCAGCATCAGGCCGGTGTACATATTGATATCATCATCAACTGAGCCACCAACAAAGTTATCAAATTCCAAAGTAATATTTTGGTTTATCCCTTTGCTTTCCAGGATCTGCGCAATATCAAGGTAGGAGCTAACCCCAAGAGTCGTAAACTCCACGTTTTGCTTAGCAAAAGGATTGCTAGAGCGGATCAAATAAACACCTGTACTATCACCTGTTACAGTGAAACGAGCTGAGCCAATTCCAGTCAGATCCTTGTGAAAAGGTAAACTTATCGCATAACCCAAACCGCCAGAGTCTGGAACATTGATAAAATCTATGGATTCACCATCCATAGATGAGGTGCGCTCTATCGAACAATCAAACACCCGGCGCTGATCGTCTGAATCTCCCTCATTCCATAAGTAACATTCACTTTTTTCATCTGGCTGCATCGGAACTTGCATGACAAGAGCCGAGGCCTCTGGATCCTGCTCCTGCTTAAACATGAGTAGGGCCTGCCCTTTCCAAGCCTCCATCCCATATTTGATCTGATATTTTTTAATGCTCTTCCCAGGTACCTTATAATCCAAGGTCGCACTATTGAGAAACTCTCTCCTTTCCCTGAGTAAATCATCCAACTTTTCCTGAGTGAAGGCATAGTTCGTATCAGGTACCAGAACAGAACTCTTTGCTGTTATATTATTATTGGATGTATCCCCACTACCATTACAACCAGAAATAAGAAGGATTACCGGGAACAGTACAACTGACCAGTATTTATATTTCATACTTTTTAAACCTAAACTTGATAGATAAGATTTCCATCTCTCTTAGTGTATATATTTATGCTCAATTTGATTACGGTACTTTGTATATATCGATATTCTTTTGGTGATTAATTTATCCAGACAGTAGGCCTCAGCATCAATATCTCTATCCTGCTTTCGCGGCAGATGATTTTTATGATATTGATGTCCATGGTGTTGCTCCCCCTCTCTTTCCGCTCTCTGGCAAGCTGAAAGAGATAATAATAAAGTCACACATAAGAAAAACTTAAGCTTCATGGTTTCGGCCTGAGCATATGCCTTAAATGATAATACTTACTTTTCATTATTTTTATCGCTTCTAATCACTCTACTGAAAATATATCACTACCTGAAATTAATCTTCACTCAACAGTATGCAGCATATCGAAGGTCTGTCAGTTTCTCTGTAGGTAATATGTTGTGTATTTATGACGATTTATGACATGAAGCAAAGTAACGCCGTTTAATCACTCGCAGCGTCGTATAAAGGCCTTAATCCGCGCTAGCAGGACTTCCGGGTTAACCGGCTTTTTCAGGTAATCATCTGCTCCCTGCTCCAGGCTTTCGACTTGATAGAGCCAGTTTTGAGTATGAGCCACCACCATGATCCCCCTCTATACTGACTGCGGATTGACCGGCAGAGCCTCAGACTATCCCTCCCTTTGAGGCTGGTATCTAAAACAACCAGATCCGGATGATGATGGATAATCTCCTGCTCTATCTGTTTCGAACCATGATAAAGAAGCAATCGATATCCCAACTCGGTTAATGGATTGTTAACCAGCTCAAAAAGATAACGACTGTCTTCCACAAATAATATTTTAGGCATCACTCTCTCCCTATGATGAGCTCAATTGGAGCTACCCTGTTTATCTGCAGAGTTCTGAATAAGCACATGAAATCATGGAGACCAATCTGATTATTTTCTCATCGATTCATTTAAGTCTTATTCCGCATGACTATACGCACACTTTTTCAGGTATCGCATACTTATAATTGAATTAAAACGTGATCAGAATCACAAGTCTACAAAGGCTTATCCCCCTGTCACAAACCGTCATAAAACACATACACAACTCATACAATACACCCTGGCTATTTGACTATTCTTGCCTCGTCCAATGGCAAAAAAATATGTAACCGGATGGTTTGAAATGTAAACATATTGATTTTAAAAGTCCTGTTTTCAGTCTTAAACCCACGCTTGCGGATTAATTTATCTGCCACCAATAACAAAATAATAATGAAACTCAGTTTAACCGTGAAACAGCAACACAAACTCAAGAGGTAATCGCTGTGTCAATAGAACATCAATCAGCCGCCAACGTGGCTGAAACCCAGGTTGAAGTCGCTACTACGCATAGTAAGAACTGGCAAAAACAGGATACAACCTGGATGCTGGGACTTTATGGCACAGCAATTGGAGCAGGCGTTCTATTCCTGCCGATAAATGCCGGTATTGGTGGATTATGGCCGCTGCTGGTGATGCTGGTTTTAGCTTTTCCTATGACCTACTATTCTCACCGGGCTCTGTGTCGCTTTGTTTTATCAGGCTCGTCAAAGAAAGATGATATTACCGAAGTGGTTGAGGAGCACTTTGGCCGGGTCTCAGGTCAGGTGATCACCCTTCTCTACTTCCTGGCTATCTGGCCTATCCTGCTGATGTATTCTGTGGCTATCACTAACACCACCGAAAGCTTCATGGTACACCAACTGGGGATGACTGCGCCTCCGAGGATCATTCTCTCCCTGGTGCTGATCCTGGCACTGATGGGAGTCGTCCGCTTCGGCCAACAGATGATCGTCAAGGCGATGAGCATCCTGGTTTATCCCTTTGTGGCGGTGCTGATGCTGCTGGCGCTGTATCTTATCCCAAACTGGAGCACTGAGCTTTTCACTCAGGCAAGTTTAACCGGCAGTGCAGCCGGAGAAGATGGGTTCTGGATGAGTATGTGGCTTATCATCCCTGTGATGGTGTTCTCTTTTAACCACTCCCCTATCATCTCCTCCTTCGCCGTGGATCAAAAACAACGCTATGGCAAGGGCGCCGATAACAAGAGCTCTCGCATCCTCAAGTACAGCCACATCATGATGCTGGCAACCGTGATGTTCTTTGTGTTTAGCTGCGTTCTGAGCCTCAACCCTGCAGATCTTGCCGAGGCCAAGGCACAAAATATCAGTATCCTCTCGTACCTTGCCAACCACTTCTCAACCCCGGTACTGGCCTATGCTGCCCCTATCGTGGCTTTCATCGCTATCTCCAAGTCCTTCCTCGGGCACTACCTTGGAGCCAGCGAGGGTTTACACGGGATCATAGTGAAGCACCTGCGTAATTCGAAGAAGACGGTTAAAGAGAAAAACCTGCAGCGTTTCGTTGTGCTATTCATGTTGCTAAGCTGCTGGATCGTCGCCACCATCAACCCAAGTATTTTGGGAATGATTGAAACCCTGGGCGGCCCTGTCATCGCTATGATCCTGTTTATCATGCCTATGTATGCCATTCACCGCATCCCGGCACTTAAGTCCTATAAAGGCAAGCTGAGCAATGTGTTCATCACCCTGATGGGTCTGGTTGCCATCTCTGCGATTATCTACGGCTTGTTTGCTTAATCCTCACAGAGCTGAGGAACGAGAAGAGGAGCCTGTCCAGGCTCCTCTTTTTATTTGGGCGGGTAACTTTTTACTGAGCGGTTAGTCAGCGACTGTTAACGAACGATTCCAATAATATCTTTCAGGGTATCTATCAATTTACTCAGTACCGCTGAAATATTTTTCTGAATATTCCCAAGGTTCTGCACATTTTGTGAGAGCATCGTCTGCTGATTCTGCCCTACCTGGTTTGCATCGGATGCCGCCTGATTCAGATAGCCATTCAGCTCAACCAGGTCAGCCTTCTTCAGGTAGTCTCCTGATTTACCATCAAGCCAAGACTGAGGATCCTCACCATTGAGTTTCACTCCCTGCTCTTTTAGTGTATCGATAATTCCCTGGACCTCTGATTTGGGAACATAGGTGCTATTTGCATCATACTTTTTCCACTCGCTGGTGTTGCTCCCCATCTGATAGATGTCCCCATCTTTAGTATTGGCATCATCATTAAAGCCATTGAGGGTGACATCACCAATATTTAAGGTTTGATTAGGGTTGCTCTTACTATGCCCATGATTTACTCCAGAAACCTTAACAGATTGATTTCCTTTGGTGATCGTCAGATTAGCAGATAAATAGTGCCCCTTTTCCCATGAATTTTCAGACTCCTCTAGCCCAACTGTAATTTTCGTACCATCTTTTAGTACAAAGGTCGACTGATGATAAAATTCGAAATCAGCATTTCCATCCTCATTGGTATCTACGTGAGGATCCCCCAAATGGTAACCGTCTTACCATCTGGCCCATGGATCTGCCACTGGCTATTGCCACTTTGCTCTCCCTTATCAAAGGTGATGCTATAGCCACCATCCAGATGGATAGTGTTATCAGCCTTATCCACTGACCAGGTTGGCTTATCGACAATAGCTCCCCCCCACTTACCCTCGGTGAGCCCCTGGACGGCACTGGCCTCATTCTGAATATCGCTTGCCGCCTTGTTATTTGCCTGAACAGTCGCCATCAACCCCTGGATAGATCGAGCTGCATTATCCCGAGTCTCCATCAGGGTACGAACAACAAACTGAAGAACATTATCAATGGACATTGAGTTCATATCCAAGCTTCCTGAGGAGGCTGCTTGTGAGGAATATGCCTGCTGAACCGGATTATTGGTGTGTTGTATACTTTGCATGTTGCACTCTCTTATATATTTAAGAGTCATTGCATTCATTTAAAACAATGGATGACCAGCTAATAAAAAATGAATGCGATAACTTGCAGATAAAATAAGAAATCAGATTAGAGCTTTCTGTACTCTGATAAAGATAATCTACCAATCCGCAGGGACTAAAACTCCTAAAAAGATGTCGTCACTACTAAATTTCCAAGAGATGAGTGACCCCCTGGTAAGATGGCACTCTGATGAGTCCATTTTTGTCGGCATGATGTATGCTTTGCTGATTTAAATCTGTTGGTTTCAAAAGCACAGTTCAGGAAAAGAATCTCATGCAAAAGATACAGAATTACAGGGTGCTGGTGATGGCTGAACCCAGGACTCACAACCGATAACAGACACTTATAGAATTTTTGGTTTAATCCGGGTAGCTATTCGCGCCGCTCAAGTTCAAGTGCTGCTTTGAGCTTTGTTAAGCTGACCTTCTGCAGCAAGGGTGGAGTTGCAATGCAACGTAGCGAGAAGCAGGGAGGCTGAACTGGAAAAGATTATCTAGGGAAACGCTCTGGCATAAGCAGAGCATCCTGGCTCGCGATCCAGGATGCTCTGAGATCAGATCTGACTTCTATCAGTTAAGCTCAGGCCAATAGTCACGGTTGACTTGCTGCAGCTCATCGACAATACACTTAGCGACTGTCGCACTGGGTACTGTCTTGGATAGGGACACCGCCTGCCACAGCTTCTGGTAAGAACCCTCAATCCAGGCATCAACCACCAACTTCTCAACCGCCACCTGCTGCCCCATCATCCCCTTCTGAAAATTGGGAATATCACCTATCTGCAGGGGCTCGGGTCCCCCGGAGCCTACCAGGCAAGGGATCTCAACCATGGCATCGGGATCAAAATTATGGATAGCCCCTTTGTTGGGCACGATCAGCAGCATCCGCTCCTTGGTATTGAGTGCAATGGCCCGGGCCAGATCCACTATGTATGAGGCATGCTCATCCACCTCAAGTTCAGCGTCCTGCGCGCTGCCCCGCTCAATGATCTGCCGGCACTGACCAAACACCTGCTTTTCACGACCATCGATCACCTCATTGGCCCGGGTATAGTGGGGATCTGAATGCTCAACCACCTCATCGGGAAACAGGTAATACTTCAGGTAGGTATTAGGAAGGGTTTCGGGATCCAGAGCATAGATATCCCTGGCTTTGCCAAAGGTTTCACACCAGCTGGCCTCGTGATGGGCAGCTTCGGTCATCGGAATATAGCCATGCTCGGCAACATGAGCCCTGAGCCTTGGCATCAGATCATTGCCCTGGTGGTCACGAATCGCTCTCCACCAGCCAAAATGATTGAGGCCATAGTAGCTCACCTCCATCTCCTTACGCGACTCAAGGCCCAGGATCTGCGCCATCCTGCCCTCAATGCCTATCGGCATATCACAGATATTTAGGATCCTGGCGTTCGGACAAAGCCGGCGCGTTGCCTCGGCGACAATCGCTGCCGGATTCGAGTAGTTGAGCATCCAGGCATCGGGTGAGTATCTCTCCATATAGTCGACCAGCTCGAGTACCCCTCCTATCGAGCGCATCCCGTAAGCGATCCCTCCCGGGCCACAAGTCTCCTGGCCTACCACTCCATATTTCAGGGGGATCTTCTCATCCAGCTCACGCATCGGATATTTGCCCACCCGAATATGCGCCATCACAAAGTCCACATCACTAAAGGCGATTTGTGGATCTGTGGTGTAACAAAACTCAATCTGCGGAGCCCGCTCCCTGAGCAGGATTTTGCAAGCCTCACCGATCACTTCCTGGCGTGCTCCGTCATTATCATAAAACTTAAGAGTCCTGATGGGAAAACGCTCCAGGTTATCCAAAAGCATCATCACAATCCCTGGAGTAAAGGTACTGCCTCCACCTGCAATCACCACCGAAAACTGTTTCATAGCCGCTCCTTAAGTGCTGTCGATCCCCGCGTCTCTTTGGTCATATTTCGCGAGAAGTTGCAGGCAGCTTAAGAAATTCCCTCCCCCACCCCCTTTGGCTGAACCACAGAACGTGATCTGAATCACGGAAGGTTTCCACTCAAAGTGGTCTATTTATTGGCAGATTATTAGATCTATTTTGATCTCCATTTAATAATTTGAGATACGAACTTATAACTATATGAATACTATGATTAAATTTTTATAATTCCGGCTCAATTTCACAAGAATTCAGTTCATTTAGGTATAAAAGTGATCTACCAACAGCTTGCCCGTAAACTCAGGATGCGGATTAATTCCGATCACTACCGGATCGGAGATGCCCTGCCCAGTGAAAAATCTCTGGCCAACCACTACCAGGTTTCCCGAATGACCCTGAGGCGAGCGATTAGCCTGTTGGTTGAGGAGGGACTGCTGGAGCGCAGACAGGGCAGTGGTACCTATATCCTGAAAAAAGATGTGCAACACACGATTCACGGACTCAATAGCTTTGCCGAGCACATGCAGTTGATTGGAAAAAAAACCGAAAACAGGGTCACTCAGTTTTCAGTTATTCCGGCTCCGCTCAGCATCGCCGCCAAACTACATCTGGAGCCTGGAGAGAAGATTTATTACATCCAGCGGATCCGTTTTGTGGAGGATAAACCCCGCCAGGTTGAAGATAGTTATATGCCTGCTAAGCTGTTTCCAACCCTGAGCCTGGCTCATATGCAGGGCTCAAAGTTTCGATTTATTGAAGAGGAAGCGGGTCTGATTATCGAAGGTCATCATGAATCCTTTGCCCCGATCCTAGCCGAGCCAGAGATGGCCAGGATGCTGGAGATCCCGGATCAGGACCCCCTGCTACAGATCACCTCGACCTCCTATTCATCTGAGGGAAAGGTGGTTGATCTCTCAGTTATTGCGGTGAACGTCCGAGTCTATCAATCCACTTACTACTTCCCGCGAAATCGACTGGATAAACAGAAGTGATCCCTTTGCTTAGAAGCCCCCCGACCTATTTATAGGAGGAGCGTTTTGCTTTGAGGTGCTCTGTCACCGCCTCGACATAACCGCAAATAAAACGCATTTTATCTGAGTCAGTCATCTCATTGAGTTGATGGGTTGCTCGAATATCGAGTAGATCGTCAAAGGCTTTTTCATATACCCGGCCGACACTTTCCAGTGACTCCTGAATCAAATCCCCTGTATCTTTCATGTTTAATCTTCTGCCTGATTGAGCCTTAGTCACTTTTTAACACAATGGATCTTTTTTGAAAGATGTCAGATCTGACAACTTGCTGATTTCGGAATCATTCATCTATAAATCCGGGTATTGTAAGTCATCCCTGAAAGCTCAATTCAAACACAAGCTAACAGCTTAAGTTCAAGTTTATTAATTAACTCCTCGGCAATGGTTACTGGATCCGGATCATCCCGAGTAATATGTACCATCCCCGAGACAAAGCAGCTAAAGCTCGTTACTGCCACTCTTCCTATCGGGTAATAGATCCTTTTCTCGTCGATAGCCAGTCCATTCGCCGCTACTGTGACTTTCAGAGGGTGAGTATGCAGCTCAATCACTCCCTCATCGGTTATATGCAGATTAACGGCTTCTCTTTTATCCCAGATCGCACTCTGAACCGCTTCCGCTATTTTAAATTTCGCTTCATAGAGCCAGTCCATCTCACTTTCCTTGTCGCTCTCAGAGGTGGACATACTGCTACATTTTAATCCAGACAAAAACTGTCACATCTGACACCCATAGCCTGACGAACCGGGTCCTGCTCTTAGCCTGTGACCTTGCACAATTAATTCGGTTTGACCTGCGGCCGGCGGGAAAAGGGTATTGCTTGTCCAGTACCCTCTTCACTCCCAAGGACACCCCGGAATTTGCTTCATCCTCATGATTCATCAGATTCACTAACGGACAGACGGAACATCCATGTCCCGGCTATCCTTCAATCGCGGTTATCATCCTGATAATCGCCGAGCCACGCAGGTCGATGGAGGACCCATCGTGCGGAGTGAGCTTTTGATTACTTTTGGCGGTACAAAAGTAATGTGCTGCCGGCACCCCGGCAAATACAGCGTAGCTGTAATTAGCTATCCGCAGGATGGGTCATCCTGGCTCGCTGTCGGGCGACCCCGACATTCATGTAGTTAAGCTGCAAATCCACCGTTCCCAGGATAAAAATGAATTCAGTGAAGAGTGAATCGGAACTCCCCTGTTAGCCGGTGCATCTCACAGCACCATCAGAAAATTGAAAAACCCTTAGCTTTCATCTGGATGCTTCGCAGATTTGCATAATAATTAAGCAAGGAAGATCATTTATCCGGTGTCGATATGAGCAAGACCCCAGCCAGAACAGAGCATCATCTACTCACCGCCAAGGAAAAAGTGACAGAAATCGCTCGCAGGCGGGGAATCGATGCCGAGATCACAGGTCGGACTCAGATCTCGCTGGAGGAGCGAACCCAGTATCGCCTGCAACTGGAAGCAAGAGCCAGCCAGCAAAACCTGGAGCTGATCATGGCTCAGGCAGCTCGCCAGAGCGATGATAACTCAGCCAATGAGATAGATCCCGACTGGCTCACCTGCTTTCTGTCACTGGTTGAAAAGGTTGCAGCCCCGACCATGCAGCAGCTTTGGGGACGAATTCTGGCAAAAGAGATCGCAACCCCGGGGAGTTTTTCGGTGAAGAGTATGAAGGTATTACAACAGATGACTCTCAGGGAAGCCCGTACCTTTCAACGAGCCCGCCAGCTAAGTAGCCATTACGGAGGCGATCAGGGATTAAAACTGATGCAGGGCTATCATCAGGACTCCGGATTTTTGCAACGCATGGAAACCCACAAACTCACCCTGGGGAAATATCGGCTCCCTTTCAATTCACTGCTGCAACTTGCCGATCTTGGGCTGATTCATGCCAGCGAGCTCGAGTCCGGAGAAGTCAATTCACAGGGAGTGAAGCTGGTCTACCAGAAAACCAGCTGGTTGCTGCGCCCTAAGCATAAAAAGATCAGATTGATCTACTATCGCTTTACTCCCATAGGCAACGAGCTGGCACTGCTGATCCCAAACGATACGCATCAGGAGTATGCCGATGATCTTGAGGCACTGCTACTTAAGGGGTTTATTCTGGAAGAATAGCAGGGCAACCGAGGGGAACTGGCCACCCCGCCATCCAGGTCGTTAAATCTGTTGATAGCGCTTATCGACGCAGCGACGACAGACTGCAGCATCTTCGAGACGCTCAAGATACTCTTTCGGTAGGGTTTGCCCGCAGCCACTACAGCGCAGGTAATGACGGCCTCGACTATCCAAAGCCTGCTTCACCAGCAATTGTAGCTGTTGCAGCTCCCCCTCTGCCACGCTGACGCCTCCCTGGAGCTCAAGCTGCAGGTGAATGTTGTGTGACTCATCTTTTCTGAAATTCGAGGTGTAAACCGCAACCAACTCCGGCTCAAAGCGGATAACCACCCGTGCCGGCTCCCCAATATAAAGAAGCTGTTCATTTTTAAGAGTGCCGGAAAAGCGTAGGCAAAGCTTGTCACGCCAGTCGATCAATTGAGGGGGTAGCAGAGCTTTTTCTGAATCATTCCATGCCTCAGGGCAAGCATCCATTTGCTCTGCAGATAAGAGCTCCATTTCGTTCATCTGCCTCTCCATCAGTCCATATTTAACAGGCTCAAAAGCCTCATCCGAACACCAATCTATCAAATTGGAAAAAAATGTAAACCTCCACTTAATGGGACTCAGCCCTGCTGTGACAAGGGTGAAAAGCTTTTCAAAAAAACCATCAATTGCACAAAAAATGATTGCACTTGGTCTTTTTTAGCGGTAAAAGGGAGGGTCAGTCACAAATTTTATATTTGAGAGCGTGATGCAGCGTAAAACCATCATAGTAAAGTTGGGAACCAGCGTACTCACGGGTGGTACTCAGAGCCTTGACCGGGCACACATGGTTGAACTGGTTCGCCAGTGTGCAGCACTCCATAACGAAGGGCATCAGCTGATCCTTGTCAGCTCCGGCGCGATCGCTGCCGGACGCGAGCATCTTGGATTCAAACCCCTGCCCTCCACCATCTCAAACAAGCAGATGCTGGCCGCCGTGGGCCAGAGCCAGCTGATGTTAACCTGGCAGAATCTCTTTAACCTTTACGGATTGCATATTGGACAGATGTTGCTGACCCGTGCCGATCTTGAGGATAGAGAGCGCTTTCTCAATGCCAGAGATACCCTGCAAACCCTGATCCGTCACCGTATCATTCCGGTCATCAATGAAAATGATGCGGTTGCCACTACCGAAATCAAGGTCGGAGATAATGACAATCTGTCGGCACGGGCCGCCATATTGGCTGATGCCGACCTGCTGATCCTGCTCACCGATCAGCCAGGCCTGTTCACCGCCGATCCCAGACAGGATCCGAACGCCACCCTGATTCAGGAAGTACAGACCATAGACGACACCCTGCGCGCTCTGGCCGGTGACAGTGTCAGTGGCCTGGGCACCGGAGGCATGTCAACCAAGCTCCAGGCTGCCGATCTCGCTCGTCGCTCCGGTATCGATGTGGTGATAGCCAGTGGTCAGTCTCCGGAAGTGATCCTGCGCCTTGCCCGGGAGCAAAGGGTTGGCACCCGATTTTTTGCTGAGCAGACCCCTCTTGAGAGCCGCAAGAGCTGGATTCTTGCGGGACCACCACCGAGTGGTGAGATCCATGTTGATACCGGCGCGGTCAGTGCCGTGAAACATAGTGGAAGCAGCCTGCTTCCCAAGGGGATAGTAAACATTGAAGGACTCTTCCATCGGGGCGATGCCGTCAAGGTGATCACTCCCTGTGGCCAGGAGCTGGCACGGGGGATCACCCGTTATTCCAGCCATGAGCTGGGACAGATCAAAGGCAACCACTCGACGGAGATTGAGTCATTACTCGGCTATGGATTTGGATCCGTTGCGATCCACCGGGATGATCTCGTTTTACTCTAAAGGATGACGCATGAACCTTGAACAGCAGGCGCAAGCCGCCCAACAGGCGAGCTTCCAGCTGGCTACCCTGAGTAGTGCCCAGAAAAACCGGGCACTCATGGCAATCGCCGATGAGCTGGCGATCGCAAAACACGAAATATTAACCGCTAATGCGAAGGATATGAGTGCAGCCCGCGCCGCTGGCACCAATGAGGCAATGCTGGACCGCCTGCTCCTGACGGAGGAGCGACTGCGTGGAATCATTGAAGATGTTCGCAAAGTGGTTTCGCTGGCCGACCCGGTTGGCAGCAGCATAGACTCCCGAACCCTGGAAAACGGCATGCGCCTCACCCGCCGCCGGGTGCCCCTGGGCGTGATTGGAGTGATCTATGAGGCGCGTCCAAACGTCACCATAGATATTGCGACCCTGTGCCTTAAAACCGGTAATGCCTGTATCCTACGTGGCGGGAAAGAGACCCTTCACTCCAACCTTGAGCTGGTACGGGTGATCAAACAGGCCCTGCGTAGTACCGGGCTGCCCGAAGATGCGGTGCAGTATATCGAGAACCCGGATCGCGCCCTGATCAGCGAGCTGCTCAAGGCTGACCGCTATGTGGACATGATCATCCCTCGCGGTGGTCAACACCTGCAGCAACTGTGTAAAGAGCAGAGTACCATTCCGGTGATCATCGGCGGCTTTGGAATAAGCCACGGCTTTGTCGATGCCAGCGCCGATCAAAAGCGGGCCCTGCCGGTGATCAAAAATGCCAAACTGCACCGTCCCGCGGCCTGTAATGCCCTGGATACCCTGTTGGTGCACCAGGAGATCGCCCCTGAATTTCTCCCTAAGCTTGCAGCCTTCCTGGAGGACTCTGAGCTTGAGCTGATTGCTGAGCCCAAGGCCCATGCCCTGTTGGAGGGATATTATCCAAGGCTTGCAGCCGCCGTCGAAGGGGATTTTGATCGGGAGTGGCTCGGCCCTCAACTTGGGGTCAAGCTGGTTGCGGATGTCGATGAAGCCCTGATGCACCTGCGTGAGCATAATGCATCACACTCGGATACCATATTGACCAACGACCTTGGCAACGCCGAACGCTTTATCAATGGTGCCGGCTCTGCAGCCGTTTATGTCAACGCCTCGACCCGCTTCACCGATGGTGCCCAGTTTGGTTTAGGCGCCGAAGTGGCCGTTTCAACCCAAAAACTCCACGCCCGTGGCCCCATGGGACTGGAAGCCCTGACCAGCTATAAGTGGGTCGGCGAAGCGAATTACCTGAGCCGGGATTAAATATCGCTCTTAGGGACGTGCCCCACGAATCAGGGGCACGACCGGGCCTGCTTGCCGCCCCGGCAACATATTTGTACCCTCAACCCCGGAGCACTCCACTTCTCAACAGCCAAAATAGGTGGTGTTTGACATCAGTTGCTGATGTTTGGATTCAGCCATCACCGGCACGCTGTAAATCCATCCCTGGAATCTCTACTGCCGCTTCCCTGCGGCAGAAGGCCTGTGATGCGGAAACCAATGCCTCTTAAATACAAACAACCGAGCTGAAACATAACCCCCAGATAAAACCGCACAATGATTGATATTGATAATCAATCTCATTTTCATTACCATTCGCAGTCATATCCTTTGCACCAGCGCTGCTGGTCTAACCCTGATCGAATGGAATAAAAGACTCAATGAAGCCCTTAGTAAAAATCCTGATCCTGTTAAGTGTTCTGGTTTCCCTGCCCTCCTTTGCCGGGTATTACCCGATTACAGTCACAGATGTGGCAGGCCGTAAGGTCACCATTGAGCATCAGCCCCAGCACATAGCGCTATCGACGGGCAGGGTCTTTCCACTGCTGGAGATGATCTATCAGCAAGATGCCGCCAAGCACCTGGCGGCATGGCGCGATGATATGCGGATCTCTGCACCCAGCATGTATGCCTACTATGTGAAAAAGTATCCCGAGCTGAAAAAGATCCCGCAAATTGGCCTCATCAAGTCCGGTGAGTTTGATGCCGAGCGCTTTATCAACCTGAAGCCAAGGCCGGATCTCTTTATCGTGGATCTCTCCAATATCAAGCTTGCCCGTGATCAGGGGCTGCTGAAGACTCTGGATAAAGCCGGAGTTAAGGTGATTGCGATCGATTTTCGCGAGCAACCGGTCAAAAATACCCTGGACTCAGTGATGACAATTGCCAAGGCGGTCAATCGGGTTAAGCAAGGTCAGGCATTTGCCAGCTATTACCAATCCCACCTCGATGCACTGCTGACAACCATTAACAAGCTTCCGGACTCTCAAAAGCACCAGAAAGTATTTATTGAGCGTGCCGCTGGCTACACCGAGTCCTGCTGCAACACCTTTGGCAACAGCAACATGGGAGGCTATATCCCCCTGCTGAGTGCAACCAATGTGGCCGATCAATATCTTGGGAAAGCCCAGGGCGGTCAGCTCTCTCCCGAGACAGTGATCACCAGCCAACCGGATCTCTACATCATGCAAACCACGGGGTGGATCGATGAAAAGGGCCGAGCCAGTAACGGTATTCCCCTGGGGTATGCGCCCACCCATCCTGCCATGATCCGCCAGGCGACCGAGAAGCTGATGGACCGTCCATGGCTCAAGGTTGGCAAAGACTATTCGGATAAGCGCATCTACTCCATCTACATGCCCTTTTACAACTCCCCCTATAACCTGGTCGCCATTGAGTTCTTTGCCAAGTGGATCTATCCCCAGGCATTCAAAAACTTAGATCCAGACCAAACCTTCTCTGAGATGAACAGGCTGCTGGCGGGCACGGATGTCTCGGGCACCTTTGGCATCAATAACTTCAAGGCTGTTCAATGAGTAGCATAGATATCGAACTGGCCTGTTACCGGGCCAGAACCATCAACAAGCGCCTGTTACTGCTGGGAATGATCCTCGCCGGAATCGTCTGCCTGATTGCCGACATCCTGATCGGCTCCCAGGGACTCACATTGTCGCAGGTTCTGCTGGCGATATTTGCCCCCGATCAGGCAAGTGAAACCAGCCGGATCATCGTCTGGGATATCCGGATGCCGATGTCACTGATGGCGCCTCTGGTCGGAGGAGCCCTGGCCCTGGCCGGTGCCCAGATGCAGACTACCTTGAATAATCCCCTGGCCGATCCCTACACCTTTGGGGTCTCTGCGGCCGCTGGATTTGGGGCCTCTTTGGTGATTACCAACCTGGTAGCCCTGCCGATTATCCCGGTGGAGTATCAGGTTCCCGTGTTAGCATTTTTAATGTGCCTGCTAACCACCTTTTTTATTGCCAGTGTCTCCTCTCTCAAACGGATCTCCATTGAAGGGGTGATGCTGCTTGGGATCGCTATCATGTTTGCCTATGACAGCCTGCTGATCATGATGCATTACATCGCAAGCGAGACTCAGTTACAGACCCTGGTATTCTGGCAGATGGGTTCGCTCTCGCGGGGAAGCTGGGACAAAATCGCCATTCTGGCCGTCGTACTTCCCATCATTTTCTGCATCATGCTTAAAGATGCCTGGAAGCTGTCGGCCCTGACCATTGGCGATGCACGTGCCGAGTCGATGGGAGTCAATATTCGGCTGCTGCGAAATAAGACCCTGGTACTGGTCTCGATCATCGCCTCTTTGTCTGTTTCTTTCGTCGGAGCGATCGGCTTTGTTGGCCTGGTTGCCCCGCATATTGCCCGGATGATCCTGGGTGAGGATCAGCGCTATTTTCTGCCCGCTTCCTTTTTGATTGGTGCTGTCCTGCTGGAGCTTGCCTCGATCGCCAGTAAATCAATCATGCCGGGTACCATATTGCCTTTGACAGTGATGATGTCGATGGTTGGGATCCCATTTTTCATCTACCTCATCCTGAAAGGAAAGGGGAGCTTCCATGGCGCTTAATATTCAGGATCTCACGGTCCGCTTTGGTCTGAAAAAGGTACTCAATCGTCTGAGCCTGCCACAGATTGAACCCGGTGAGCTGGTCTCTGTGATCGGAAAAAACGGCACCGGAAAATCGACCCTGCTCAAGGAGATCACCAAGCGGGATCGGCGTAAAAACTTTATCATCACCCTCGATGACCAGCCATTAGCACACAGGGATATTGGTTATCTTCCCCAGGATCACCGGATCTTTAGCAGCACAACCGTGGTTGAAATGCTGATCTCAGTGCTCAACATCAATGCGACGACCCTTTTCTCCAAGCCCGAGAGTGCCAACAAGGCACTGCAGCTCCTGTCCGAGATGGGTATTTTGCATCTTGCCAGTAAGAACTGCATGCAGCTTTCAGGAGGTGAAAGCCAGATGGTCGGCCTGGCCGTGGCACTGATCAACAAACCCAGGGTGCTGATCCTGGATGAGCCCACCTCGGCTCTTGATCTCAATAACCAACTCAAACTGCTCGAATATGTCAAACGCTATACCAGGGAGCAGCAGATCTATACCCTGATGGTGATCCATGATCTTAACCTGGCCATCCAGTATTCAGATAAGGTAGCAGCCCTGCACAAGGGTCAGCTCCATGTCTATGGGAAGCCCAAAGAAGTGATTGACCGCCCCATGCTCAAGCGGGTCTTTGAGGTGAACTCCCGGATCATTCAGCTGGAAAACCATCCTCTGGTGGTGGCCCAGGCTTAGATGGGACAGAGGACACTGTTCAGCACAGCTGATATCACCAGTTCGGTGTATGCTCAGCGTCCTTCCCCAAAAAAGTGTCATCGCCTCTTTTTAACTGGCTTGGAGGGATACCAAATAACCCCTTGAAGTCCCGGCTGAATTGGGCCGGGCTCTTATAACCCACCCGTAGCGCAGCCATATTCGCCCGCACCGACTCATACTCAATCATCTCCTTGGCCTTGTTGAGGCGGATCTTTTTGATGTATTGCAGTGGTGATTCAAAGGTGACCTGCTTGAAAGCCCGGTGAAACGATGAGCTACTCATATGCGCCTTAGAAGCCAGCTCATCCACCAGCAGAGGATCCTGGTAGTGGCTATGGATATGGTTGATCACTCCTACCAGTCGCGAATAGGGGCCCTGCTGCTCTGCCAGCGCCGCCAACACAGCTCCTTTCTGACCGGTCGCCACCCGGTAGATCACCTCATCGCGCAGCGATTCTCCCAGGAGCTGGCAATCACGGGAATTTCCAAGGCAATCGAGCAGACGCAGCACCGAGCCCCTAAGTTGCGGGTCCAGTGCCACCGCAGCAACGCCGGGCAACAGAGTCTGATCGAAAAAGGGCATGTCCCCTGCATAATCCTGCAACTGGCGCACTACTCTCTGCACCGAGGCCAATGGAAAGTCGATATAGAGGCCCAGCAGAGGTTCATCTTTCGAGGCATGAGTTTCGCACTCAAAAGGGATCGGCATCCCCAATACCAGATAATGTTCCCTGTCATAGTGAAATACCTGATCGCCCAGATAACCCACCTTATGCCCCTGGGCAATGATCACCAACCCCGACTGGTATACCAGAGGCCTGCGTGGGATCGACTGCTCTAATTTGAGTAAGCGCACCCCGGGTAGCTCGGTCTCAACCTGAGCATTACCGCCCTCACCACTAAGCTTCTCCAGAAGCTGGATTATCTTATTCCTAATCTCACTCATAATCGAACCTTAGTACTTTTAAGCAAGATAATGTCCTAATAAAGTCAAAAAAAAAAGCTATAAAGCAGAAACAGGCAAGCTTTTGCGACTGATGTGTATGGGAAGATAGCGGTGACTTTACTAGTATAGTTAGCGAAATTGGCCGCCGCTGCGATAGCAAGGCGAGACACAAAACATAAAAAGGTGTGAGGTCATATGCAATTCAATTACGTAAACCCAACCCGGATCCTGTTTGGCGAAGGCGAAATTAGTCAACTTGGTAAAGAGCTTCCCCAAGATGCTCGCGTTCTGGTGATCTACGGTGGCGGATCTATCAAGCGTAACGGTGTCTATGAGCAGCTTCAGAGTGCGCTGAGTGAGCACCAGTGGTTTGAGTTCTCCGGTGTCGAGCCCAACCCGACCGTAGAGACCCTGGACAAGGCGGTCGCTAAAGTTCGCGAGCATGAGATTAACTATATTCTGGCGGTAGGCGGAGGTTCCGTTATCGATGGCTCCAAATATGTCGCCGCGGCAGCGCCCTATACCGGCAATGGCTGGGATATTCTTGAAGGAAAACACACGGTCGATCAGGCGGTTCCTCTGGCTGCCGTACTGACTCTGCCAGCAACCGGCTCCGAGTCCAACGCCGGCGCCGTCATCACCCGGGCCAGTACCCATGAAAAGCGAGTGTTTCATACCCCATTAGTTCAGCCTAAATTTGCGGTGCTGGATTCAAGCGTAATGGCCACCCTGCCGGAGCGCCAGCTGATCAACGGCATAGTCGATGCCTTCGTCCATGTCTGTGAGCAGTATATTACCTATCCAACCCAGGCTTGGGTACAGGATGGTTATGCCGAGGCCCTGTTGAAGAACCTGCTGCGCCTGGGTCATGAGTATGATCAACGTGCCACCCGCGAATGGCAGGATAATCTGATGTGGAGTGCCAACCAGGCGCTGAACGGACTGATCGGTGCCGGTGTTCCTCACGACTGGGCAACCCACATGATCGGCCATGAGCTAACCGCCCTGTATGGACTGGATCATGCGCGCACATTGGCAGTCGTTCAACCTGCCCTGCTGCGCCAGATGATCCATGATAAGCGGGAAAAACTCGCCCAGTGTGGCCAGAATGTATTTGGCTTAACGCCAGGTGACGATCTCGCAGAGCGCACCATAGATGCCATCGAGGACTTCTATCACCAACTGGGAGTTGCCACCACCCTTAAAGGCAACGAGATTGAGGATCCAGAGGCAAAGAATAAAATCCTCGCCGCTTTGGAAAAGCATGGCTTAACCGCCCTGGGCGAACGCCAAAAGATCACCCTGGAGCAAAGCGCCTACATTATCGATGGTTTTATAAGCTAATTTCGCATGCTATGCTGCCTCCCTGATGATAGCCGGAGGCAGCCTCTTTCTGCCAGTTCTTCACAGACCACTCCTTGACCGGCATCATATCCATTCTCAGTGTGAAGGAGACGTGATGAGCTCACCTGAATCCTCTGTTAAAAACAGCCCATGGCTGCTATTTATCATTCTGCTGCTAACCCCGATCTCCGGGATAGGGGTAGATATATCGGTTCCCTCTTTACCATTTATTACCCAGCTCTTTGGTAGCACCAATGTCCTGGTTGGGATGTCTGTCTCTGTGTATATTCTGGGGAATGGATTGAGCCAGGTTTTCTATGGGATGCTGTCGGATGTTGTTGGGAGACGTCCGGTTATTTTATGGGCCACCGCAGCTTTTATCCTGGTCACCCTGGCGATCCCGTTAAGTCAGTCGATCGAGATGATGCTGGCACTCAGGTTTATCCAGGGGCTTAGCATAGGTGCCTCAGCCGCTATTTCGAGGGCCATTGTCACCGACAGCTATAGCTTTGAAGGGCGCAAGCGAGTGGCCAATTATCTGACGATCACCTGGGGAATCGGCCCCATAGTGGCGCCTCTCATCGGCGGCTACTTCCAGGAGATGTTTAACTGGAAATACTCATACTACTTCCTGGCGCTCTATGGTCTGCTGTGTGTGCTGGCAGTACTAATCTTGCTCCCCGAAACCAATCGTCACCGTCATAGCAATTTCTCGATCTCCACCCGCAGTGTCTTGCATATTCTGAAGAATCCCGAGTTTACCACCTCGGCTCTACTGGCAGGGCTGTGTATCTCAACCCTGTATATCTTTAATATCTTCAGCTCCTTTATCATCATCGATGATCTCGGCTACTCCCCTATCACCTATGGACGAATTTTGCTGCTGGTTGGTTCGGCCTGGATCATCGGAGGCCTGGCCAACCGGTTATTCCTGCATCGCTTTGACTTTAATCCTGCGGTCAATGGGGCACTCATCGGTGCTTTAGTGGTAAGCCTTGGGACTTTCTTACTACCTGCAGCGATCCTCAACAATATCTATCTCTACTGCGGCGTCTCATTTTTGGTGATCCTGGCATCCAATATCATCTTCACTCGTTGTCTTGGTGTCTGCCTGAGTCTTTTCCCCAAGATGGCCGGTACTGCCGGGGCCCTGACCGGGACCATCTTTATCGTGTTTGGTGCCTTCTGGACCTTCTCCTCCGGGTTTATCGACTTAAGCTCGGTACGCCATATCTTCGAGACCCTGACCGGGATCCTGATCTGCATGTTACTGTTGCGACTGCTGAGCTACCGCACCACCCGTAACGCCAAGGCTGATGATGTGATCCTGGGATCAGAGTAGCTGCATCCACTTTATCCTGCGGGTGGCCTTTTTGCAGCTGCGCTGCATTATTGCCGGGGTGCCGGCAGCACATTACTTTTGTACCGCCAAAAGTAATCAAAAGCTCCCTTCGCGTGATGGGTCCCTCCATCAAGCTCCGGTGCTCGGCATCCTGCCTCGAAAACAAAAATAGCGGGTTTATAGTTCGCCTCGGCACTCGCTCACGGGTACTTAGGGCCCCGTCTATTTGCAGCGAATGGTTCATTGTTGATGAACGTATCAATCATATGGGCGTAATTGCGCAGCAATGAAGCGAGAAGCAGGGATGCTGAACCGGAAAGGGTTATCAGGATGATAACCGCGATTGAAGGATAGCCGGGACATGGATGTTCCGTCTGTCCGTTAGTGAATCTGATGAATCATGAGGATGAAGCAAATTTCGGGGTGTCCTTGGGAGTGAAGAGGGTATTGGACAAGCAATACCCTTTTCCCGCCGCCGCTCGGCAGCTATTACTATCCCTGATGATCGCTGCATTCGTATATCCTATACATCGCAGCGGCAATGTGCCGAAGGCACAAAACTACTGACAGCAAGTCAAATATCACAAGTTAACTTTGTACCAAGAATAACCCCTTTATATATCCTGCGGATGGCTACTTGCCACTGCGTGACAATTGCCGGTCTCGCCCGACTGGCTAGTCACTTTTCTATCAAGAAAAGTAACCAAAAGTTCGCTCCGCGCTGCGAATCCCTCCGCAGAGCTGCGCCCCTCGGCATCCTGCCTCGAAACCAAACAACAACCCTATACCATTCGCCGTATGACTCGCTCATGAGGTTTAATTTCCCCTTTGATTCGGGCTGAAAAATCATAAAGTGATTTGAAGTTGAGCAGCATGGGTGAAGCTTCAATATTTGAAGCGGAACGAGAGGCAGGGATGTCGAACTGGAAAAGTTTATCAAGGATGATAAACGCTGCGAGTGCGCAGCCAGTATAGGGGCATACTGTCTGCGCTGTACTTCAAAGCACTATGATTTGAGGAGAGATGCGAATCGGGAGGTTCCCTCGGGGTTGTTAGGGGACTAGGTGAGCAGTCCCCTTAACCCGCTGTTCGCGGTCGAACACCTGTGCCGAAAGCACAAATTCAGCTGGCTGCAAGCCAAATAACAAAAATATCAGGGTGTCCTTGGGAGTGAAGAGGGTATTGGACAAGCATATCCTGTCATACAGGATGTATTAATGCCGTGGAAGGCAGGACGCCTGAGAACGGCCTCTTCCCGTCACCGCTCGGCAGCGGCAAATGACCAACTAATCGAGGGTCCGCCGATAGCGCAGCAACGCAAAGAACAGGGCCACCAGCATAAACAGCAAAATCGGCCAGATCTCGGGCCACACCAGGGGAAGAGTGTTGCCCTTGAGCATGATCCCTCGGACAATCCGCACGAAGTGGGTCAGAGGCAGAACTTCCCCAAGCATCTGCGCCCATTCGGGCATTCCGCGAAACGGAAACATAAAGCCGGATAACAAGAGTGACGGCAGAAAGAAGAAAAACGCCATCTGCATCGCCTGCAGCTGGTTTCGCGCCACCGAAGAAAACATCATCCCAACCGCCAGGTTGGCAATCACAAAGGGCAGCACACACAGTAGCAGCAAGCCAACGCTGCCCCGCACCGGCACATCAAACAGGAAATAGGCAAACACCAGCACCAACAGGACCTGAGCATAGCCCAGGATCACATAGGGCAGGATCTTACCCAGCATCACCTCAAGCGGGCGGACGGGGGTCACCAGCAAATGCTCCATGGTGCCGCGTTCACGCTCCCGGGTCAGGGCCTGAGAGGTCACAATCACCAGGGTCATGGTCAGGATCACCCCAATCAAGCCCGGCACTATGTTGTATTGGGAGTAAAGCTCAGGATTATATCTGTTATGGATAATCAGCTGAACCGGGTTCTCCCCCGGCTTAAGATAGGAGAGCGATCCTGGAAGATCGTCACTAAACACCTCACTGGCAACCGCATCAAAGGCACTGGAAGCATAACTGACCGCCACCGGATCGGTGGCATCCGTGGTCATCAAAATTTTGGGGCGCTGACCCTTAATAAGCTTTTTAGAAAAGTCTTTTTCAAAGCGGATCACAAACATCACCCGCCCCTCATCCAGCCAGCGCTGCGCCTGCTGAAGACTGTGGGCGGGCTGAGACAACTCAAAGTAGCGACTGGCCTGCAATCTGGCGACAAACTCACTGATAAGAGGCGACTTTTCCTGGATCACCACAGTTGCCGGAAGGTGTTTGGGGTTGGTATTAATGGCATAGCCAAATAGGATCAGTTGCAGAACCGGGATCCCCAGGATGATCGCAAAGGTCATGCGGTCCCGGCGCATCTGGATAAACTCTTTGATCATCATCGCCCACAGCCGGGATATCGAGAAGAATCGGTTCATGAGAAGTTATCCCTGGCCTGGCTCATCAGATAGATAAAGAGATCTTCTGCCGAAGGTGGCAGCTCACTGAGTTTAAACTCCTTGCGATACCCCTTAAGGCTATGCTCAATCACCCCGGCATCGGTGCCGATCACATGGATGGTCTGCCCAAAAGAGACCACCTGCTCAATCCCTGGCAGTAGCCTGAGCTCAGGCGCCAGCCGCTGGACCCGATTTCCGCGGATCTCCCAGCTTCGAAGCCCGGTCTCTTTGCAAATCGACTCCAGGGTACCATCGGCCATGATCCGACCCCAGGCGATAAAAGCCAGTCGCTCACAACGCTCCGCCTCATCCATATAGTGGGTACTGACCAGGGTGGTGACCTTCTCCTCCTCTGACAGACGATGGATCTCATCCCAGAACTCCCTTCTTGCTTTGGGATCGACGCCCGCCGTTGGCTCATCGAGCAGCAATACCCTGGGTTTGTGGATCATAGAGCAGGCCAACGCCAGCCGCTGTTTCCATCCGCCGGAGAGCTGGCCAGCTAACTGATTGGCGCGCTTTCTTGAAAACCCAAGCTGCTCCAAGGTCTGATTTACCCGCTGACGCCGCTGGTCAATCCCATAGATGCGGGCGGTGAAATCAAGATTCTCGCGAATGCTGAGATCTTCATAGAGACTGAATCTCTGGGTCATATAGCCAACCCGCTTCCTGAGCTGCTCTGTCTGGGTGCAAATATCCAATCCCAGACAGTAGCCACTGCCGGCATCCGGGCTTAGCAGGCCACACAGCATCCGCATGGTGGTGGTTTTCCCGCTACCGTTGGGGCCCAGAAAACCATAGATCTGCCCTGTCTCTATCTGCAGATTCAGCCCGCTGACAACCTCCTGGCCATCAAAACGCTTGGTCAGCCCGGTAACATTAATTGCAGGCGCCTGCATCACATAGCTCCACACTCACGGGTTGTCCCAGATTCAGGCCTGATTCTAAAGGTTTATTCGGTGTGACCTCGACTCGATAGACCATCTCCTGCATCCGCTTTTCACTGTAGATAACCGGCGGCGTATACTCTGCCTCGGGCGAGATAAAGCTCACCAGCCCGGTCGTTAGCCGCTTGTGGGTCATGCTGTCACTCAGCAGCACTTTTTGCTCAGGCTTTATCGAAGAAAGCTGTCGGGTGGGAACAAAAAAATCAACTCTCAGTTGGTCCGGATCCAGCAGTGACAACACCGGCTGATTGGCCGGAACCTGTTCCCCGACCCGGTAATAGGTATCAAAGATGCGCCCCTTGGCGGGGGCATGCAGCGTTTTTTGAGCCAAAGCCCAGCGCGCCTTGATCAGGAGTGCCTGCTGAGATTCGAGTTGAGCCCTGGCCGCCTCCACCTGATCCTCACGGGCCGGCAATTCGGCAATCACCAAATTCTGCTGCAGGTTTGCCCGCTGATGGGTAAGCTGCTCAACCTCGGAGCGAGACTCGTCAACCTGCTCCTGCTGGATCAAACCACTCTTGATAAGGGTTTGGTAACGCTTGAAGGTTTTCTGTGCTAACTCCAGTTTGGCATCCAACTCGCGGATCTGCTGCTTGATCCCCTCGATGTAGGGCTCACGCTTTCCCTTCTCCAGATCGTAGAGCTCAAAGCGCAGTTGCTGCATGGTCGCATAAGCTTGCTTGAGCTCGGTTTGCTGTGGATCCTTATCCAGTTCAAACAACAACTCACCCTTGGCGACCGGGGTGCCACGACTCACGGGTAACCGGGTCAACTCCCCACTTTGAGAAGAGCTGATATAGGTTAAATCTGAACTGACATATCCCTGAAATAGGTGATCAGAGCTTTGTGGTTGGCAGGCGCTAAGCAGCACGACCAAAGCACTGAATACAAGCAGTCGCATGGAACGCTCCGAATGTATCCCTGTTATCGATAAGCATAACAAGGAACTTTTAAAATGTAGATGCTTAACTTTGACAAAGCCAACAGGGCGCACAGATAGCTTTTATTTCGCCATTTCAGGCAAGCGGTTCAAACCCAAGATAGAGTGATTTAAAGAAGGGAGAATATTCAGGGGCATAATCACAGCATCTGATAATGCCCCTACTTCAATACAAGATAAACTATAACCTAGCCGTTGGCGTGGGAGTCATCCTCGACCAGAAAATGCACCACCGCAAGACAGACATGGCCAATCACATAGATCCACACGAAGGTTGTCATAAACTCATGACACTCTTTGACAAAGTGAACCAGATCGGGAGCAAACCCCATCTGACGCAGCAGTAACCAACTAGCTCCCGTCAGTGCCGTTCCCACCGCAGCCAAAAAGCCAAGGCCATGAACCAGGCCCGCCAGCCCGCCACAACGATGGGCCGGTTGCATCTTGCGTTGGCAGAAAATCTGCCGCAGATCGGCCATGATATCCGCACGCCCCTGGCGCCCCCATGGATAGAGGTGTGCCCGGGCCGCTTCAGACAGATTCAGCAGAAAATAACACACCAGGACAAACAGGGTCAGGCAGCCGGCTATCAGGTGAAAATAGAAAAAGAAGGCAGAAAAATCACTGACGACACGCCCCGGTTTCCAGGGACTATGCATCAGATCACTGCTCAGAAGCTGCAAGATGATCAGGCTGGCAAAACTGATATGCAGAGTTTTATTCAGAGTGGTCCAGGAATGCACCGGACGAGTCGAGGAGTCATCAATGGTCACCACCCTTCTCAATACTCCCGATATTTTTTGGACCCAGGACCTAGCCTTTAGCTGCGCCAACGCCATATTTACTCTCCTTTAAAAAGCTCAGGCCGAACCTGAGAATGAATCAACCACTCAATAGCACAGGGTTCAGATAGAATTATTCATCCACATAGTGGTAGGGATCCCCCTGTACCGGAATCGCCGAGGCAAATGCCCTTTCATCT
The DNA here is from genome assembly GCF_003072645.1 of Dongshaea marina. NCBI lineage: Bacteria > Pseudomonadati > Pseudomonadota > Gammaproteobacteria > Aeromonadales > Aeromonadaceae > Dongshaea > Dongshaea marina. Next base: position 3,739,781 of record NZ_CP028897.1, read on the forward strand.
TCAAACTCATAGTCAGGCACCTCCCCATCCATTTCATAGACCACATATTGCGCCTCTCGTTCCTTAGGACACAAGACTATTCTTGCCTGCTGTTGGTGGCTGAGTCGCTCCGTGGCATAGATAACTGCAGCATCTTTAGGAGAGTCGGCGGTCACCTCACACTTGAAATAACCTTTGCCGCAAAAAATTGCATATTTCATGGGGCCTCCTTGGCACTGGCATCATTGAGACATCTCCTGTCTCACCCCGAAAATAGTTCTGCTCTGTTTGATTCATCAACTCGATTTAAGAATGAGCCAGGAACTGCCTGTCGGCAACTCCATCATCACAGTGATGCCTGAAGTTCATGCTGATTGAGCTTCCTGATCACCCGGGCAGGATTTCCGGCAACCACGCAGTCATCGGGAACATCCCGGGTCACTACGGCTCCGGCCCCAACCACTGAGCGCTCACCTATGGTAACTCCCGGACAGATCACCGCTCCTCCACCAATCCAGGCGTGCCGTTTTAGAGTGACGGGCTTGGCGATGACTTCCCAGTCCAAGCGCTTACTGTGATCCAGGGAGTGGGTTGCCGTATAAATATGAACATTAGGAGCAATCATCACATGATCCTCAATGCTCACCCTGTGCAGATCCAAAATGGTCACATTAAAATTGATATAGCACTTTTCCCCAATCTCGATGAACTGCCCCAACTCACAGGTAAATGGTGAGCAAACAATGCTCCCTTTGCCAAAATGACCGAAAAGCTGCTCGCACAACTCCCGGCGCTCTGTATCGGCTGTAAACTCACTTTGATTAAATTTTGAGAGCCATCTCTGTCCCCGGATGCGGATCTCATGGATCTCGGGATCCCCTGCCCGGCTGATCTCTCCACTCAACATTTTCTCCAACTCGGTTTTCATCCTGGCTACCTCCTCATGATCTCAATTGATTATTCCACTCACAGATAAGTCAAGCTATACTGTTCACATATACAGTAATGTTGATTTATACAGGTGCTCTATGCTGACCCAGCTCACTATTGCCAACTTTGCGATCGTCAGATACCAGGAATTAGAGTTTCAACCAGGGATGACCTGTATCACGGGTGAGACCGGGGCTGGAAAATCGATCGCCCTTGACGCTCTGAACCTCTGTCTCGGAGGCAGAGCAGAGAGCCGTATCGTTCGTAAGGGTGCTCCTCGCGCCGAGCTGTGTGCCCACTTCGAACTTTCGGAGCACCCTCAGGCTCAACTATGGCTCGAAGAGCAGCAACTTCTCGATGGCAAGGAGTGTATTCTTCGCCGGACCATTACCGCGGAGGGACGCTCCCGGGCCTATATCAATGGCAACATGGTGCCCTTAAGCCAGCTCAAGGCCCTGGGCGATAAATTGATCAATATCCATGGTCAACATGCCCATCACCAGCTGTTACGCAGCGACCAGCAGCGTAACATTATTGATGCCTTTGCAGAGCACCCCACCCTGCTCGAAAAAACCCGCAACTGCGCCATCCAATACCAACAATTGACTCAGCAACTCCAGGAGCTAAAACAGCAACAGGAAAAGCGCCATGCCCGTCAGCAGCTGCTCCAGTACCAAACCGAAGAGCTCAATGAGCTAGCCCTGGCCGAAGGTGAATATCTGGAGCTGGAGCAGCAGCATCAGCAGCTCTCCCACTTTTCTCAGCTCCAGCAAACCAGTTATGAGTGCCTTGAACGCCTCGGGGGAGATACCTCTGAAAATGTCATCAGCCTGCTCCAGGGCATAGTCTCACCGCTGGAGGAGATCAAAGAGCTGGATCAACAGCTGGCCAATCCGCTACAGCTGGTTCAGGAAGCTTTGATCAGTCTTGAGGAGAGCCGGGATGAACTGCAACATTATCAGCAGCATCTGGAGTTTGACCCCGAGCAGTTTGAGCAGATCGAGTACCGAATGACCCGGGTGCTGAACCTGGCGCGCAAACACCAGGTCAGCCCTGAGCAATTGGCAGCACACCACCGGAGCTTGCTCGATGAACTTGAGCAGCTCGAAGGCAACGACCAGCAACAGCTTGAGCTCAAAGAGGAGATCGCCAGCGTTGAGCAATGCTATCTGGAGATCGCCAATAAGCTGAGCGCCAGTCGCAACAAGGCGGCTAAGCGATTGAGCCGCGACATTGAGAAGGGGATCCACGAGCTGAATATGGAAAAGGGTCGCTTCAGCATAGAGATCCAACCCAAGGCTAAGGCTGCGCCCTCCGTCGATGGCATTGATGACGTCGCCTTCCTGGTTTCTCTTAATCCGGGTCAGGATCTCTACCCGCTCTCCCAGGTTGCCTCCGGCGGAGAGCTCTCAAGGATCAGCCTGGTGATCGAAACCATCATTGCCAAAAAGATGGCCACCCCGACCCTTATTTTTGATGAGGTTGATGTCGGGATCAGTGGTCCGACCGCCGCAAGAGTTGGCCAACAGCTACGCCAGCTTGCCTCGGCGACTCAGGTCCTGGTGGTTACCCACCTGCCGCAGGTTGCAGGTCAAGGGCACCAACACCTGTTTGTTTCCAAACAAAATGATGGTGACACCACCGAAAGTACCATGGAGCACCTTGATCCGAACCGGCGTATTGAGGAGCTGGCTCGTTTGCTGGGAGGCGATCAGATTACAGATGCAACCCTGGCTAACGCCAGGCAGCTGCTGTTTGATGAGGCCTGTTAGACTAAGCACCTGTGGCACATGATTGTATGTGACTAAATGCCGCGTGTAGCCCCATGGCTCGGCTCAATTTGGAGGCAATGATCCAAGCCGGCTCCCTACTCCAGCAGCCATCCTCCGGCTTAGCTTCATTGTGAAGCGAAGCCGGGTTGGTTAGTATCAGGAAAAATCACTGACAATTCAGGGCATCCCTTGCACGACACTAAGCTGACTCCACCCATAGCAGCAAAACATCCCTATACCCACGAGAACCATGGCCACCACAGACAGGATGATTACTTCTGGCTGCGAGATGATGAACGCAAAGCCTGCGAGGTGCTGGACTACCTGCACCAGGAAAACAGCTATACCGAACAGGCTCTGAAGCCTCTGGCACCGCTCCAACAGGAGCTCTATCGGGAAATGGTAGCTCGCCAGGAGCCAGAGCTTGAGTCTGTGCCTTACTTCAAAAAAGGCTATTGGTATCAATCCCGATTCACCGAAGGTGAGGATTACCGGGCTTATTATCGCCACAAAGGGGAGCTGGCGGCACCAGAGGAGCTAATCATCGACTGTAATCAGCGAGCCCAGGGCCATGATTACTACCAGCTGGGCGATCTGACCCTGTCTGCCAATTCTCTGATTCTGGCCTACTCGGAGGACACAATCGGCCGCCGCCAGTACAAGCTGCGCTTTAAAAATCTGCAAACCGGCGAAGCGCTGCCTGATGAAATAGAGAATATCTCAGAGTGTGTGTGGGCCAATGACAATCAACATATCTTCTATGTCCGCAAGCACCCGCAAACCCTCTTACCCTACCAGGTCTACCTGCATTGCCTTGGGAGCTGCATTGAGGATGATCTACTGGTCTATGAGGAGCTCAACGATACCTTTTACACCTCTATCTATAAGACTCGTTCGGAGCAATACCTGGTCATCGCGATAGAAAGCACCACCACCTCGGAGGTCAGATTGATCCCATTGGACAGAATAGAGTCTTCCCCAGAGGTGTTCCTGCCGCGCAGCCCCGGGCATGAATACCGCCTGGATCACTTCAGGGGCAAGTTTTATATACTCAGTAACCAACCGGGCAAGAACTTCGCCCTGCTTAACACCACAGGGAACCGTCACCAAGACACCAAAGAGTGGACAACCCTGATCGAGGCTCGCCAGGAGATACTCCTGGAGCATTTTGAGCTGATGCAAGATTGGCTGATTGTAGAGGAGCGCTCTGAGGGATTGCCTCGCATGCGCCAGATCCACCTGACAAGCGGTGAGGAGCGAAACTTTGAGTTTAATGATCCCACTTACAACCTGCTTGCTCATTACAATCCGGTCGCCGATACCAATAAGTTTCGCTACCAGTATGTCAGCATGACGACCCCTTCGAGCATCTACGAGCTGGATCTCGACAGTGGCGAACGCCAGCTGCTTAAGCAAAGCAAGGTGATGGGAAATTTCGACAGCTCAAACTATAAAAGTGAGCGCCTTTGGATCTCCGTCCGGGATAACACCCGGGTACCCGTCTCCCTAGTCTATCACAAGAATAAATTTAACCATCAAAATCCGCTGCTCCTCTATGGCTATGGCGCATACGGCCACAGCCTTGATGCCGATTTCAGTAGTGCCAACCTGAGCCTGCTCGACCGGGGCTTTGTCTATGCCATCGCCCATGTCCGCGGAGGTGAAGAGCTCGGCCGCAACTGGTACGACAAGGGCCGCCTGCTGCATAAGCAAAACAGCTTTAATGACTTTATCGATGTCAGCCGTGGCCTGGTTGACAAAGGCTATGCCGCCGCCAATAAGCTGATGGCCATGGGCGGTAGCGCCGGCGGTCTGCTGATGGGAGCTGTCATCAACCAGGCACCTGAGCTTTATAAGGCGGTGATCGCCGCGGTGCCCTTTGTCGATGTAGTCTCAACCATGCTGGATGAATCAATTCCATTAACCACGGGAGAGTATGATGAGTGGGGTAATCCCAACTATGAGCAGGATTATCACAATATGCTGTCATACAGCCCCTACGACCAGGTGAAGGCTCAGAATTATCCACACCTTTTGGTCTCCACAGGGCTACATGACTCGCAGGTGCAATACTGGGAGCCCGCCAAGTGGGTTGCTAAGCTCCGGGAGCTTAAAACAGATGATAACCAGTTGCTGCTGTATACGGATATGGATGCCGGGCACAGTGGAAAGTCCGGACGCTTCAAGCACTTTGAAGATACGGCGCGGGAGTTTGCATTTTTGCTCCATCACGCGGAGCATTGAAGCAACCCGATCCACATAAAGATGTGAGTCTTATGTTTTTCAGGAGAGAGTCGTGATCTCAGAGCCATTGAAGCTCAGGCATAGAGAGTACCAGTGTGGAGAGAGCACCACCGGCCACCAGCATCCGCATCCTCAGTTGGTCTATATCCACCGGGGATGCGGGATCCTGGGAACCGCGATTGGTACTCAGCTGGTGACCAATGGTGAGCTAATATGGGTTCCGGGGAAAACCGAGCATAGCTTTGAGGTCCTGAAAAATAGCCGCGCTTCTTTGATTTACATCTTGCAGTCACCTGCCAGCATGCCCGATGCCATTATTAAGCTTGAGGTCACACCTGTGATGATCGGCCTAATCGACGCCCTGGGCCATCGCCTCGATGACAATGGCTCGCTGAAACACTCCTATCAGCAGGTATTCCTTGATCAGCTTGGCCAGCTAACACAGCTGGACGAACCATCCCTGCCCCTGCTGGACAGGCGCCTGCTACCGATTATTGGGGCTCTGAGCACCGAGCCCGGGATCAACCTCTCCCTCAGGGAGCTCAGCAAACGTTATGGCCCCTCGGAGCGAACGCTCAATCGCTTGTTCTCTCAGACTTTTGGCTGCAGCTTTCGCTTCTACCGCAACCAACTGGTGATGAGTAAGGCCCGCCAATGGCTGGCCGAGGGGCGATCTATGACCCGGATCGCCCTGGATCTAGGCTACCAAAGCCTGCCCGCATTCTCCTCGGCCTACCACAGCTACCTCAGACAAAGGGAGGGTAACTCCTAAGTACGAGATCCAAGATCCCTGTCCGCCTCACTTCCTTCGATGAGGTAGGTCATCTCGTCGCAGCTGGTGAGTTGTCCTTGCGGGTTAAAGCTAAAAAGCCCGATCACCTTGGCCTTGACCCGGCCACCATCTTTTTTCACGGCATCGACATAGTGGGTGGAGTGCAACTCATTGCCCTCAACAATCAGCTTTCTAAACTCAAACTCACAACTCTCAAGGGACGCTTTTAAAGCCCGCATGTGCTGGATAAAGTCGTCCAGATCCAGCTCTTTACCATCAACCCATTGATGATAATCGGGGGCAAAGTGCTGGCGGATCACTGCCTCATCGAAGCGAACATCTCCCAAAACCTTCTCAAAAGTCTGTTTAAAGCGTAATTTGTAATCCATAGCGAACTCCTTTTACTCGCATTGGTGAATGACCTAAGCATCATCTCAGAGGGCCGGCTAGCATACTTATGGCTTCCCGCCAAACGGTTATGAATTCTCGCCAAGTTCCGGCTCTGAAACTAAAAAACCAGCCCTGAGGACTGGTTTCATAGCGGTGAGCTTTGAGAGAGGGTTAGCCGCGATAGATTCGCACATTGGTGTGGCCCTGCTCCTGCAGGTAAAGTGCCTGCAGCTTACTCATTACCCCCCGCTCACAGTAAAGCAGGTAGTTTTTCGAGCTATCCAACTCAGAAAAGCGGCTGCCAAGCTTATAGAAGGGAACATGGATCACCTCAATGCCTTCGACCTGCAAGGGCTGCTCCTCCACCTCATCTATGGTACGGATATCCAGAATCACATCCTTAGCGGTAAATTCGGTGGCGGTCTCCACCTCCTGAACGCTTTGATTCGACTCCTCCATCACGTCACGAATATCCTGAACCTTGGCCTCGTTGACCACCTTCTCAATCAGTGACATATCAAACTTGCGCTCTTCGGCATCCACCACGGCGCGATCGGCCTTCACCGTGGGTCGTTGAGAGATCACCCCGCAATACTCGGGCATGGTCTCGGCAAAGGCTGCAGTGCCGATTTTGCGGGCGGTGTCGATAATGTCCTGCTTATCGGTTGCGATCAGGGGGCGCAAAATGAGGGTCTTGGTCACTTCATCGATAACCGACAGGTTAACCAGGGTCTGGCTGGAAACCTGCCCCAGGCTCTCACCCGTGACCAGGGCCGGGATATTAAAGCGCTCTGCGACGATGGACGCAGCACGCATCATCATCCGCTTGAGCACTACACCCATCACGGAATGATCCACCTTCTCCAGGATCTCTCCAACAATCGGCTCAAAAGGAACCGAAATGAAGCGAACCCTGTGAGAGGAACCATAGCGGTTCCACAGATAGGTGGTCACCTCTTTCACGCCGATCTCATGGGCGGCGCCACCCAGATTAAAGAAGCAGTAGTGAACCCGGCTACCCCGATTGATCAGCTGGAATGAGGAGACTCCCGAGTCAAAACCACCGGACATCAGGCTCAACACATGATCCTGGGTTGCCAGCGGATAACCACACAGGCCCTTGTAGTTATCACAAACCAGATAGAGCTTGTCATCCTCTATCTCCAGCAGTACCTCGGTATCAGGATTTTTAAGCTTCACCCCACCGGTTGAGCAGTTCTGATTAAGGTGCCCCCCCACATAACGCTCAACATCCAGGGAGTTAAATTCGTGTTTACCGCGGCGACGGGCCCGCACACAGAAGCTCTTGCCAGCAAGCTGCGACTCTTTAAGCTCGCGAACCTGGCGAGCGATATCATCCAGATCGGTATAACTTGACACCCTAACCTCAGAGAAGCTCTGGATCCCGGGAATACACTTGAGGGCATCGATCAGGCGTTCGCGATTTTCAGGGCTGTCATCCTTGCTGCTGACAACCATCTTGTCCCAATCATTGCGGACCGTGATCGTCTCATCATAGCGCCTCAGGACATTGCGAATGTTGCCCTGAAGGATCTTACTCATATGTTTGCGAACCGATTTACTCTTGATAGCAATTTCGGGAAAAAGCTTAACGATAAATTTCATGACGACTGCCAGCAGGATCTAATTTCAATAAAGCCGGCAATTATACACGCCCCGGGCAGGGCAGATGAAGGCCTGGCGTAAAATTAATCGTGCGCCACAAGCTTATGGCTGGCTGCTAGCCTCAATAGGAGCCGAATATTTGGGTTTACCCTGCATGATGGAGATCTCAACCCGGCGATTACGACGCCGATTTGACTCTGTATTGTGAGGAACCAGGGGCGCGGTGTCGGCCATCCCCCGAACGATCAGGCGATCCTCCTGAAACCCCCTCACCTTTAACATTTCGTGGGCCACAGCGACGGCACGCTGTGAAGAGAGATCCCAGTTGGAGGAGTAAAGCTCGGAGTCGACCCGACGATTATCTGTGTTTCCCGAGATGGTGATGATCCCGGGAACATCCTTGAGTAGGCTGGCGACCTTGCGGATGATCGGCCGAAACTTAGGTTGCAGGAACGCTGAGCCGGAAGGAAACGCACCTTTCTCGCGCACCCGGATCACGATCTGCTGCCCAAGTGCCTCTATCTCGATAGAGCCTTCCTTGATCTGCTTCTCCATCTTAGAAGCCACAGCCCGGGCTAGCTGCTGCACTGAGCGCGATGGAGTCTTACCTCCGGTCTGTTTCCCCGCTTCTTTCTTTTGCCCCGAGGCCCTATCTGACTCCCCCTCCTGAAAATCAAGAGTGGCTTCGGTGATATCTATGGTTTGCTGCATCACGGTATCGATCGGGGTGGGCTCCGGGCGCCCCGGGCGAAATTCCTGTGCAATCACAGAGGTCCCCTTGGGAATATCCTTTACCTCAATCACACTCTGAACCCCGAAGGCATTACGCATGGAACCAGCAATCTGCTTAAATTTGAGGACATCCATCTCGGAGAAAGCAAGCAGCAGCACAAAGAAGCACATCAGCAGCGACATCAGATCTGCAAAGGTCGACATCCATCCCGGGGCTCCCGGGGGCGGACATTTACACTCTTCCTGTTCGTCAGACATGCTTAATCCTTACTCGGTCTCGGCGACCTTACGTTTGGATTCGTTGAGATAGTTCTTGAGCATGGTTTCGATCACCCGCGGGTTCTGCCCATCCTGGATCCCCAAAATGGCATCCATGATCAAGGTCCGGTTGAGTTTCTCCTCATTCATTCTAAGACCCAGTTTATCGGCAATGGGTAGCGCCAGCATATTGGCGAGCATCGCCCCGTAGAGGGTGGTTAACAAGGCAACCGCCATTGCCGGACCGATCGCCTTGGGATCGTCCATGTTTGAGAGCATGGCTACCAGCCCCACCAGGGTACCAATCATCCCCATGGCCGGAGCCACATCTCCGAGGTTTTTAAAGATCCCCACCCCGGTATCATGACGCTCAGAGGTCAGGGCGATATCCTTTTGCATGGTCGCGCGCACCACTTCGGCGTCATGACCATCCACCAGCATATCGATCCCTTTTTGCATAAAATTATTTGTGACTTCAGCTTCTTCAAGTGCCAAAAAGCCGCCCTTACGGGCCGCATCGGCAAGCTCTACCGCTCGCTCGATCAAATCCTCTGGTTTATCCAGCTTAAACATGAATGCCTTGGCCGCAATTTTGGCCGAGCCGAGAAACTGGCCCATGTTGTATTTCATCAAAACCACAAACAGGGAGCCGCCAAACACGATCAGAACCGAGGGGATATCGACGTAGATGGCAATACTGCCACCCATCATCATCGCCATCACCACAAACCCCAGCGCTCCAACAAATCCTAATAGCGTCGCGAGATCCACATTTACTCCCCTCTGCCCTGAGCTTGAGCGCCGAATGGCCTCAAATAAACACTAGCAAGTTTATTGCCAATGTGTCAGGAAATAACCACATCAACATGCGGCTCTTTGTAGATGAAAGTTTAGTCCATCTTTGGATATTTCGGGCCCGCTAACATCGAATTTCATTGTGTGCGCTAAACAGTGATAGAATCCCTCTTTTCGTGGGCAAGGCAACTCTGGACAACGAGCGATGGCAGCAAAAAAACCAGAAAATATGAGCTTTGAAGCTTCTCTTGGGGAGCTTGAGCAGATTGTGTCGCAGCTGGAAAAAGGTGAGATTGCACTTGAAGATGCATTGAAGCTGTTTGAGCGGGGAATCGGCTTGGTTCGCTCAAGTCAGCAAAAGCTGGATCAGGCCGAGCAAAAAGTACAGCTATTGAACGAGCAGGGACAACTGGTTCCCTTCACCAGCAACGGAGAATGAGCGTGCAACTGGAATGCAAAGTCAGTGACTACAAAGAGCGTATTGATCGTGTCCTGCACGCTCAGCTTCAGGGGCAACCCAAACTGGCTCCCGTTTTGCTGCTAGCGATGGAGCATGGTTTGCTGCTTGGTGGCAAGCGGCTGCGTCCGGTATTGGTCTATGTGACAGGGGAGATGTTAGGCGCAACTGCGGATGAGCTCGATTATGCCGCGGCAGCCATCGAGTGTATCCACGCCTACTCCCTGATCCATGACGACCTTCCCGCCATGGACGATGATGACTTGCGCCGTAACCAGCCCACCGTCCACAAGGCGTTCGACGAAGCCAGTGCGATTTTAGCCGGTGATGCTCTGCAAACCCTGGCGTTCTCCATTATTGCCGATGCCCCCGCGACGTTGCTGAGCCCGGCGGTTAAGGTGACTCTGATCTCGACCCTGGCTCAGGCATCCGGTTATCAGGGAATGTGTGGTGGCCAGGCCCTGGATCTGGCAGCCGAGGATCACCAGCTATCTCTGGATGAGCTTGAAACCATTCATCGTCATAAGACGGGCGCTCTGATCCGCTGTGCCGTGTTACTGGGAGCGCAGACCGCCCAATGCGATGATCCGGGACAGCTGGAGGCCCTGGCCGAATATGCACAAAGGATCGGCCTGGCTTTCCAGGTGCAGGATGACATTTTGGACCTGACCTCAGATACCCAAACCCTCGGAAAGCCCCAGGGATCCGACGTCCGTCAGCATAAAAGCACCTACCCCGCGCTACTCGGGCTCGACAAGGCGCGTGACATGGCTCTCGCTCTTGAACGCCAGGCCTTACAGTCTCTCGATAATCTACCTTACAATACCGAGATCCTTGAGGCGTTTGCCCATCTCATCGTTTCGCGCAACCGCTAGAATTTGGTTTGTTTATGACAGTTGATATTGCAGATTTCCCATTGCTGGCGCTTGCCAATACTCCCGAAGAGTTGCGAGAGCTTCCCAAAGATGCCCTGCCTGAGCTCTGTAGTGAGCTTAGGGAGTTCCTGCTGCGCTCCGTTAGTCGCAGTAGTGGCCACCTGGCATCAGGCCTTGGAGCCGTGGAGCTCACGGTGGCTCTTCACTATGTATATAACACCCCGGTCGATCGTCTGGTGTGGGATGTTGGGCACCAGGCCTACCCCCATAAGATCCTCACCGGACGCCGCCAGCAGATGCATACGATCCGCCAGCTGGATGGACTGCACCCCTTTCCCTGGCGGGAAGAGAGCCCTTACGACACCCTGAACGTCGGCCACTCCAGTACCTCGATCGGTGCAGCCCTTGGGATGGCGATCGCCGCAGAGAAAGAGGGAGCCGGCAGAAAGGTGGCCGCCGTGATTGGTGATGGGGCCATGACCGCCGGAATGGCCTTTGAGGCGCTCAATCACGCCGGTGGACTGCACCCGGATATGCTGGTTGTACTCAACGATAACGACATGTCGATCTCCGAGAATGTCGGTGCCCTTAATCGCTACCTGTCACAACTGATGTCCGGGCGTTTTTACTCCTCAATCCGCGAAGGCGGTAAGAAGGTTCTCTCCTCTATGCCATCGGTTCGTGAGCTGGCCCGGCGCGCCGAGGAGCACCTCAAGGGGATGGTTGTCCCTGGAACCCTGTTTGAAGAGTTTGGCTTTAACTACATAGGGCCGATCGATGGTCACGACGTCGATGGTCTGATCGAAACTCTCAAAAACATGCGCCAGCTCAAGGGACCTCAGCTGCTGCATGTGATCACCCGCAAGGGGAAAGGCTACAAGCCCGCAGAAAAGGATCCCATCGGATACCATGGTGTCCCTTGCTTTGATCCCGACGAGGCGGAGCTTCCGAAATCAAGTGGAAAATCGGTCACCTTCTCCAGCGTGTTTGGCGACTGGCTGTGCGACATGGCGGCACAGGACCCCAAATTAGCCGCCATTACCCCTGCGATGCGTGAAGGCTCAGGAATGGTTCGCTTCTCCAAGGAGTATCCTGAGCAGTATTTTGACGTGGCCATCGCCGAACAGCACGCTGTCACCTTTGCTGCGGGGCTTGCGATCGAGAGCTATCACCCTGTGGTCGCCATCTATTCAAGCTTCCTGCAGCGTGCATATGATCAGTTGATCCATGATGTTGCTCTGCAAAACCTGCCTGTGCTGTTTGCCATCGACCGCGCAGGAATTGTCGGTGCCGATGGCCCGACCCACCAGGGAGCCTTTGACTTAGGCTTTTTGCGTACCGTCCCTAATATGGTGGTGATGACCCCCTCCGATGAGAACGAGTGCCGCCAGATGCTTTACACCGGATACCAGCTGCAGGGGCCGGTTGCCGTGCGTTACCCGCGGGGACAGGGCAATGGCCAGCCCTGTGAACCCCAGATGCAGAGCATAGAATTAGGCAAGGGGATTATTCGCCATCAGGGGAGTAAGGTTGCCATTCTGTGCTTCGGTACCCTGCTACAGCAGGCAGAGCCGGTTGCCAAAGAGGCCGGGTATACCCTGGTGGATATGCGCTTTGTGAAGCCTCTGGATGAGGCATTGCTCAAGGAGCTGGCCCAAACCCACGACTACCTGGTCACCCTTGAGGAAAATGCGATCATGGGTGGTGCAGGCTCAGCGGTGAATGAAGTTCTATTCCAGCAGGGCCAGGTCAAACCTGTGCTCAACTTAGGATTGCCGGATCGCTTTATTGAGCAGGGGTCTCAACAGCAGATCCTGGAGCGACTGGGGCTGGATAGCCAGGGGATCACCCAGAGTATCGAAGAGTTTATTCGTTAAGCTCTTCCTGGCCCGGTTGCCGTTTCAGACTAACAAACGTCATCCGGGTCTAACAAACCTGCCGTTACTACTCAACAAAACTGGATACCTGGGCAATACCGACGGGTAATTCAACACCCCACTTTTTCATCTGGGTCTTACTAAACAGGTAGTAACCTTTCTGTGCAACTCTGGGTCGAATCGACGCGGCGGTAGCCCCTCGTAAAATTTCGCGAGCGATAATCCCCGCCTCGCGTCCCTGCTCATAGCCCGATAAAACCAGGCCGCCCATCGCCTTATCCGGACCGACCGAAATATCCCAAAAGCCGAACAGGGGAACCGGGGTATGAGCCGAGGTCCACCTCAGAACTTTATCGGATGGAATATGCAACCCCTCATCGGACACCGAGGTATAGATGCCGATCACAATGAGATCGTAGTGACTTGCGGCACTGAGCACAGTTTCCTGCCACTGCTCCCAGTTACCGATGAGCTTTAGAGTAATTGAAACCCCTCTGTCGCTGAGCTCACTCTCATCACCAAAGTAACTTTTCACCGAAATCCTGGAGGTTACGCTGTTATCAAACAAGATGAGAAATCGCTTCGCCCCGGGATCGATGCGAAACAGGCTGACCATGGAACGCTTGATCAGGGGACGCTCCAATACCCCTGTGATATTTCGTCCAAGGGGGACATAATCTCTGGGGTTGTTATTGATCCCCAAAAAGACCACCGGGGTGTTGGTTGCTAAAAAGCGCTTTCCCAAAAGGCGCAGGGCATTATCATCTCCCAGGATCACCAGTTCCGGCTTCAGCTCCTGATACCTTTGCCATGCCAGCTCCGCCCGCCGCTGATAATCTGCCTCAGGTAGCCGTTTCGAATCGAGCTCAAAATAGCTTAGCTGATTCTCCTGCCCCAGGATGGCCTCCAGCCCCTGCTTATACTCCTGATCCCAGGCAAGTGTTCCATGATAGCTCTCGATGACCAGCACTGTACTTTTGGCAAAACTGACCGGGCCCAGGAATACCCCAAAGAGCACAATGCCAATTAGTAGTACCTTATTCATAGCAGTCCCTTGGGATCTGGCGCTCGACGATTCGAGCGACTTGCCTTAAAAGCTTTCATCGACCTGCGGTTTCACTTCGGGAAACTGGGCCAGTACCGCATCCAATCCGAAATCATACTGCTTAATATTGGGATTAAGCACCTTAGAGAACTTCCGAAAATCGATCTGCTGCCACTGCTGCCTGCCAAAGATCTGGATGTATTTATCCACGTTACTGCGATCAATCGGATACATCCTGGATTTTACCGGATCGTCGATAAAGTCCTTGCCGTGATGGTAATCATAGAGCATCACCATCACCCAGCCCCATCCATGAAGTGCCCACCCACAGTGGTCAGCATAGTCCCGAAGCTAACCATTTTTATTGCAGGAGGGTACCAACCACAGCCGGCAAACAGGATATCCTTACCCAGAGTCTTATTACGCTGCTGTGCCTGCTCCATCGCCCCAAAAGCCGTGGTATCGTTCGCGCCCCAAAATGCCTGGATATCGTCGCCATAGTGGCTAAAGATCGAGCCGGCTATGTTATAAGCCCTGCTTTGGGTCCAGTTCCCGGAAGTAAGCTCCAATAGCCTAACCTGGTCTCTGTGCTCCGAAATAGCCTTCATCAACCCCTTGACCCGCTCCGTGGAGGCATGGGTCTTATCTGCACCGGCAATGGCAGCAAGATGAACCTTACCATCTTTGGCATATAACCCTTTATCAAGGGCTGCCTGAATAAGTGCCGCTCCCATCTGATAACCTGCGGAGAAGTTATCGGGGATAAACTCACCTATCCAGTTTTTATAGCGATCCCTGGGTTTAATCGCCTTACGAGAAACGAAGCCGTTATTAAACAGAAATACCTTCACCCCGGCCCGATCGGAGATGCGGATGATCTCACCGGCGATACTTTTTTCATTACCTGTGATCAGGTAATCCGGCGGGTCATCACGTTGAACCACCTCCCGGGCCTGGCGGATCGTCAGGTGATAATTTCTGTTGGAGTTGAGCACTTCGAGCTCCATCCCAAGATCATCGGCCGAAGCCTGCATGAAATCTATGATCATCTCCCAAAACCAGTGATCGCCCTGAGGATTAAGCAAAACCACGCGAATAGGATCGGCTGCGACTCCGCGCACGGAGCCAAGTAGGATACACAGGGTTAACAGCAGGGATCTGAACATCAAAGGATAGCCTGTGAAGCTTTACCTTTAGAGAGTATAGCCCTCTGGCTATGGCCTCTCTAACTGATGGGACTTTGGAAACTTAACCGTCTAAATCGCTTGAAGTTCACGAAACGAAGGAAGAGAGAAGATAGCTTGGAGCTCATAAGAGTTTTTGATGAATCGGGAGCTTTCTCTTGGCTGAAAGCTCCCTTATCCTGGTAGATCGTTTCAATTGGTTTGCCGCGGCCTGAATATCATTTGAGGCCACGCAGTGAATCCGAATCTCCTCCATGAGATTCTGTTCCAGCTCGGCATCCTACCTCGCGTGCGTTACTTTGGAAGCAACTTACCCCTGTATGCTCGACGCCAGCGGCTACCATCCTGGTAGCCTCTTCCCATTCGCAGTCCATTGCTCTCGCTACGTTGCTAAGCAACTACGTCCATGCTGGCAACGGGCCTAAATGATATTTCAGACACCCGTGAAGCGATCGTTAAACAACATAGGTCAAATGCTCTGAAATGAAGTACTAAGCTCAGGAGCGAAGGCCGATCCCCTTTTGGATGAGAAACCACACCAGGGCATAGAGGGCGACTATCACCGCCAGAATAATCCCGATCGCCATCGAAACCGGGACATCACTTACCCCGAGAAAACCATAGCGAAAAGCGTTGATCATATAGATGATCGGGTTAAATTTTGAGACATGCTGCCAAAAGGGCGGCAGCAGCGAGATAGAGTAAAAGATCCCGCCAAGGTAGGTCAGCGGAGTCAGCACAAAGGTTGGAATAATGCTGATGTCGTCAAAGCTCTTGGCAAAAATGGCATTCACCAAGCCCCCAGAGAAAACAGCACCGAGGTCAAAAAGACCGTGGTGATGATGATCCCGAAGTGATGGATCTGCAGTGGCACAAACAGCTGAGAGACCAGGGTCACAATGAGCCCGACCAACAACCCCCGGGTCACCCCGCCTCCTACAAAACCTGCGATGATAATGTAGTTGGGCACCGGAGCCACCAGCAGCTCCTCGACGTTGCGCTGGAACTTGGCACTATAGAAAGAGGATGCCACATTGGAATAGGAGTTGGTGATCACCGACATCATGATGAGGCCCGGCACGATGAACTGCATATAGCTAAAGCCATCCATGGTACCGATACGCGAGCCGATGAGATTACCAAAAATCACGAAATACAGAGACATGGTGATCGCGGGTGGCACCAGGGTCTGCACCCAGATCCGGGTAAAGCGGGAGATCTCTTTGATCAAAATACTCTTGAAAGCGATATAGTAACTAACCCAATCCATCTAGCCTCTCCCCTGTTCTACGAGCTTCACAAACAGCTCTTCGAGACGATTACTCTTGTTACGCAGGCTCAACACCTCAACCCCCTGGTGATTGAGCTGAGCAAACAAAGGACCCAGCCCCTGCTCTTTTCGAACCTCGACCATCAGGGTCTTGGGATCGGCCATCTGCCAGGGATATCCTTCAAGCTGCATCGGGGTTTGCGGGGTACTTCCCAGATCAAGCAGAAAGGTTTCTGCACTCAGCTTTGCCAGCAGCCGCTTCATGCTGGTATTTTCTACCAGGGTTCCCTTATCGATGATCCCGATATTCCGGCACAGCATCTCGGCCTCTTCCAGATAATGAGTGGTCAGTATGATGGTGATCCCGGAGCGGTTGATCTCCTGCAAAAAGGTCCACATCGAGCGACGGATCTCGATATCTACCCTGCGGTAGGCTCATCTAAGATCAACAAGCGTGGCTCATGCATCAGGGCTCTTGCGATCATCAGCCGCCGCTTCATTCCCCCGGACAGGGATTTTGCCTGCTCATCCCGTTTATCCCACAGATCCAGCTGTTTAAGGTATTTCTCGGCGCGTATTTTTGCCTCATGACGGGGTACTCCGTAATAACCCGCCTGATTCACCACAATCTGCCGCACCTTTTCAAACTGGTTGAAATTAAACTCCTGTGGAACCAGCCCGATCTGCTTCTTGGCCTTCTCAAGATCCCGGTCAATATCATAGCCATGGACTTTGACCGTGCCCGAGCTCTTGTTCACCAGGGAGCTGATGATCCCGATCGTGGTGGACTTTCCCGCACCATTGGGCCCCAGCAGTGCAAAGAAATCCCCCTCAGCGACCGTAAGATCGATCCCCTTGAGAGCCTCCACACCATTACTATAAGTTTTTCGCAACTGAGATATCTCTAGCGCATTCATCTCTCGTCACCCATCTATTTATAACTGCACCGTATGCTACAGTATTTCGAAAAATATGGAAATTAAAATTTCATGAGGACTTTTCAATCATTCAGGCTCTGGAGCTGAAGAGATCTAAGAAGGCTTTTGATACTCACGCATCAACTGATAAATTTTCGGTATATTGAGGTGCTGACGCATACAGTCCGCCAGTTGATCAAACTGCTGCTGACGAAACTCCTGATAGCAGAAACCCTCTTTATCCAGGGGTTCCATTCCCCGGCGCTGGCGCAACCCATTGAGCAGGGCCCGGGTCATGAGATCATTATCAAACACCCCGTGCAGATAGGTTCCGGCAACCGTACCCTGAGGGTTGATAGCTCCCTCGCACTCCTCTATCGCCTGACCATTACCCCGCTCTAAATAGCTAAAAGCTTGGGCTGCGGGCCCGCAACGGGTCTGGCCCATATGGATTTCATAACCCATCACCGCCAACTCCCGGCACCCGCTGAAAAGACCCGTCAGCTGAGGGCTCAGGGTACCGATGACACGGGTCGTGGTTTTTTCACTGGCAAAGCGGGTTTCACAGTCAAGTAATCCCAACCCATCCATCCGGGATACCGAGGATTCAACCCCATCGATAATATGCCGCCCCAGCATCTGAAATCCCCCGCAGATCCCAAATATCGGTGTCCCCCGGCCGTGGCATGCCAGGATCTCTTCAGCAAGACCGCACTCGTACAGGTAACTCAGATCCCCCAGGGTATTTTTGCTGCCCGGCAGGATCAGCAGATCCGGTTCCCCCAACGCATCCCTGTGGCTGACGTAACGTAACCGAACATCCGGCTGTACCTCCAGGGGGTTAAAATCGGTAAAGTTGGAGATATGTGGCAGTTGGATCACCGCGATATCCAAAAGTTTGTGCGGATATGCAGCGCTTTTTCTACTTTGCAGAGCGACCCCGTCCTCATCATCAAGCGCCAGCTCCATCCAGGGGATCACCCCAAGCACAGGGACACTGGTGAGCGCCTCAATCTGGCGAAGCCCCGGCTCCAGCAGTGCCAGGGTGCCATAGATACTGGCAAACACACCACCACGATCGATATCAGCCACCAGCAACACAGGGGCATCGGCGAGCTTCGCCATTCCCATGTTAACAATATCGCGATCGCGCAGGTTGATCTCGGCCGGACTTCCCGCCCCTCCAGAACCATGATCTCGAACTCACCGGCCAGCTCCTGATACGCCTGCTGGATCTGCCGCTGTAGCTTGGGCTTGAATTCGTGATAACTCGCAGGCTCCATCTGGCTGACGACCCTTCCCATCCATACCACCTGGGCACCACTGCGACCGGTCGGCTTAAGCAAAATCGGATTCATTCGCACATCGGGCTCAATGCCTGCGGCCTCAGCCTGGAGGAGCTGTGCCCGGCCCATCTCCTCCCCCGGGCGGTGATCCCGGAATTAAGAGCCATATTCTGCGACTTGAAGGGAGCACAGGCGTAGCCATCCTGATGAAATATCCGGCACAATCCGGCACACAGGATACTTTTACCCACATCGGATGCCGTCCCCTGAAGCATCACTGATAACCCCATACCACCTCCATGACCACCTCAAAAATGTAAAACCAGCTCACCAAGCCATCGCCCTACTCAGCTCAGCCTCACCGATCATATCGGAGAAAAGGCTATCATCCTATCCATAACAGGGCTGGCCCCGGTTAATCCAGAAAATTGTTACTTTCCTGAGCTGCTAACGATTCATTCTCAGACAATAATTCTGTATCAGCGATACCTGATCTCCCCTCATGAATGAATTGATGACGCCTGCTGGACAGCATCTTTGTTAACTGCTTGGATAGTGATATGAAAAACAACCTTGAGATGTAATTTTGAACATGTTTTTCCGGTTGGGGATACTGTTCATCTCTTTGCTGGGGTGTATCACCCCGGCCTCTGGTGCACAAATCGGCTCGCAGCCTGGCGAGGAACCCATCGCGATTTATTACTACGATCGAGTCCCATATCGGATCTTTATCTCAAAAAATGATGCATCTGGTATTTTGGTGGATATAACCAAGCAGGCATTAAAGTCCGCCGGCATCGATTATCAATTCAGGATCAGGCCCTTTCGAAGAATCATGAGAGAGCTACTCTCTCCTGAGGTGCACGGGTGTGTTCCCGGTATTTATAAAACAACGAAACGAGAGAAGCTCTATCTATACAGCAGCCATCCCCTTCTGGTGGAAAAACCTATGGCCATTGTGATCAATATTCACAAGGCCAGCCGACTGCCGCAAACCCCGGGGATCAAGGCGCTGTTCACCTCCGGGCTCACCATGGGTGTATATAATGGCTTTTCATATGGGAAATGGTACGACGATAAGATGACTGAATATAGTGTGAAATCGCACATCTTAAACTTCGTCAAAGGTGAAGAGGTTACAAGGACGGCACACATGGCGAAGATGGTGGCAATTAATCGGGTCGATTACACATTGATGGCTCCAATTGAAGCAAGGTGGATACTGAAACACAATAAAAATATCAGAGATCAGGTCAAGATCCTTACCATCCGTGATGCTCCAAAGACAAATGACAGATATCTGGTTTGCAGCAAGGCTGTTGGCCTTAATAATATGAATAAAATCAATACAGCTCTTAGTCAACTATTAGCTTCTGCAACATATCAACAGATATTAAGTGAGTATTATTAATCCTATTGTGAATAATGAAGTGGATTCGATTATCTCGCTGAACACTGACCAGTTAAAGATGAGCTGTAATCTAAATAACTGTTCCAAATAGTAGATCACTTGAGCCAGCTATTGAATTGTGAATGAGCAGACCCTCTGCGTCATGGGTGACGCGGTGGAGCTTCCATGGATGGATTCATAGCCTGTCTGCCAGCACACATCAATAGATGTAGCAGTAATAGGATCAGCTATTTAGCAGATCGTTTCAATTGGGTCTATCGGTGCCTGAATATCACTTAAGTCCGCCCAGTAAATACCTCCCTGTAAGCTCGATGCCGGTGCCTCTGCGGGTTCAGGCACCCGTGAAGCCCTCGTTAAGCAACTGTGGTCAAGTGCTCTGAAATGATGCACCAGGCTCTCAAATGAGAAAGGCCAGACTCCCCGGAGCCTGGCCCTTTCATCACAAACTTTCCCCAAGGTTGAGAGCCGCTCTTGCTACGCTCTCATCTCGGCGCTTAATCCAGAGGGATCACCTTGCCGATATAGGGAAGGTTGCGGTACTTTTGCGCATAGTCGATGCCATAACCCACCACGAACTCATCCGGAATGGTGAAACCAACCCAGTCGACCGGAACTTGGGTCTCACGGCGGCTTGGCTTATCCAGCAGGGTGGTGATAGTCACAGACTTTGGCTCACGGAGCAGTAACATCTCCCGAACCTTGTCCAGGGTAAAGCCGGTATCGATAATATCTTCAACGATCAGCAGATCCTTACCCTTGATATCGTCATCCAAATCCTTGAGGACACGAACATCCCGAGAGCTTTCCATGCTGTTTCCGTAACTGGACACCGTCATAAAATCGAGTGTCACCGGCAGCTCCAGCTGACGACAAAGATCGGAAAGAAAGACACATGAACCACGCAGCAGACCGATCATTACCAGGTTTTCAGTATCCTGGTAACGCTCCTGGATCTCACGACCCAGCTCAGCAACACGCGCCTCAATCTCGGACTGAGGGATCATCACCTCAAGTTTATGCTTCATTTTACTCTCCAGGTTTTGACCTGAACCAAATAAGGGGGAAACGGCGATTATAACACCCTCACCGGAGAAATTCGCTCCCCAAATGTCACTTGCTAACCGGCCAGCCCCAAGACAATCCGCTCGGGCATATTGGCAAAACCGCCATTGCTCATCACCACGATGCGATCCCCCGGACGGGCATTCTCCAGCACCGCCTGCAACAGTTGCTGGTGATCATTAAATACCCGGGCACAGGATAGATGGTTGGCTACCTCCTGCTGCAGATCCCAGCTCATCCCATCGGGCTGAAACAGATAGACCTCATCGGCCTGAGCCAAAGAGCCAGCCAGCGTATCTCTATGGCTGCCCTGGCGCATGGTGTTTGAGCGGGGCTCCAGCACCGCAATCGTTCTCCCCTCTGGAGATTTGAGCGCATCCAGGGTCGCGGCAATCGCCGTTGGATGGTGAGCGAAATCATCAAAGACCAAGATATTGTTATGCTCACCACGCAGTTCCAGCCGCCGCTTTGGTGCCTGAAACTCACACAATGCCTCTATTGCATGCTGAGGGAGCACTCCCACATGGCGCGCCGCGGCGATCGCCATCAAGGCGTTATGGGCATTGTGTCGCCCGAGTATTCCCCAGGAGACGGTTCCAAGCTTCTCACCATCCAGCCAGACAGAAAACTCCCGGCCGTCTGGACGATCCAGTGTCAGCTGCCAGCGGGCACTATCGCCATCGACTTTCTCAACCTGAGTCCAGCAGCCCATCTCCAGGACCTCTTGCAGCGCGCTGTCGGCATCGGCGCACAGGATCTGCCCCTGGCCGGGCACTGTGCGAATAAGATGATGAAACTGGCGCTGAATCGCCCCAAGATCATCAAAGATATCCGCATGATCAAACTCAAGATTATTCAGGACCAGGGTACGGGGGTGGTAGTGGACAAACTTAGAACGCTTATCAAAAAAGGCACTGTCGTATTCGTCGGCCTCTATCACAAAAATGGGGTCTGGCCAAGCTCAGCCGAGCTCTCCAGTTGCTCGGATACACCGCCAATCAAAAATCCGGGCGCCATACCGGCAAACTTAAGGATCCAGGTGAGCATGGTTGCTGTGGTAGTTTTGCCATGGGTGCCAGCCACTCCCAGCACCCAGCGCTGCTGAAGCACATTGGTGGAGAGCCACTCGGGACCTGAGCAATAGGGCAGGTTGCGGTTGAGGACCGCCTCCACACATGGGTTCCCACGACTCATCGCATTGCCGATGATCACCAGCTCTGGTCCATCATCCAGCTGCGCCGGATCAAACCCTTCGATGATCCCGATCCCCTGCTGCGCGAGAAAGGTGCTCATGGGCGGATAAACATTGGCATCACATCCCGTCACCTGGTGACCCAGCTGCCTTGCCAGTACCGCAACGCCCCCCATGAAAGTGCCACAAATTCCAAGTATATGAATACGCATAATTGTTCCTAAAACCTTAACCCCGGGTGAAACCGCTGCCCTGTTTTGCTACAAAAAGCGGAGTATAATGACTCCTCGTCGTGCCGCAAAGACACCATCCGCCAATTCGCTCGGGAGTCAGGCATCGACACGAAACACAATAGCATCTGACAAGGAGAGATCATGAGCTTGAATCAGGTTCCGGCCGGACAAAAACTTCCCGAAGACATCAATGTTATCATCGAAATTCCGCAAAATGCGGATCCTATCAAATATGAGGTCGATAAAGACAGCGGTGCCCTGGTGGTTGATCGCTTCATGGCGACCCCTATGTTTTACCCTTGTAACTATGGTTACATCAACCAGACCCTCTCACCCGATGGGGATGCCGTCGATGTGCTGGTTCCGACCCCCTACCCCTGCAACCGGGGTCGGTCATTCGCGCTCGCCCGATTGGAATGTTGAAGATGACGGATGAGTCGGGAGAGGACGCCAAGATCATCGCAGTGCCTCACGACAAGCTGACCCAGCTGTATAGCCATATTCAGGATATCCAGGATCTGCCAGAGCTCCTCAAGTCACAGATCAGCCATTTCTTTGAGCGCTATAAAGAGCTGGAAAAAGGCAAGTGGGTCAAGGTCGAGGGCTGGGCAGACAGGCAGGCCGCCGAAGCCGAGATCATGGCCTGCTATAAAGGCTAAATCCCGGAGTTTCTGGTATCCATAAGTGACCGGTGCAGATGCATGGATCATTGGTAATGATGGATCTCCGGAGTTCGCCTTCGCCATAGCCACTCATTCAGTGACCAGAAGCAGGCTCAACCCAATGTTGTAGTCTTACATCTTGGGCTTGAGCCTTAAGTTCAACAGCTGCAATCTGATAGAAAGGAACCAATAGCTGTTATGAACCTATTCACCTGAGAACTCTCGCTCAATCAGATCCAGGTTGGCGCGACTGATCTCGCTCGGTGATTTAACTCCAGACATTGTCATCGCCACGACCATATCTGCCGCAAATAGCTCTAACAGATTAGATACTGCGGCCTGACCTCCTGCCGCCAAAGCATATATATAAGCACGCCCTAGCAGCACTCCCTTGGCTCCCAGGGCCAACATGCGTACAACATCAAGGCCAGACCGGATGCCTGAGTCCGACAATATGGTCAATTCATCACCAACAGCATCCGCGATAGCAGGCAGAGCCATAGCCGTAGAGATCGCACCATCAAGCTGTCGTCCCCCATGGTTAGATACTATGATGCCATCGGCGCCAAACCGAACCGCTTCACGGGCATCTTCCACGTCCAATAAGCCCTTTAAAATTAATTGACCTTTCCACTCATCGCGAATCCATTGCAGATCAGACCAGCCAATCGAAGGATCAAAGTTGGCCCCAAGAAAACCCATGTAGTCATCCATACTCATTCTATGGCCGGTATAGGCTTCGATATTACCGAAGGATAACGGTCGGCCCATTAATCCAACATCAAGGGCCCAGCTCGGATGGCTTAAAGCTTGCAAATATTGACGCATTGTTGCCCAGGGGCCAGACATACCGGAATGTCGATCACGGTAACGCGATCCGGGAATGGGCATATCAACGGTAAAAACAAGGGTACGCATCCCTGCGTTCCAAGCTCGCTCGAGGGAATTTCGCATATAACCGCGATCTTTGATGACATAAAGTTGCGACCATTGCTCACCGCCGGCTCCCTTAGCAACTTCTTCAATCGAGCAGACAGACACGGTGGATAAGGTGTATGGGATTTTCTTTTCTGCAGCGGCACGTGCCGCTTGAACTTCTCCACGGCGGGCATACATACCCGTTGCTCCGACTGGACCAAGAGCTATGGGCAATCCCCATCGACTCCCGAGAATCTCGCACTCCAAGGAGGGTACACCAACACTGGCAAGCACTCGCTGACGCAGGAAGACATCTTGCAAACTGCGTACGTTATTGTTCATCGTGCCTTCAGTGCCAGCACCACCATCAATGTAATCAAACAAAAAACCAGGGAGACGGCGATGGGCCGCTTCCCTATAATCCATGGGGCTTGAAATAATCATCTTGTAACCTATTTGAAGACCTGTCCGAAAGCCTGGCCCGGGTAACGAAACGTTCCGAGTCAGCCCGCTTTGGTTTGCAAGGCTACTGAGTTCACCGGGAAGCATCTATCAAAAAAATACAGGTTAGATACACTGGTGCATATAAAGCCAGTGTCCTCAAATAAGCGCTGATCTGGTAATCCCCCAACTCACGGGGCTGACTCCCTTAAAATCAGATGCAGTTATTTCATCCCCAACCGCTTGGCTAAGCGATGCAGGTTTCCGGGATCCACTCCTAAGCGACCAGCGGCAACAGACCAGGTCCCCCGGCGTCTTCCAGCGCCAGGGTCAGTAAGCGCCGTTGAAAAGCATCGGTCGCATCGCGTAACGAGAGCTTGTTGAACTGCTTCCACAGGTCATCGGCACACTCACTGGCCTTTTGCTCCAGCTCACTCATGTGCAGCGCCAGATGCAGCGCTGCCGCTCCAACCTCACTGACCGATTCAAGCTGGGTATCGGCCACCGAATCGAAACAACCTGCGGTGATCGAATCCATGGTCAGGGCTCCCAACAGCTTGCCCTCTTTGCGAAGCGGGATCCCCATGCAATCATGGATATTGGGTAGATTATCAAAGCCAGCCACCAGCTTGTCGTAGGGGTCCGGCAAGGATGAGCTGGCATCAAAGCGGGTCGGCGATTCATTTTCGGCGATGATGGCCAACCGCGGGTGCTCGGTTACCGCGAAGCACTTCTCAAGAGTTTGTGGGACCAGGCCCGCAATCGCCAAGGGGTAGAATATACCATCCTGATAACGCAGCAGGGCTGCTGCATCGCAGGGAATGGTCTCCCGTACCTGGGCCAGCAAGCGTTCAAACCGATCTTCTGCAGGAAGACTTTCGACCATCCCCAGGATCAATTCCAGTTTATCGCTCGCCAGTGATTGCAGTTCCATATTCTCCCCCGGAGTGTGCTCAATTACAGGCTCTGTTGGCGTTTCTAAATGTGAGACATCAACAGAGCTTAATATTCAGATGAAGCTTTTTCTCGTCAATTCTTAGCATTATACCCCGCATCCAAAGGGCTGGACAGCACAGGGCTCCAGCCTTAATTGAGCCAGATCAAATCCTCCACGCTTTTACTAAAAAGCCTGCCGTTTCGCGGCAGGCTCATCCATAAGTTGCAACAGATTACCAGGAGGAGGTGATCTGTACCCCGGCATTCAAGCCCGAGTTATCATCACCATAAGCGTCTCCCCCTCCGGTCACAGGAGAAGGGCTCTTATAGGCATCAGACCACATCGCATAGGTCAGGTAGGTGCGAAGCTGGGTATTGGTTCCCAGCTGAATAAATGGCATAACCGTCAGTTTACCCAGGGTTCCACTGCGCTTATCGGCCTGACTCAGGTTCTGATCCGTGTTGACATAATCCGCCCCTGCTTCAAACGACAAACCATAAGTTGGGTTAAACATATAGGTTGGGCGAACGCCAAAAGAGAACCAGTCCCGGGTATGTCCCTGCCCCTGGCTGATATTGCCATTGCGATCATGCTGATAGATACCGACCGTGGTCAGGGTCCACTGCTTACTGAGCGGTACAGTAAAGAAGTTGAGGGCTCGGACTGCATAAGCCTTACCGAGATCATAGTTCTGAAGATTAGTCCCTGTACTCAGAGTTAACTGATCGGTGCCCGCCTTAAAGTTTGCCGATGACCCCTGGCCATACAGGAGTGCGAAGGTATTTTTGCCACCGAAGAAATCGTCCTTATAGTTGATCAGGCCAACACCAAAGCCACTGGCAGCCTGAGTCTCATAGGTTCCGGAAGCTCCGGTATTTGTGTTATAAGAGGTTGCCGAGCCCCCTGGCGCATAGGAGAGGTTCATCCACAGGGTACTGTGGGTGTCCCCCATCTTGATGTCATTGATTTTGAAATCAAGGTTACTCTTGGAGAGATTACCGTGATCGGTCCCCAGATACTCACTGGTCGCATCGGCCGGAATATCCGGTCCCCCAATAAAGGCCACATCCAGGTTACCAAAGTCCCCGAGCTTAATGTTCTCAACCCCGGCACCCACACCACTCATATCCAGGAAGTAGAAATCGTTGATCTGGGACTGATCCAGACGATAGAAACGCTGACCTCCCCAGAAAGAGGCTCCGGGATCACCGGTCAGCACATTATCTGCCGACACATAGGCTTCGGCGATCCACAGGTTGCTGGTGTCCTCTTTATGCTGCACCGAAGAGGTCGGAGTATAGGCATAGGCAAGGCGCACCCTGGCTTTCCAGTCGGGCTTTCCGGTTTCAGGCTTGGTGAGGCTGTTATAACCCAGAACCAGCTCCCCATAGGTATCCGGCTCATTTCCCAGACGATACTTGGTTGGGGCATCCGGGTTTTGGAAGGCCGACATGCTATTCCCATACTGGTTCACCCCGTAACCTGAGCGGAAGTAACCCCCATAGGCAAAATGCTTGAGGGTATCAAGCACCTGAGAATCTGAACTTGCAGCTGCTTTAGCTGGCTGGGGAGTGCTTTGAGCCGCCTTCTTCTGCTCAGACTCTTTGATCTGTTGGCTGATCTTATCTATCTGCTGCTGATAGTTTTTCTGCATCAGTGCCATATCATTTTTTATTTGTTGTAACTGTGCCTGATAATCTGGCGCAGCAGGCTCCTGACTTAAAGCAGCCGTCGAAAATGTCATTAGGGCAGCAGAGATCATGCATGATAAATATTTTTTATTCATTTCAAATCCTTATTAAAAGACACTAACTATCTCAAATGATTAGAATTGACTTCCCGGTAACATCCTTTGATTTGACATAAGTGCCCCCTCTCCTCTCTTTTGAGTCGAGAATAGTTCCTTTATAAGGGCATTATTTGTATCGCTCAGACAGGCTAATCGACTACCATCCTGGTCGAACAGAATATACGCCGAGCTTATTTTTATTATTAAGAAACAAACAACCTATAATCTGCTCTCCTTAATAAATCAAAAACCTATAGATTAAAGTTGTAATAAGAAACGTTACAAACCATCCGTCAAAGCCCACCACTTAAATAAATAGAGATGGGCCAGCCTGTTATTATTGCTCCCCAGCCATCCCAGAGGAATTTATAGCCTTATCTTGTTTGACAGCCAAGGTCTGAGCTACAGACTTTTTATCTGAAACCAGGGTCCAGGCCAGCGCTGAAACAGCCAAGGCCGCGGCACTTATCTGAAAAACCACACCCTTATCGGCAACCCGGCTTATGAACAGGCCAATCCCCAGGCTTACCAGTAGTTGAGGAAGAACCACCGACAGGTTAAACAGTCCCATATAGAGCCCCATCCGCGACTGCTCGACCTTCTCAGACATGATGGCAAATGGCAGGCTGATAATTGCGGACCAACCAATGCCGAGTACTGCCATCAGGGCATATAAGACATAGAGATGACTACCAAACAGACTCACCAGCAGATAACCAACCGCCATGCTTGCAATACAGAAGGTATGTACCCTGGCCCGGCCCACCCGATTTGCCAAAGGCTCCAGGATCAGAGCCGGAAGAACCGCCGCGACAGCGCTCAGGATCAGGAAGCTTATCGCGATAATACGCCCCAGCTCTTCACTTCCAGCTCCCGGCATCTTGTCCTGAAGAAATGCGATGATGAATACAAACATGGTCTGCACACCGATCCAGCTAAAGGAGTGGGCTGCGAGTACCTTACGAAAGCCGATGATCCCTGCCTCGACCGGGCTCTTATTCTTTTCACTGGCAAACAGGGTTCGAGCCACAAAATAGATGATGAGCACCAGGGCGATCAGCTCAGCCCAGTAGTGATCCGTCTTGATCCCCGACAGGTGCAAGCCAATCGCATAGATATCGTAAAGAATAAATCCCCACAATGGCTTGATATTTAAAAGAATTGTTTTGAATGATGCGTGATCTTTTTTGACAGCTTCAGGCTCAGGCTTCTCTGTTGCCAGATCTCTTGGCTCTTTGACAAACAGGGCCGGAAGAATTGACAGCACCAGTACTAAACCGGCACCAAAATAGATGAGGGCATGATTTCCCCAGATGGCTCCGATAGCATAAGCCAGTACACCAAAGGTACCGGATACGGTCTGCATCCAGGTATAACCCTTGGTTCTTTTCTCTCCTTCCGGAGTCACATCGGCAATGATGGCCCGAGTCGGGTTAAAACTGACGTTAATAGACAGATCCAGGGTCAGGGCGATGGCAATGGCTATCCCCATTAGCCCGGTGATCCCAAGGGAGGATGAGACCACGTCGATATTGGGCAAAGCCAATAACATCATAGAGGCAAGCACCCCGCCGATGATAATAAAGGGACGACGGCGGCCGTTCCAAAACCAGACATTATCACTGATGATCCCAACGATCACCTGCCCCAGAATACCGGCGATCGGACCTGCGGCCCACACTAGGCCAACCTGATGAATATCCAGTCCATATTGAGTCGTCAGAATCCAGCTTAACGCAGATATCTGTACCGACAAGGCAAAACCCATCGCCGTTGCCGGCATGCTCAGCAAAATAAAGAACGTATTACTCAAATTACGTTGCATCTTAAACATTATCAGCCACCACCACTGTGTGCATGTTCAGTAAAGCTTCTCTATATCAAACTCAGATTCGGCCACACCAAGTTAACCGCTTAACATTCCCATACAAGACGATCGAATTTCAATCGATTTATAGTTTTTACACCGAATCCTTGAGCCATATCACACTATTTATCGAGGCCATCAGACTTAATTCGCAACGCATAATTTCAATCTCAACCAATTACTTCGATTTAATTACAATCTTATTGAGATCCCGATCACACTTATAGATTATAAAGATTTACCACTCTCTGAAAGATAAAGCTCAACACAGCAGGGAGATGATACAAATGAGTTGACTTTTAATATTGCAATACCTTAGGTTGTAAATCCAAACCATGGTTTGAAGAAGAGCTTTAATTAGTCACGACTCTAGTGGAGATTAATAAGGGATTAAATAAAAGCAGTTGCTATTGTGAAGCTGCTTATAGCTTGTTTATGGGGAAAGTCTGGGGATTAATGTATTCGCTTTAAATTAGTCTGCCGGATTTTAGCTGGATAGCCACGTCATCAGGTATGAAATGACTATCTCATAAAAACTATGCAAGGAAAACAATCAATGAAAATATCGCCTCTCCCTCTTCTGGGAGTTTTGTTTCTCTGTTCTCCGGCAATGACTGACTGGCATTTCAGAGGAACGGCTAATCAATGGAGTAGTACCCCACTCCAAAAAGTTTCAGCTGATGAGTATCAGACATGCCAAAGCTTTCAAAACGGTGATGCCGGGGGAGCGCCTCGCTTTAAAATTGACCGATTCGGCGACTGGAGTGAAAGCTATCCAGGCAGTGACTACCAGGTAACCCCTATAAGAGTTACCTGATCGATTTTAACAGCGCCGCCCATACCATCAAGGCCACCGAGGTTGTACACTGCCAGCAAGATGCAGTTCAAACCCTTGGTGCCGTTTACACCAAAGACAAAACCACCTTTTCACTCTGGTCTCCCGATTATGCGGATGTGCAGGTACGGGTCAATGGCAAAGAGTACCCCATGCACAAGGTGGCTGACTTTAACGGCTACCAGGATATCTATCAAACCCAGGTTTCTAATCTTGCTGCACTGTCGGAATACACCTTCCTGGTCAACGGGATAGAGGTTCGTGATCCCTACGGCAAGATGGCTAAACCCGGCAGTGGTGATCGAGCAGTCAATATTGTGATGGATATGTCCCGCACCGAACCCGAAGGGGGCTGGGCTCCACGACCAGCCCTTACAAAACGCGAAGATGCCATCATCTATGAGGCCCATGTTCGGGATTTTACCATTGACCCAAGCTCCGGAGTCAGTGCGAACAACCGTGGGAAATTCATGGGGATGGTGGAACAGGGGACCCGCTACCAGGGAGTAAAAACCGGCCTGGATCACCTCAAAGAGCTGGGAGTCACCCATGTTCAGCTCCTCCCGGTATTTGATTTTGCCACCTGTGATGGCCTGCCTGATTCTGATCCCTGCTATAACTGGGGATACGATCCCAGAAACTTTAATGTTCCCGAAGATCGCTACTCAAAAGTACCCACGGATTATGAAGCCCGGGCCCGTGAATTTAAGACCATGGTCAACGAATTTCACAAAGCAGGGATCCGGGTGATCATGGATGTGGTTTACAACCACACCTTTAGCAAGAGCATGTTTGAAAACATCAGCCCCAGTTACTATACCCCGACCGATCTTTCCGGAACCGGCAACTCTATAGATGCGGATGTTCCCATGGTGAGCCGGATGATCCAGGACTCGCTGCAGTACTGGGTTGAAGAGTATGGGATCGATGGATTTCGCTTTGACCTCATCGGTATTTTCTCCACCAATCAGGTTGCCAAGTGGGGGCACTACCTGAACGCTAAATTCCCGGAGCGCAAGCTGCTGCTCTATGGAGAGCCCTGGAACGGCTATGCCTATGATGAGAAGGAAGCTCAGCGAGTACGCTATGGCACTACCCATCAACTGGCGGATGCCCATGTTGGGGTATTTAATGGGGCCTACCGTGAGGCGCTAAAAGGCTCTAACGATGATACACGCAAGGCTTACATGTTCAATCAGCTCAACGCCTCAGAGCCCGGCTGGCCTATCTATGATGGTTTTCGAGGTTCAGCCTATAACCCCAACGATAGCCGCAACAGCACCTGGTTTCGAAACTTCGCCGCCGATCCGGAACAGAGCATCAACTACATCTCGGCACACGACAACTTTGGCCTGTGGGATAAGGTCTACCTCAGCCTGTCATCAAATGTGCAGCAAAATAAGCACCATCAGGTGCTCTCGTTAACCCCTCCCGCCGATCTGGGCTACGCCAAGCGGGTGGTCAACTTCGGGATGGGAATGGTACTCACCAGCCAGGGGATCCCCTTTATCCACGCCGGGGATGAGTTCCTGCGCAGTAAAACCAAGCTGGGAGAGCAGTGGAACGCCTCAGCCTGGAACTATGGGCAATATGGAGGAACTCACAACACTTATAATGCCCCGGATAGCTTCAATGCGATCCGCTGGAAAGATAAGGCGCTCAACGCCAGCACCTTCAACTACTTCAAGACCTTAATTGAGCTGCGCCGCTCTCATCCTGGCCTTAGGATGAACAGTAATCAGCAGATCGCTCAGTACCTCAATGTATCTCGTCCCGATAGCTATGGCGGGCAGGTAATCACAGGCACAATCACATCTCCGTCAGACCAAAGTAACCTGTTTGTGGTCTACAATAGCGGCAGTAACCGCTCTATTGAGTTGCCCCCTGGAAGCTGGACCGAGATTGCCAATGCCAACGGTCAGGCTCAGCAATCGGGATTATCTGGTACCGCCCCCATTGAGGGAACCACTGTCACCGTGTTTGCACAGCCAAGGTAAAACTGACCACCTCCACTCTACCCGAACAGCCTCACAACTGGCTGTTCGGGAGCCCCGCAAAGAGTGCCCTGAGTTCTAACGGACGGCAGTTCAGCGCTTACTCACCCAGATGTTTGATCAGTTGCTCCACCACGACTCGCACTCTTGGCTCCTGAGTTTTTCCTTTGGCGTACACCAGAAAAAGAGATGCCCCCTGATGATAGGGAGCGCAGCGGTAATCCTGAAATAAACGCTGCATCTGCCCTAGTTGGACATGCCTTTCGAGCAGCTCACGGGATAGCATCACAATACCAGCACCGTTCAGGGCTGCCTGCTGTAGTGAGATCGAGGTGTTACTACTGAGCCAACCCCTGGAGGTATCGATGTGCTGACACTGGTCATCCGCATCAAAAAAGTGCCAGCCGCTATACCCCTTAGGAGCACTCTGCTTGAGAAGCTGATGTGACGAAAGCTCATCTGGCAGTAAAGGAGTTCCGAACTTCTCAATATAGCCGTTGCTGGCACAGAGCCAATACTCGACCGATTCAAGTGGCCGTGCAACCAGGGATGAATCCTTAGGGTCAGTGATCTGCACATAGAGATCATATTCCTCGAGGTAGGGATCGACCGCCTCAATATTGTAATCGAGCTGCAGGGATAACTCAGGCCACTTGTGTTTGAGCTCGGGTAACCGCGGGGCAATACGGTGGGAGCCAAACCATAGGGGCGCCGTGATCCGAACCAGCCCCTCACCTCCTGTGTACGCCTTGCCACCTGTTCTCCCAGCCCATCGATGCGTGAACAGATATCCTGTCCCTGCTCATAGACCAGTCGTCCGGTCTCGGTGAGACTCAGAGTGCGGGTATGTCGTGTTAGTAGCGGAGCCTTCAGCTCCTGCTCCAATAGCTGCACATAACGAGATACTGAGGAGACCGCAAGATTAAGCCGCCGGGCCGCCCCGGAAAAGCTCCCCTCATCAACCACGGCTAAAAAGCAGCGCAAGGATTCAATCGATCGCATAGCTTTCTAATAATTAGAAAAGAGATTTCGATTATTGCTCATTTTATTAAGCATGCCCAGCCCTTAGGATGAATGAGTGTTCAAAATACAATCGTGTTCGATAAGGAGAAAACTATGAAGCTATTTCGCTATGGCCCCAAAGGGCAGGAAAAAATGGGGTGTGTAGCTCCTGATGGGGCCCATTATGATCTGAGCGGCATTATCAGGGATCACAACATCTGTAATCTGCAACGCCAGCTACCTGAGCTCCTGGGAATGGATCTGGCAACCTTGCCAGCTATCCATGATTGGCAAAGCCTGCGTATTGCTCCCAGTACAATGGATCCGGGTAAGTTTATCTGTGTGGGCGCCAACTCAAGGAGTCATAACAAGGAGATGGGGATCACCATTGATGAACCCATCTTCTTCTTTAAACCCCAGTCGGCCCTGAGTGGCGCCTTTGATCCCATCCCCTACACCCAAATGAACCAACAGCTGGATTGGGAGGGAGAGCTTGCGATCGTGATTGGAAAGGAGGGAAAAAACATTCCACACAAGCAGGCGATGGAGCACCTCTTTGGTTACTGCTGCTTTAACGATCTCTCCGATCGCTACTGGCAGTATAAAAACGGTGGTGTTGAAGTTGGCGGGCAAACCAGCATCGCCAAATGTTTCGATGGCTTCGCCCCCATCGGTCCATACCTGGTAACCGCCGATGAGATCGAAAATCCGGGTAACCTTAAGATGGAGCTCAGGGTCAATGGTGAAGTCCGCCAGTCTCTAAACACTTCAGATTACCTGTTCGGGGTGGCCGAGTGCATCAGCCTGCTGAGTCAGTTCATGACCCTCAATCCGGGAGATATGATCGCCGTGGGATCGGGCCCTGGGAATGCTAAAAGCTGGGGTGATAAATACCTTAAACCTGGAGATGAAGTGAGCTTTGAGATAGAGGGGCTAGGAAGGCAAAATCAAATAGTAAAAGAGGTATCTCAAGTAAGTCTGTGATCCCCTCAATATCTTTATCTCCCTTACATAAAACCATTTTAGCTGCCTTCCATTTGAATGGCCTGGCAGCTAAGAAGAAGGGACTAAATAGATAGTTTAACTTGACCTAGGGCAATAACATCACAGATCCAGGAATGGGTTTCTTTGAATAGATTAACTTTACTTTCAAAGTCATTACCATGCATTTGGGGTGAATCCATATCAATTTTACTCACATAGTGAAGAGTTTTGGATTCTGAGTCAAAGCAGATAGATCCTCTGGATTCAAATGCAAGTGTTGAATTTATATCCAGGCAATGTAATAAAACATCTTTCTCACTAATATCAATTGTATCAATGGAGCAGACCAAAAAACATGCATCATCAGTTACAAGAGTGCTGATTAGTGTTTCATTGACCAAAATGCTGCCAACTTGGGTCGATTGTGAGGCCATTTCACCAAACACCCGGTTAATCAGATCAATATTTTGATTCGCCTCAATACTAATATCCATGAACTATTCCTTATGCTTTTTGAAAAAATCGAGATCTTTCAGAAACTCCAGTTGGCATCTCCTGATACGCCCGGTTTCCAGAGTCAACAACTCTTTTGAAACCAACCGGAGAAGCCCCCTGAGCCAGGTTTTGTGGTGACGATGCTCCGATCAAAAACATATTTGCACCCTGCATTTTTATATCGGAGAACTTTTGCAGCATACGCAAGCATAATCCAGCACAGTTTACCGAAGCCGCGCGCCACTCACCATTCACTCTCTCAGTTGAAATACCCTTAATATCACCTCTAACATTATTAGCATTGCGTTCAATTACACGACTTCTTTTTTTAGTGAACCGTTCTTGGTCATCAGTTTTCCCTATATAACCATCCATTTTTGAGACATTTAATCTAAAAAGCTCTAATCTAATCTTTTCAAGCTTCTCTGCCTTTTCTTTAATCTCCATATTTTTTAATGCTTCTTCAGGAATACACGACTTACCATCTATAAATAATCTTTCAGTTGTTATATCTGACTTTTCAACAAAGATAAACCCATCGGATTCAGAGTCTGACTTCATACAAGATGGAAAGTATGATGCTAGTTCTGAAGCATGCTGTATATATTGATCCATGGTATTCTTGAAATCAATTTTAGAAATTTTGTTATCTGCTTGCTCCCTTAAAGCTCTAAAATAATACTTCATTGGTTCTATTTCTTTATTTGAACAATCAACTTCTGATTTCAATAAATCCATAAGCTTTTGGAAGTCCGTCGGCTTAGTTAAAGATACAATGTGTCTTTTTATATTATTAATAGCATTAACAAGACGTGCAATTACCTCTGAGTTACCTTTCATCCCTTCAATTTTTAGATTAATCTCATCTAATTCTTTTTTTAATTCTTTAATATCACTTATAGTTTTACAGTTGTTAATTCCTTCTGATAATTTTTCTAAACTCGGGCTTACTAATTTCTCTATATTATTCAACTCTATATCCGAGCTATCTCGTAAGGCCTCTAATTCACTTCTAGTACTTTCCCCCTCAAGCATCTGGTATATTGGAAGTCCAGCTTTAGTATCCTTTATATGCTTATCTCCCATTAAATAATCAGTCATCTTGCTTATTTCGGCAATAGGAAGTTCAATTGTAATGAAATCATTACCACTGAGTAGCTGCCGATCTGCATAAGTTACAGCTTCAGTTACTGAGCCCTGAACATTACAGAAATCACCTGTGTCTGCATTGAAAATAGACTCTTTTACGTCTAACTGTGCTGTTCTGGTCTGATTTTTAAAAAACTCTGTTGTCGGATTAAAATCTGTGGGATTTCCTGTTGGAAAAGCGATGCCGAATGTTGAATGTATTAAGCTATGGCGATTCCAATTTCCATCTTGCTGTTTACTCGAAGTTTCAATAAACATATCAGCATGCTTGGAGCCAACTTTATTAGATATATGAACTAACCCATATCCCTCTCGAATAGGTTGACTACAATACCTGGAATGCACAACATCATCCGTTGATTTCTCATAAGGCTTTCTAAGCATTTCAGGGCCGGGCATATGCTTTAAAGCTTTGGCCTGTAATTCAGATAAAACTTTTTTATCTACTTTCCTTTGCCCAGATTCGATAGCATCTAAAATTGACTTAGAATCGGATTTAAAACTGTTAATCTTATTTTTAATTTTCTGATCTCCAGCTTTTGAGCCATCTCCATCAAAATATGCTTTTATAAAGGCTTCCTGTACACTAGCCCGTTCCTGCTTAAGATTTAATTTATCTTTCTTATCAGTCAGAGGTTCATTTGACACACGCGCATATAGCTGTTGTAGTTGAGAGAAATTATTCTGTATTGGCATGGTACATCCTAAGTTGCATATTAAACTAAGTATTTCCAGAAATTAAAAATACAGATGAGTTTACTTTTTATATAGATGCTAACGCAATAAAACAACAATTCATATCACGAGCATTTAAATATAGTTCCTTATAAGGATAAAAATAAATATCTTAATAGCTAATTCAAAATACCTATCAATATCCATTTCGAATATTATTAAGTATTCATCCTGCCATTATGTATAGAGTATTCTCTCTATATCTACTTAAAATTAGCTAGTTTATGAATCATCAAGTAATTATCATTCTTGTAATCATCCGTATAACATATGCTACATTTAGATATTATGATTTAAACTCTCTCTTTGCTGATGATGATCTAACCTCTGAGATTGAGCTATTAATACCTCTCATTTGATGTTCTTCTCTTAAGGTCATCCCTTTGCCATGATATCCAGTTACTTGAGCACCAGAAAAACCTTCGCTAGCAAGCGCTTTACTAAGTGATTGAGCAAAAGGCTCTCTAATTACTTCTGGCTTTCTATTCAAAAATGTCCGGGAAAGCCAGTTCGGGCTAGAGAACTCTGTCTTTGATGCATCATCCATTTCATCTGGCTGAAAACTTTTAACATCTCTTGACTCAGCACTATGACAAGCTGTCACCCTAAAATCTACAAACCTATCACTTAGCCCGCCACTTTTAAACTGCTTAGCAACATCCTTCGATGATACCATTCCTTGAGAACATTTTTCATCTGCAGCAAGAATATCAACACCGGAGGCACCATGGCCTGTAATATATATTTTTGATGAATCAGGATCTAGTCTCGATAGTTCAGCATTATTTGAGTTGCTCTTTACCTCAATCTTTGATAACACATCATAGAATAATTGATTTTTCCTATCACCTTCTAGCATTTTATCTAAAAAATCTTTTCCTATTTTTTCCTTAAAAACATCCAAAGTTCCATTAGTGGTGTGGATTGCAACTAAGCTAGGATCTTGACGGCTTAGTAGTTGATCCCCGATCAATACTCTGTATTGATATTGCGAACAATTTGACGTACCCTGACTTATCAGTCTTGCACCTTCGGTGGATTCTCTTTTATATTCAGTCAACTTATTATTTCTAATCTGTTCAAATAATAGCTTTTCCGCATCAGAACCAACGATTACAGGACGAAGTGGTTTACCACTTGCGTATCTACTCAAATTTTTTCCTAAGCATTGTTCAACTATGTCATCACTTACAAATGGAGCGTATATAACTCCTTTTTTTTCAATAGGGTGAGATGACGAAGATGGATTCAGATGACTATTGCTCACCTTATCAATTGATTCACCTATTTGAGGTTCTTGCACAGTCGTAGCTTGAGACTGACAGGGGATTGACTGTTGAACCTGAAATTGTTTATTTGATGTTACGTTATCCATAATATTCTACATACCGAAAAAATATTTTTGATTAATATTGATATCTAATTATCTCAATTAACGATGCAACACATCTCTTACAAGCCCATCAAGACAATAAAAAAAACTTTCTAATACACTTATAAGGTTACATTTGTTTTCTAAGCATGATGGATCAACGAGTGCCTTTAACTCAAATCCATTTTCTCCGTAACCTAAGACTAATTGACCAGTTTCAACATAGGGTATTTTTTCCTGCAAAAGGAACACTATTTTCGCACAATTATTCATTACACACTCGCTATCTAAGTCACTTAATAAACTCCATATCCAAAGCCTCTCATTTGAAATGGAAATATTGATAGCTGGAAGATTTTCTATATTAATACTTATAGTCGAGAAACCATCAAAGTATGATAATTTATCTTCTGAGCACCCTAACTCTTTAAGTGATGCATGAACCATCTCTTTTATGTTTCTAACACTATGCTCTTTTATCACTATTGGATTTATAAAACCCATGCTAACCCCTTAATTCTCAAGTAATATAGGTGTCTTGATTTACCCCTGAGGTGTTACTATCCTTCAATTGATATATTATTATTTTTTTCCCATTCACCTCTTCATAATAAGCACCTTGCGCTAGATATGCCTCCTGTAATCTTCTTAGTTTTTTCTGTTCCTGATAATCTCCTAAGTCATCAAGGACCATGCCTCTGACTTTTGTTAATCCAAGATCTAATTTTTCGATCGTATGGATAAGCTTAAAAAGGTTCTGTACCGCTCCAGCAAGACCATCTGATTGCCCCATGGCTGTGATTTGACTAATCACTAAAGTATCGTCTTCTACGCTATAAATCAGATCGAGATCATTGAGTTGGACCTGCATCCCACTAATAAAGTCACTTCCATAATAACGGTGAGGTTGTGGAGTGTAGCCATTGCTTTTTAGATAGCGAGTCAGGGGATCGTTTTGAGTAATCATGACCAAGTCCTCTTGAGGGGCATAATGCCCCTCAGCCTAATTATTGTTGCGCCAGGCTATAGTTTAATTGCCCAACGGACTGTCGCAGCTGATCATTAATGGAGGAGAGTTGCCCCTGCATCTCATTTAGACGCTGACCTGTCTGACCAATCTGTTTTTCAAGGGTCTCAATCACTTTATTTTGCAGCTGAACATCGGCACTCTTATCTTTAGCATCACGAGATATCTCTGCAGAGCCACGGTCTACCCCAAACTTGGTCATTCCCGCTGCACCATCCAGAATACCCTTGGAGACACCACTGACGATCTTGCTGGTTACACTACCACCGACTTCGGCACCCACCCCAAGACCGCCTCCAAGCATAGAGGCGATTCCTTTGGCAAAATCACCCCATGAGGCGGTATAAGCCGCATCTCTCTCTTTCTCATTGGCTTGATGCTGCATCTTATTATTATCGACAGCCTGATTTAGAACCAACATCATCCCTTTCGCCTGAGAGTTACTCAGAGCATCACGCCACTCCTGAATCGACTCTCTAATGATCTGCAGAGCTTTATTAACCAGCACCATCAGAGATTTTAAGTCATCAATCATATTATCGATAAATTTTTTAACATCCCCTGATTTAGCAGCGCCTTGAGTTAAATCGGAGTTGATGCCACTTGCTGCAGCTGTACTGTTTGTATTGGTTACATTTTCCATCACTATATTCCTTATCTGCTTACACTTTACCCATCATATTCGCCATCATCCCGCTGGCATTTGATAGATTTTCGATGTTACTTTGGGTGGTATTTTGACCATCAGAGATCATTTTTAGAGTTTCTTTAACTCGAGATCTCTGCTTATCCATCATCTGATTAAGCACCTCAAGGAAGGAGTCCATCATCTGCTGATCGGCTAGAAGATCTGAAATCTCTTTTTGCAGATCCGCCATTTCACGCTTCATCGCAAAGTTATAAAAGGATGATATTCCGCCTGATACAAAATCCGTCGCGGCACGAGCCGCTGATGTAACTATCGCTTTAGTGAGACTCTTGATGCCATCTTTAACCTCTTGCTTGACAGTTGTTGCAATGGTTTCTGCCGCAGCTTTTGCGGCTGCCTCTAATCCTTCTTTAGCAAACACTTTTGAGGCTTCTTTTGCAGCCTGCTCAACCGCCTGTTGTGCCGCTTTCTTCAGAAGCTCTTTTGCAGCCTCCTCAGTAATTCCCTTGGCAACATCCTTGGTCGCAGTTTGAATTAGCTCTTGAGCGAGCTCTTTACCAATTTTTTCAAGAATTACCTTTGACTCAGCCTCAGTGATCTTTCCTGCTGCTTGGGCAACAACTGTCTTGGTCACCTTCTCACCAATATCGCCAGCAGTTGAAGCGACTTTAGCTGCATTGGCAGCCTTTGTTGCAGCCATAGTTGCTCTTGCAGTCTGGGTGATATCAAGGGCTGCAGCGACAATTCCAAGCCCCATCTGCACATAGCCAACAATATTTGCAGCTTCTCTGAGTTTTTGGGCTTTTTCAGGATCAGATTGGCACAGAGCCGCAGTTTCCAGGGCAGCTTTTACAAAACCGGTTAATCCGGCACCAATCTCAGCGACTCCACCCGCAATGCCAACCGGATTACAAGTCACAACGGCTGCTGCAAGCTTAATCGCGCCTAACACAACCTCTACCGCAGACATGACCCAATCGAGAATAGCGGTAAATATATTATTTTTTTGTGCTTTATGGGCTTGCTCTACATTCTTATTGATTGCCTCAATTTGATCTTTGAGCTTGGCAGAGCTTTCCAGTTTTTGCCTGTCATGCAATGCATCCAACGCTTTAACAAGATCTTTTGCCCGGGCGTTAAATCCATCTGTCACTAGTAGTGATATATAGAGTGATAAGGAGTCAACCGACATTGATGAGATCTGATTTGTCGAGGATCCCTTGGGTACCTTATCAGGCGAAGCTTGAAGTTGGCCGAACAACGTTTTCAGTGCCCGATCTGTATGTTCACGAGTTGTATACTGCCTGTTTTTAGGTTCAGGCAGGTGAATTCCAAGTTTCTCCTGATCCATCCTTGAGTGACGATCCGACACCCAACGACTCGGCTCTAAATTAAACTCTGAAACTTTATATTTATTTTCATTCCCAGAAGCTGAATGCAGAATCGAATCGGTGAGACCTGTTCTGAAAATATCATTGCCAATTATGTTTTGATTCATTTTAAATCTCCAGCATTGTACGCGCCAAGGCAGCTGAAACTTTTGGTTTTAAGTCCTGGTATTCAGGTTTATCGCTGCACCATCGAACAGATGCATCAAAAGCTTTTTTTGCATATTCGGCATTACCCAACTGCTGATAGCTTAAACCTGCATAGTAAGATGATCGTGGATCAGAGATCTCTCTTTGACCTGAGCGACTAAAACAATAAAGAGCCTGTTCATGCTCACCTAAACGCTGATAACAGATACCGAGAGCTAATAAATAATCAAAGTTCCACTGATCCATATTAGACAGAAAGTAAAATAGTCGCTGAGCTTCGCTTATCTGCCCACTTTCAAATATCTGATATGCATAGTTATAGATAGTGTTGAGTGCTGACTCATCCATCTCGCAGAGGATCTTCATCGATCCTCCACGCGCCAAGAAGTCATCAAGCAACTTTTGGTCTTTATGATTCATAACAGTTCCTAGCGGATGATACCGATAATATCCTTGAGGATATCGATCAGCTTACTCAGCACTGCGGAGATATTCTTCTGAATATTACCTAAGTTCTGTACATTCTGAGAAAGCATGGTTTGCTGGTTTTGCCCAACCTGGTTTGCATCAGAAGCAGCTTGGTTAAGATAGCCATTTAACTCAACTAATTCTGATTTCTTTAGCGGATCTCCCTTTCCGTCTAGCCATTTTTGGGCATCTTGACCATTAAGCTTAACGCCTTCTTTTTCAAGATCATTTATGATTTTTTGAACGTCCGATTTTTTTACTGTATCGGTATCTTTACCCGGAATGAGCCCTTGAACAGCAGACGCTTTGTTTTGAATGTCACTTGCTGTACTATTGTTTGATTGCACAGAAGCCATCAACCCCTGGATAGATTTTGCAGCATTATCACGAGTTTGCATCAGGGTTAAAACTACATACTGAAGAATATTATCAATGGACATGGAGCTCATGTCCAAGCTACCAAGTCCTGAGTCTTGTGATGCATAGGTTTGATTAACCAGCTTATTACCACTTATAGATTCCATAGTTAACTCTCTCTACTTGTGTTGTTTGTACGATTAGAAATGAAAAGTCATCAAATGAATTTTCGTACCTTGCACTTTTTCTTCTCTTTGTGTTCCTGAGGTGTACCATTTAGCTCAATCGGAACTTTTAAGTCTTGCTGAGCTTTTAGCGACTGTGATTTGAGCTCTGAAAAAGCGCTTTTTATCATCTCACCATTGGGCCCTATGTTCGATTCAAGCACCTTCTGAACTTGCATGAGCTTCTCAGAGGCGATAGGATCAGTTTGGGCCTTATCTTGCAACTTGCTAATTTCGCCTCGCATTGACTCAAACTCTTTGATCAACTTGTCGAGAGCAGTTTGCTGCCGAACTAAGTCTGCCATTGATTTCTCTGTGGATGTCGCTGAATTCATGAGTCACCTCTTATCTATACTGTTTCTTGATGATAAATTCAGATTACACAATATAACTTTGCAATTCTTTCAAAAAGCCAGAGAATAGATCATCAACTGGTCTGACCTAAAATAACAAATGCTTCAAGAAAATTATAAGAGACTGACCCCATTTTTTTATAAGATAACTTTTTAAGAAATTCTTTTGAGACAGTAATAGTCCACATCTAACGAGAAAACTTAAGCTAATATATGTATGAAATCATTGAGTTTGATTCAAGATATATTAATCTTTTTTATGAATCTTTTCGCAGCATAGTTCATGAACACCGCTTCTATATTATTACACAAGCACCTAGCTATGAATGTGTTAAGCAGTGGTGTGAGCGGAATGTTCAGGAAAAATCTTTACACCTTATTGCATTAGGCATGGAGCGACTGATTGGCTCTGCCGATATCTATTCCAGGCAGCATGAAGGTGCGTCTCATATTGGGGTACTGGCCATGTTTGTGATACAGGAATATCGCGGCCATGGCGTTGCAACGCAACTGATGGAATCCATTATCGGCGCCGCTCGGCTAAGGGGCTTTGAGAAGCTAGAACTTGAAGTACTTGCCAGCAATCGAGCCGCGATTACTCTTTATCACAAGTTTGGCTTCTTTGAGGAGGGAGTACGCAGTAAGGCAAAAAAAGTAGCGGATGGTCACTATATCGATGTCATTCTCATGGCTAAGAATTTGGATGATTGTCGGTAAATTTTATTCACCCTCATCATACTCAAGATCCATTACCACCCTCAGAAGTTCCGCAACAGGTTCAAACAGTGATTCCGGAATGTAGTGATCATTTTCAACATCACGCATCAATGCCCTAGCCAGAGGTATATTCTCTACCACAGGGACGTTAAACTTTTCAGCAAGTTTGACCATGTGCAGCGCCATCTCACCCTGCCCCTTGTCCAGAACTTTTGGCAATGGCGTTTCCCCTTCCCGGTAGTAAAGGCAGACGGCAAGATGGGTCGGATTTCTCACCATCACAGATGACTTTTTAACATTGGCGGCCAGACTACCACTTTGGATCTCTTTGTGGGTCTCTTTACGCTTTTGTTTGATCTCAGGATTACCCTCGGAATCCTTATGCTCCTGCTTAATATCCTCTTTCGACATCTTGAGCTGTTTCATCATGGTATGGTGCTGAAACGCGAAATCTGCAGCTCCAAAGACGACATAAAAGATGATGAGTGTTCCCCATAGCCAGCCACAGAGTGTCGCCGTCACCGACAGGCCACAAGCCAGCCCACATAGGGGGAGAAACTGAAGTGAGCTGCTGTATTTATTGAGGATATAGGCAAAAATCAATGAGAGCAGCCCGACTTTCAGGCAGGACTTAAACAGCTCAAAAAGGCTTTTCATCGAAAAGATATTTTTAAAGTTGCTCAGGGACTTATCTTCTCCCCTTTGGGCTGAATCGACTCAGGGGCAAATAGTGGCCCCACCTGGGCGATAATCGTCAGTAGTGTGATAAATATCAGTAACAGAGCCAGTGCAACGCCAAACCTCAAGGTAAAATGCATGAAGGCCCCCAGAATATTGCCAAAGGCACGTTCCAGGGGAAGGTTAATCGCCAAGAGAGTTACGCTGATGATCTCCTGCATTCCGCTCACCAGGGCATGGCCCTGGAAATAAAAGAACAGCAAAATAGCGGTCAATTGAACGCCTGTTGTGACCTCATTACTTTTAGCAACCTGCCCTTTCTTGCGAGCATCCTTAATCTTTTTTTGAGTTGGCTTTTCCGTTTTTTCTGACATCGCTAAGATCCCCGCATCAGGATCAGAAGATCCTGAATCTGGTATTCAAAGAGATTCATCCGCTGCAGATAGTGGGTAAAAGAAAAGTTGAGACTCAGCAGGATCAATAGCAATGCCATTGCTGTCTTAATTGGCATCGACAGGAAGAAAACATTAAGCTGCTGAGCCGAGCGATTGATAAGACCAAGCGCCAGATCGACCATCAGCATGATCACCATGGCGGGAAGAGCAAAGCTAATCCCAAGCTCAAACATCAGATGCCATTCATGATTCAGGAACTGTAAAAAGCCCTGGCTAAACATCACATCCTGGCCCATGGGCAAACTGTTATAGGAGCTGTAGATCCCCTCCAGCAATTTATTAAAGCCCCCGGTAACCAGGAACAGAACGGTGAGCACCTGGCTGAACAGGATCCCAAATACCGAAGCTTGCGTCCCAAGGAGTGGGTTGTATACAGTCGACATAGAGGCCCCACGCATGGTATCTATGATGAAGCCCGCCATGTCGATGGCCCAAAATGGGATCGCAGCAGAGAAGCCGATACACAGGCCGATGATCAATTCACGCAGCATCAACTCCATCATGGGAACCAGATCTGCTTCACTGAGCAGGGGGAGATCATGATACACAGGGAGGATCGGCAGAGCGATCAGGATCACCAGTGCATTGCGGATCAACACGCCTCCCAGTGACT
Source organism: Dongshaea marina (assembly GCF_003072645.1). Lineage (NCBI taxonomy): Bacteria > Pseudomonadati > Pseudomonadota > Gammaproteobacteria > Aeromonadales > Aeromonadaceae > Dongshaea > Dongshaea marina. The sequence goes on from NZ_CP028897.1 coordinate 3,784,347, forward strand.
TTTGGGAAAACAGAGGGAGCATTAGCATGACTCCCAAAGGACGGAGCATGCAGACACCAAGGGTTGGTACCCAGGCCATCAGCTCAGTCATCGCACCCCCATGTGGCTTATCTGATCAAATGCCATATTGGCATAGTTCAATAGGGTGCCCCCCATCCAGTGATAGCTCACCACCAGGGTGATACTTACCGCAACCAGCTTGATCAAAAACTGAACTGTTTGATCCTGCACCTGAGTCAAGGCCTGGATCAGGCTGATCAAAACTCCAACCACAGAGGCGACGATCACAACCGGTAAAGAGAGCAGCAGGATCAGCCATAACAGCTCAGAGGTAAGATTGATGATGATGGCCTGGCTCATGAGTATGACAACATCAGTTGGGTGAGAAGCTTCTCCCAGCCTCCCATCAGAACAAAAATAAGTAACTTAAATGGTAATGATATCGTCATGGGAGAAACCATCATCATCCCCATCGCCAGCAAGATATTGGAAACAATCAGATCGATCGCAACAAAGGGCAAAAAGAGTAACAGACCTATCTTGAATGCCTCGATCAACTGGCTCACGGTAAATGCCGGGATCATCACCAGCAACGACTCCTGGTCCAGTTTGCTTTGGTATTGCTCCGGCCAAAGCTTATGGCCAATTTCACTAAAGAAACGGACTTGCCTGGGATCGGTATGCTTGGATATAAATGCCCGATAGGGTTCCAAGGCCCCTGTATCAAGCTGCTGATAAAACTGCTCAGACTTAAAGTCGATGGGATGTTGCCTGAGATTATCCTCTATCTTTAGCCCAACCGGAGCCATCACGAAAACCGTTAGAATAAGCGCCAGTCCATAAATTGCCATGTTGGGAGGGATCTGCTGGATCCCCAGGGCATTACGCAGCAGAGAAAATACCACGGACAACTTTAAAAAAGAGGTTGCCATTACAGCGAACAGAGGCAAGACAGATAGTGCAAATAGCACCATGATCAACTGTAGGGGGTGATCCAGCAACGACATAACTACTCCGGTTTGCCTATAAAATCACCTCCATTTTCAATCTTTGTACCTGGGATGCCTATACGTGAAACACCTGAGGTATTGTGCTAATTGATTAACTGCTGGATGCGGATCCCCAGGCGATCATCAAGCTGAATCAACTCTCCCCACCCAACGATCTTACCGTTGACCCTGAGCCTGACACTTGGGCAGACTGAAAACTCGGTTTCAATCACCTGTCCGCTCCTCAAAGATGCCAGCTCATTAAGCGGTAATTGAAGATGACCCACCTCCACCACCATTGTCATCGGTAGCTCGTCCAGGTTTCTTGGTTGCTCAGATGAGGACAATCCGGGGAAACCCTCTTCATCTGACAGATCAAATAGTTCGTCGAATTCACTCATCATATTCTCCACGACAAATGTTGTTTTATCTTGACGCCTCAGCACACATACAGGATCACCTTGTACCAGAAGGATCTCCCCGCTTTGTAGATCACACCACCATTTAAGAAGGACGCAATCCCCTCGTTTAAGCTGACGATATTGGCTTAAAGAGAGTTTAGAAAAACCCGCACAACAGGCAACTGGATATCGAATAACCGGCGTTGAGTGCACCTGTGGGGACATGTTAGAAACCAGGCTCTCCAGCAGGGAGAACGGCCAATCCACCAGAGCCAGAGGTAATCCTTTTGAGCCCTCCTCCGGCTTTGTAAGTCGCAGCAGCCCTGCCATAGAGGGACAGATTTTTCCTGCTTTTTCCACCCGGCCAACTTCAGGAAGTGCGATTTTCTGCTTTTGCATCCAGTCATTGAACCCCTCCAAAGTCCAACAGGACAATGGCTGAAGTAACTCCGGAGGAATATGCTCAAATGAATCAATGGGTAACAGTGTCTCAATCCAGCGCAACCAATGAGACTCCTCACACCAGAGTTCAAAAGTACAGCCTTCAAGCCGTAAGGGGATCTTTAACCAGGAACCCTCCATCTGTGAGCATTCAGGTAAGTGAAGTTGAATATCTATTCCATCGGCTCCCCGGGCCGAATATCCTGAGCCTATCAGTTGACTGTTTCGTTTCACAGCTGCTGACCATCGAGGGAACGCAGATGACTCCCGGGGTAATAGAACCTCCTTATCCACCCGTAACCTCCAGCATGATTGTGCGCCTTGTCTGCTGATTCACTCTCTTTTGAATTCCTTCCAGACAGCGCTGCAATGCATCATGCTGCCTCTTATCTGCGGCCTTAAGCTTGACCTGAATTCCAGCGACCTGCAGGCAAGCCTGGATCTCCAGCCCTGCCAATGGCCCATTAGTTAGACGCATCGACAGTGTACCTGTTTGAGTTCGCTCAAGGATGCCCTGGGCGGTTTGATAAACACCTCCAGCTTGATTGAGAGTCTGTACCTTCAGGGCCTTTTCTGACTTCCCTGTCCCCTGAGTCTTTGCCTGACCACCCTCCAGTAGCTGCCAGGGCTGAGCTAAGTACATAGGCTGAAAGGGCTCCTGCTTCTGCCCCGGAGCTTTACGCCTAAGTTTTTCAGAAAACTGACGGGAACGGCTCTCATCCGGATTTGACTGATCCTTTTGTGTCATCGTTTCCTGGTAAAACCGCTCACTATTAGGCTGAATTTGCATTCGTCTCATCCTCCAGCAGATACTTCAGCTTCTCCTGCTCAATCCTGTTTTTATTCAGAGAGGAAGATAGTTCTATACGCTGTTTTTCTAACTTTTGTTGCTGCTGATTCAATTGCTCAGTCTCTTCACCCATCTGCAGATCCCGACGATAGAGATCGGCCATTGCGGCTTTGAAATTCACCAGTTTCTCATAATCAAGGATCCCTGATTCATTGCAGCGTTGCCGCCAGGACTCCCATAATTTAAGTCGGGTATTTTTCAAAGCGACTTGTTGCTGAATTAACTCTCGCTGCTTGTAATCAAGCAGGGCTATTCTTCCCCGAATCCCGCGCTCCTTGTGTTTTTTAACTTTTAAGAGTTGTTCTAACATGCCCCCCCACAGAGCAAGCCATTTCATGTTGCACCTGCTCAAAATCAAATAACTCTTGCGTTTGCTGACAGAGAAAACGCTGAATATCCTGATGACGATCTAGGGCCTCATCAGCCTCGGCATCTTGTCCCCTTTGATACTCACCGACCCGAACTAATAACTCGATATCCCGATAACTGGCTAATAAGCGCCGAAGTTTCCCCGCACACTTTAGCTGCTCGGGCGTACTGATTTGATTCATGACCCGGCTAACACTTGCCAAAACATCGATCGCCGGGTAATGGTTCGCCTCTGCCAGACGCCGTGACAAAACAATATGCCCATCCAGAATTGAACGAACCTCATCCGCGACCGGCTCATTCATATTGTCTCCCTCAACCAGAACTGTATAGATCCCAGTGATGCTACCAACCGCAGCCGGCCCCGCGCGTTCTAATAGTCTTGGGAGCTGAGCAAACATACTGGGAGGAAAGCCCCCAGCTGCCGGAGGCTCTCCAGCGGCTAAGCCAATTTCGCGAGATGCCCGGGCAAATCGGGTTAACGAGTCAACCATCAGCAACACATTTTTCCCCTGATCACGAAAATATTCAGCAATAGTGGTTGCGGTAAAGGCTGCCTTAAGGCGCTCCAGAGCAGGCCGATCTGAGGTGGCAACCACAGTCACAGTTTTTTTTCGCGCCTGGGGACCTAAGATCTGATCCAAAAACTCCCGAACCTCCCGTCCCCGCTCTCCCACCAGAGCAAGCACCACGACATCTGCCTGACAGCCAGCAGTCATCATCCCAAGCAGGGTACTTTTTCCTCCACCAGCGGCCGCAAAGATGCCGATTCGCTGACCCTTTCCACAGGTTAGCAGGCCATCAATCGAACGGATCCCAAGAGGCAACACCTCATTTATTAGCCCCCTGGTCAAAGGAGGAGGCGCCTCAGCCATTAAGGGACGATGCTCCTGGATCAGGACGGGTTTATCCCCAGCTTCAATCAACTGCCCCAATCCGTCAACAACCGAGCCAATCAAATAATTGCCCAAGGGAACCTGATGTCCCTGCCCCAGGGGCCAGACCGGTTGGCCACAACTCACCCCAACAGGCTCAGCAAATGGGGAGAGCAAAGCCTCATCGCCCTGAAGGCCAACAACCTCGGCACTCAGATCTTCACCGACCAGGCATAACTCTCCCAGCCCGACTCCCGGGAGATGGGCTCGAAGCAAAGTCTGCCCGACTGAGTTCACTCGTCCGGCTCTGCGAACCCCATCATTAGACCAATGCTGCTGGCTCAAATTACTGTATAACTCATCCATCACTCGATTTAATTCAGGCCGCCGCATCACTGAGCTCCTCGCCAATCAGGTCGATACTTCCCAGAACCTTGAGTTCCACCTCATCTCCCAGCTCCTGAAAAGAGAGCACCGGCAGTGCATAAAGATCTCTTTCAATAATTTTTCTCAGATAGCGCCGCACATCAATTGCGGTCAATAGGACACTCTCATGCTCCGGATCTGATAGATGACTTTTAATCTGTTGTAAAATGGCAGCATTTTGTTGAGGGCTCAGTGCCGAGTATCCCCCGGCAGAGGTTTGGCGAATCGATTCCCGGATGAGATTTTCTATTCCCTCTCCGATCAGGAAACAGCTAATCCTGGATTCTCCTTTCTGAAAGCGGCCGACTATATGTCGCCTCAGGGCAACCCGCACATACTCGGTCAATAGCACCACATCTTTCTCTTTTTGAGACCACTCCAACAGAGCTTCAAAGACGCTCCTCAGATCCCGAATCGAGATCCCCTCAGCGACCAAGCGTTGGAGTATCTCTGCCACCTTGCCAGTTGGTAATTGCCGTTGCAGCTCTTTCACCAGCTCAGAATATTTACCCTCCATACCATCCATCAGGAAGCGACACTCCTGCACTCCCACAAACTCACCCGCATAGCGACTCAAAACTCTGCTGAGTAAAGCCATAATCTGCTCTTCACCATGAAATACCTGGCTGCCCATGGCTGCTATCGACTCTCCTTGAGCCATCTCCACCCAACATAAAGGCTCTCCGCCAAAAGGGAGTGGCTGTTCAATGGCATTTACAAAAGACTCGGCTCTCCCTGCCACCAGCACCTGTCCTTCGGGCAGACTTAGGGTCAGGACCGGCTCCTGATATAACAGGATCTGTAGGGTTCTGGCGGGAAGCGTTCTGTCCTGATGAAGATTAATTTCAGGCAGGGGCACTCCCAGTTGCTCAAACTTTTGCCAGCGCAACTCATCGATCGATTTCAGTAGACCAGTGCCTTTTGCCAACTCTGGTGAGAGTCGCAGCATCAGTGGCACTGCACCCGGCTGAACACTTCCCGGACTATATTCATCACTGGCCATTGCCGAAGAGCTGGCTCCTGTCGTCTGATTTTTGCCTCGACGCATCAATAGCAAAGCCCCGCCAAGTAACATGACGGCCAAGGTCAAAAACACCAAAAACGGGAAGCCTGGGATGATCGCGAATATCACCAAGACTCCAACGGCTATGAGCAGGGCTTGAGGCTGATGGCCGATCTGGCTGGTCAGATCCTTTGCCAAATTCTGTTTTTCCTCCCCCGGAACCCGGGTCACAATAATCCCTGCGGTGATCGAGATCAGCAATGCCGGGATCTGGGCGATGAGTCCATCACCGACCGAAAGAATGGCATAAGTAGATGCTGCATCTGACGCGCTCATGCCATGCTGCATCACTCCAACGGTTATCCCTCCTAAAATATTGACCAAAATAACGATCATTCCCGCGATCGCGTCACCCTTCACAAACTTCATTGCCCCATCCATGGCTCCGTAAAGCTGACTCTCTTTCTGAACCAGGGTTCTCTGACGCTTGGCTTCTGCAGCATCGATGATTCCGGCACGCATATCCCCATCGATACTCATCTGCTTACCCGGCATTCCATCCAGAGAGAAGCGGGCTCCGACCTCTGCAACCCGCTCAGAGCCCTTGGTGATGACGATAAACTGGACAATCGTGATAATGGCAAAGATGATCATGCCGACCACCAGATTGCCGCCGACAACAAAATTACCAAAGGTATAAACGATCTCTCCTGCATCGTGCTGGAGCAAAATTAATCGACTGGTACTTATGGTCAGCGAAAGCCTGAAAAGAGTCGTAATTAATAGTACGGAAGGGAAGACTGAAAATTCGAGTGGCTCTCTGATATAAACGGCAATCATCAGGAGTATGATTGAAAACGTCAGATTAATTGCAATCAGGAGATCCACAAGCGCCGTCGGCAGAGGCAATATCATCATGAAGATGGCAACCATCAACATGATGATCAAAATAACATCTTGTCTGCCAGCAGCCATCGATAGAATCTGAGTTAGGCGCTTCATGGATAACTCCTTAAGCTTTTCTGAAGCAGACGGCTTAATAGCTGATAGAGAGAGAAAAGCTTATCGCCATTAAATTGCTCAACCGGGATCCCGACTGAACAAACTAATTGCTTTCCAAGTTGATAGCAGCGAGTAGGAAGACCTAGAGTCCTCTGAGGAGGCAAACGCTCCAGCATCCAACGTTGGGCTCGATAGAGAGATTGAAGATCCATATCCATAGCTATCGAGAATAGTAATCGGCTCTGTTTCACTTCGAAGAATAGCCGCTCAGAGCCACGAGTCAGCTCCAGATGCTCATCCGGACGAATACCCGATACTCCCAGAAGTTCCAAAAATCGGTCCAGATTTCTCTGTGTTTTCAAGTCCATAAATCATACACCCAACTCCACTCTGTAAGTATCATCTCTGTTATTGTCAGCTTTCACTATCGGGTGAACACCTTAGACCGATCTTAGAAACTCTGAGCTCAGCCTTACAGGACTAGCCTATGATGTATCAATTAAATCCTTTAGCTATCAACTAGATTAATAACCGTAAAACCACTATGAGTTCACTGATATAACAGCAATAGCATTCCAATTGTTTTTTTTACTCGGTCATGTTAAGAGTAATTAAAAAACCTGACACTCTATTAATCTTCTCAAACCACAGGAGACAATGCTGGCTAATAATTTATAATCAAAAAACATATCACAGTTCAGTTATTCTGAATCAGCATAGTTTTCTAATAACTCTGAAAGTGTATCTAAAATCTGCTCCCGCTGATCTTCATCTGAAAAGCAGGGCTCAGGCATAAACTTGATCACCTCATGACAATGTCGGCAATAAGAAAGACGCAACCCGATGCTCTCTAGCTCAAGCTGATTGATTCTGGATTCAATCCAATCCGGATACACCCAGGACTGTTCAATCAACAGCACTAACTCTTCGAGGATCTCCAGACCGGATAATTGTGCGCCCTGTGCAGTAAGGTGCACTGCTATCTGATCACACTGGGTATCTAATCCAAAAAAAAGTAACAAGCGTCTTAGATCATTGACCACTGTAGCCAACTTACTCCCCTGAGCCACCTCCCCTTCGGAGGAGAGCTCAAAGGCCAGTCCTCGGATCAGCGCTTTTACTTTTTTATTTCGCTGAGGAAGATCTTTGAGTTGATGAAATAATTCCGGGAGCTGCAAGCCAGAGTCACATGCTTTTTGGTAAATTTTTTCTAGCTGAGCCATCACCTTGGGAGTCGCTGCACCAAACTCAAGATAAGCAAACAACTCGACCCCCAGAGCCTGCTCCTCCTGCAAAAGGCTATCCAATGCTTGCTGCAAACGCTTACGCTGACTACGACTTAAACCCTGATCGGCTAACAGAAACCCCAAGACCAGTGCAATCTCTGCGGCACAGGCTCCGGCTTGCCTGAGAAACATCAGAGGATCTGCTGCTTCAGATACTCCTGGATATTTGGCAGCCAGCAAAGATAACTGACTCAGATCAACACCTGCTATCTGCTGGATCAGTCGCTGTAGCAGCTCTTTGCTTTTATCGAGTTCACTCTTAGGGGCATCTTTTCCCCTCTTCAGATCCTTGAGCTTTCCTCCTAAAGCAAGGCTCGCCTCCTCCATGGTCTCTTCGAGCGCTCCCTCCCGTATATCGACAAGGGCCGCCTGGACAGACTCTTGAATGGATTGACCGGGAAAATTCTGACGAAATCCTTGTTGCTCCTGACCCTCCTCTACGGGCTCATAATCAAGAACCGGAGTAAAAAAAGTATTTCTAACCTGATTATCCATCAGAGATCCCCCTTTGGGCCATTTTAATCCAGGTTAACCACAAGCCACTGCTTTCGACTCACCAAGAAGGTGTTCAATGATTAACTCCAGATGACGATCCAAGTCCAGCTCCATACGAACGAGGGATGTCTCAATAACCGCCTGACTCTCACTAAGCCCCTCATCTGTCCGATATACAAGCTCGTCACCCTCCCCAAGCTCTTTTCTGATATATTTCAGCTGATTCGGATTCACTATCAGGCTCACCCGATTATGCTTTAACTGCTCATCAACCATCTTGCTGATGCGACGGATCAATAACTCAGTTGTGTCCTGTTCACCCGCAAACTCACGGATCGCAAAAGCCACGAGGGAGCGTACCTTCTGCTCCATCTCACAAGCGATCGCCCGCTCTAAGGATTGCTCATCGACCAGCCATTGAATCGCATCTGCTATGGCCTGGCTTTGCGCACTCTCAGCCAGCTCTCTGGCATGATTTGTTGCCTGAAGATGAGCCTGCTCCTGCATCAATGCGATCTCTTGCCGGGCTTGTGCTAATTGCTCCTGTGCCTGCTCAATAATTTGTGAAGCTTCTATACGAGCTTGTTGCATCAGGTATTCAGCTTGCTGCATCTTCTCAAATGTCTCAGAGCCTATGACATCTCCGGTCATTGGTATCCCTGAGATCTGAGAGATCGCAATAGAAAATGGGTTCACAAAAACCTCCTGATCCGCTTCCACCATTGAATAAGCTGCCGATGGGATTGGTTATCTATCGGGGTTGTCACAAAATCGGCAGGGAAGAGAATTGATAAAGCTCTCCACACAGTGGTATTGCGATAAAGACCCGCCCAGCCCAGATAAAAAGCGAGCTCGGGTAATTTTGTCTCTGATATAGGCTCTATCGCTACCTGAATTCCCTGATCTATCTGCTGCTCTTGAGGGAAAATGCCATGCAGTTGCCAGAAAACCTCCTCTCCTAAACAGCTAATGAGCGGCTTTCTATAATTACCCAGAAGAAAGTAATCAAATTTTGCGATTCGAATCAAACCAAGGGCGGTCAGCAATACCGGAAGACGCCTGAAATCCTGTAGCAACTCGGTCTCAAACTCATCGTCGGGGATGACGAGTCCATGCTCAGGAAATCCACGACGCAAACGGATCAGCGAGTCCAGCTCTCTTCTGTAATGGGGATAGTCCTGATAGCTTCTTTGCCAGCCTTGTAAGCCTAAGTGACGCCACCAATCCAACCCCATCCACTGTCCGGGAGCGTATGCCAGCTGATGTAATGAAGTAACCGAATCGTGCCATTCCATATCTATAGCGCCTTTCGCCTGAAGATTAGCACCATAAAACCAATCAGAGATGAAATAATCCCGGCAATCCCCGCAATAAATAAAATCTGATTACGCTGGGTCACATCACTCTTTGTGACCCCAGGTAAGACCGCATTTGAACTATAGCGAAAGGTAGCTGGCATAAGTAAAATGCTAATCTTGTCGTAGCTGATTCCCGGAATACTGTCACGTATCAGTCCCTTGATCTGATCCTGATAGCGACTCATATTCACCTCGGGAGAATACTTTATAAGAACTGCGGCTGAAGGAGGGGTCTTCTGTCTCCCTGTATCATCAATTTTATCTGCTGCAATTGAGACACTGCTCTCAATAACACCATCCATCTCACTGAGCATATCCTCCAACTGCTGTTCTTTCAGGTAGTTCATCTTAGCTTTCTCCTGCTCAGGAGAGGTAACCAGCTGACCCGAAGGAAAAATATCCTTCATATCAAAGCGCTTTCGCTTGGGGAAACCATTCTGCCTTAAGATTTCGACGGCATTGATAAATTGTTTCTTATCGACAAGCAAGGTCACATCACCACCTTTGCCCACCTCTTTCTTTGCCGGGATCTTATTGAGCATCAACAGAGCCAACATTTGATTTGCTTCCTGCTCTGGCAGATTGTTATATAGGTTGACCTTACAGCCAGTCAAAAAGAGCAAGACTAGCAGTAGCCCCCAGCGCAGTGTCAGAAACATCATTGCATACTCACCAATTTATTAACCGATTGAGAGGCTGAGCCAGCTGTTTTCGCGACCAGCTCCACCTCAACGACCGCCTTAACAATATTGAGCTGAGAGCTGAGAATCTTCTCGGGAGAAACCTGATCAAATGAATCCATATGAAGCTTTGTAAAATTGGAGTCAATTTGCAAACTCTTGTCTCGAATCGCCTGAACCATGGACTGATCCATATCCCGGGTTTCAGGGGATTTCAGCATCTGGGTAAACTTCTCGATCTGCTGAGGCTCTGGAGTCACAGGCTCTGCCTTGATGGTATTTGTCGCTTCAGTTATCGCTTTTACAGTATTTAGGTCCATCAACATTCTCCTATCTATCAGACAACAAACGAATCAACTCGACTGCGGGCTCCTGCTCCTGATAATCATCCGGATTAATATCAACACTCTGACCTAAAAGGGCCTCAACAGCTCTTGCCTCTATCAGAGGGCTCGACTCTAACAACTTTATGGCCTGTGCATCCTTTTTCATTCCAAATAGGATGACCGCTTGGCAGATCATCAACATAGAAGAATCGAGTTCACAATCCGGTAACCGTGAATACAAGATTTCAGCCTGACGAAACAAGTTATTATTGACTGCTGCAAATGCACACTCTACCAATAACTTTGACAACTCATTATCCAAGGTTCTCATATCTTCTGTATAATTCCGCTTAGCATATCTTTAATTGTCTTGATTATTGCACTTTCATAATTCACAAATGTCGAGTACTGTTGAACACTGAACTGAGCCTGAAGCATCTTATCCGGGTTTGTTAGATCTCCCGCTGTCATTTTGCTCTGCACATTTTGCGCGGCCTGCCCAGCAAGTTTTGATAACTGATCTGTTAATTGCTGTAATTCCATTTTTCACTCCTCAGCCAATGAAAAATACTATTAACTAACATGGGCAGTCTCTCTAAGGTATGTAGGCGAATATCCATAATGTTTTTTAAAACAGTCTGAGAAGTGTGCATGATTGCTGAATCCACACTCCATCGCTATATCAGATATTCTCACCTGACTTCCAAGAAGCATCTGTCTTCCATGCTCGAGCCGCCGTTTAATCAACCAGTGTTTTGCTGAAATCCCAAATTTCTCATAAAAAATAATATTCAGCTTACGAACGGTTATCCCAAGCTCATCGGCATAGCGAGCAACAGGCCAGGGATTTAGATATGTCTCATCTAGATACTCAAAAAAGCCTTTATTTGTATCGACTAGTGAGTGAAGCAGATCTGAAAAATATTTTTTCTCCATTCCTAGACAGTATGCATAGACAAACTGGAGTAAGGTTTTGCGGTTTATCTCACCTAATCCCTGAGAAACTCTAATGAAGTCACTATCGATAGGTAACCGATATACGTTATCCTGATGCCTATGAAATGAATACACTGGCTCGACGATATCAAAGAGATCCCGGTAAACACACTGGAAGTCACCAATATAGAAAAGATAGTTTACCCAATGATCTCGGCTCTCGGCCGAGATCACAGCTGAATCATCAGTTACAACTAAGCTATTCTCACCAAAAGACATGGACTTCCCATTAACCAATAACTCAATTGGCCCTTTGCAGAAGATGAACTGGACTGTCTTCATTGGATAACTCCATGGTTGAAAAAAGTTTTTCCTTTAAACATATCTTGCATAATGAATTTTTCCTTTTCGATACTCCATACGGTCAACACCTTAGATCAATTCTCCAGCTGAGTTAGAGCTGGTGATTAACTGTGTGAACGCTTATGGTAGCGCCCCCATAAGGTGCGGATAATGACTCTACCGGCAGCGCATGCTTCAATTTGATGGTTGATCTTTTGATAGTCTTCGGGCTTACATGCCCCACGCCTTAACCCACTCAGTGCCTCAAGTTGCTCATCTATTTTGTGTATCAGCTCACTCAAGAAAATACCATCCTGATCATCTTTTAGCCTATCTTCTAACTGAGTTATGCTTGGCATACTTTACTCCTACAAATTCAGTGGGATATGAAGCAGTTGTCCATCTTTAGTTAACTCAATACCAGACTCCCCAAGCTCGGAAACCTCGTATCCGCTAGGTAGCCTTGTACCCTCTTGTACACGCATTCCATTATTCAAAATTAGATACGGACTATGATTATTCCCGCCAAAGCTAATGATCGGAGCAGGAAGTAGCCCAAGCATTGATTTACCAATAGGAATATTCTGATAGATAATCCTTAAAACATTTGGATGTTCAATAGCAAACTGATCTAATGCCTCTTTCAATACCCTTTCAGCATCATTGTCTAATGTACCTGTGATGACTATCATGGTGCCACTTCGTGAAACACTCAGTTTACCAAGAAGATTTTTGCTTCTTAGCATTTCAACTAATAATCGTAGCCCGTCATCATGCTGGCTCTTCACTTCCCATGATTTTAAGCCCCTAACTCTGGATATGGTTTGACTGACCTTCTCCCACTGTTTATCAGCGTATATTGCTCCCGAAATAATAACTGTACCGAGTTTGTTTCCAGAAAGAACAGAAACATGGGAGTATCCATTTTGCTGCAAGATAAAGGCTACATTGTTCACTATATCCTGTTGGCAAACCGCTTGGTTTCGGTAATGAATGCCTAACATTACCAACTTATCAAGTAGATCCTGATATGCAGAGCCATCCTGGCAATAACCTCGAACCGTTAATAATCCATCATTGGTCCAAAAAAGTTTCAGTGCTTTATAAGCTGGTTTTTCTGATTGCTCAGCAACCCAGGCTTTAGGATTAAACTCAGGAACTGCTGGTTTTTCTAACCCTCTCCATCCCAGGTACAGAATCCCTCCACTTAGTAGCAGGAATAAACCAAATGCATAAGGATATATTCGACTACCGATACGAGGTGTTCTTGTCACTCTTCGAGAGGGGATCTCCTCAATATTCAGTTCCTGGTCGGATCGACCAACAACGAAACACAAGCCTGCCAGATCAATCACTGATCCCGGAATAAATTCATCTGACTCTTGCTGTGGTATACCATCGAACCATAATGGCACCCCTGTCTCGGCTAGCCGAACTCCCTGTTCATTTACCTGGAGGGTAGCACTCTGATCCCCCTCCAGGGCAACGGCAATATCCGAGTCATCTGAACCAATTGATATCTCTCCTTCCGGGAGCTTTAACTCTCTTCCTCGAAGAGGGCCATTGATAATTTTTAGCTTCCATTGTGATTGCACAGGATAGCCCTCACCCTAAATAGATTGGTGAGGCTTTGATCAAAAACAGCCGGATCACACTGCGCTGAGTATGTGCGGAGCTTCTGAACAAGTAGCCGAGGACAGGAATATCTCCAAGCAGTGGGATCTTACGCTTAACCTCAGTATCTTCATCCTGGACAAAACCACCCAGTAATAAGCTCTGACCCGGCTTGAGAGTCGCCTGCGTCGCTATCTCTGAGTTTTGAACCTGGGGTAACTCACTTGTTTTCTTAGGCAACTGACGCCCGTCCTGAATATTCAAAGTGAGTAGAATTTTTTTACTTTTATTTTCATCGACCAACCGGGGAGTGACCCTAAGCAGAGAGCCAGTGGTCACCGACTCCAGGTTGGCAACCTTTTCACCAGAAACCTTGGTATAGAAAGTGATGTTACGATCCAAAATGGCCTGGACATTATTCAGGGTTACAACGGAGGGCCTGGAAAGTACTTTCGCCTTGGAGTGTTGCTCAAGAGCGCTCAGTTTTACCATAAAGCTACCGGTGTCATTGACCAGTGTAGAAAAGCCACCATCTTCAGGGCTTAGCCCCGCATTAAAGTCAACCCGACCTCCCCCCAATTTTGCGGAAGCGGACCAGTCAATGCCAAGGTTATTCAGATCACCGGCATCCACATCAATAATTTCAACTGACACCTGGATCTGGACCTGTCTTTTGTCCAGCTGGGCAATCAGATCTCTGTACAGAGGCATATTGGCCCTGCGATCTCTGACGACTACAGCATTTTGTCTGGGATCTGCAGAAAAAATGGGCAGTGCTGCCCCTGATGATACAGGCCCTCCCTTTTTGCCACTAATGGGCAGAGAATGTCCCTGTCCCATCTGTTGCAACACACTCACGACCCCCGGGACCTTAACCTCCTGAGAGCGGTAATGATAAATATTATCTGCCGCAGAAGCATACTTCAGAGGAAAGACCCGAATTGTCTCTTTACTTTGAGCCTGATCTAAAACCTTATCATCCAAGCCTACGGCGAGCTGGTATATTCTCTCCACACAGACAGGAACACCTGACACCTCTAAAGCATTGACCTGTGGAACACGATTGAGAGAACAGTAGCGTGGCGCAAGTAATCCCATTTTTGATATATAGCCTTCAATCTGACGAGAGGAGATAAATTGAGGGCTTATGACTCGACTCTCGATCTGACTACTCTTATATACGTATAGAGACTCACCATCGAAATACCATGCCAGGTGATATAGATGTGAAAACTCCTCAAGTACTTGTTCAGGCTTTTTATTCTTGATCGTTCCAACATACACATCATCAACCTGTGGGCTAACTATCATTGGCACACCATAGTTTGCACCAAACTCTTCCAATAATGAGGAGAGCTTCATCCCCCTGGTAATCATAAAAAATGGCTTACCTTGCCATTGAATAGGTGCCGCATTTGAGACTGTACTTATCAAAAACCATGACAGTGAAAAAACCAGCCACTTCATATCCAGACTCCTTAAGCCAGTTTTATAATTTCTAAAGCACCGCTACCAGAGATAACCAACTCACCGTTTAACCCTGAGGAAAGATAGTTTGTCAGGGTTAACTGAGATTCAACAGCTGAGGACAACTCAGCGTCTGTTAAAGATTCAGAGTAGCGTTGCCAAAGCATCCAGCTGTTAGCTTCATATCCAATACAGTGATCCAAAGTGAGCTCACTGGCTGCGAGCAATAGGGTTGCACGGTTAATTAACCCCGGTTCCGGGTTACCCCAGCTCAGTGAAAGCCCGATACACAGCCCGAACTCTCCCTGATAAGCTCTCCCTGGGTATCCTGAGACATCAAGCTTTGCATTGTCTTTTCGACACGAGTGAAGTACCACCAAAGAACACTGCTGAAGCTTTCTCCAGGATTTTGCCTGAGTCATCCAAACTCTCCGCTTTCACATCATGTCGCCATTGTCGAAAACTTGCCATTATCCGGCCATCAGGTGTTCACCTTAGATGGTGTGAGCTGCATAAATCTAAAAGCCGGGGCTCTTGCCAATCTGACAAAATTTGCTGACTGTGTACTGGCTCACTGGATCGTCTCAATGAACAAATTTCCAAAGCGGAGTAGATTCATCTATCTTCTTTTAGTTATATTTTTCATTATTGATCTACTGGGCGTCTTTCAGTACAAACCCAAAAGTAAAGATAACCATAGCACTGAGCAGCAAATTGTAATACCTGATGTCGCGACTCCATATATGTTTGCCTTTCAGGAACATCCTAAGGAGCATATTACGAGAATGATCATTTTGATTGTTCTTATCCTGATTCTTTTCATTCCACTTGAAAAGCATACCCAAAAACAAATCGATGAAAGACTCAAGTCTGACTTGAAAAGTAAGCGAAAAAGTGAACACATGACAACAATAAGTCATGAAATAAGAACACCGTTAAATGGCATCATTGGGGCTTTGGAGTTGCTGAGACGCTCAGATCTGAATTCATCACAAAAAGAGCTACTTGAGCTTGCTATGCAGTGTTCCGATGGACTTTTAGAGATTATTCATAATATTTTAGATTTTTCTAGAATTGAGTCGGGGCAGATGCAGTTGACCTTAAAAAAAACCGATCTTCTTTCTATTCTAGATCAGGCTATGTTAACCATATCTCATAAAGCCTCTGATAAAAATATTCAACTCAAAATGCTGGTTACAAATAATTTTCCTTTAAAAGCCAATATTGACCCTGTTCGGCTCAAGCAGGTTCTGGTAAACCTTTTAGGAAACTCGGTTAAATTCACCGATTCCGGCTATATACTCCTTTATGCCGATGCTTGCGAGCAACAATTGAAGATTGTAGTCGAGGATTCAGGACCAGGTATCCCCCAGCATCTGCATCAACAGATCTTCCAGCCCTACCATCAAGCTACCACAGATGCCGAAGGCTCAGGTTTAGGACTGGCTATCACCCAAACACTCGTCAAGTTGATGGCCGGGACTATTGAGCTCGTCAGTGACACTGGTGAAGGTGCAAGATTTACTATTACTCTCCCAACTCCGGATGAGATTGAGCAGATCTCTCTTCCTCCCATGGAAGTTAGAGCCCCGGATCAACTTCACCCTCAGCTTGCGCTATGGGGGCTACAACCGATATCTGATAATGAGAGTGATCTGCATCGCTCAGACTACCTGTATCTTTCCGGTCGCTTGTTTACATCACTCAAGGAGAAATCTTTCAAGCCACTTGATAAGCACTGTCTTTTTCAGCCTTCAAGCTTCCAGTGGCAATTAAAAATATTGGTGGTCGATGATATTCAAACCAACTGCCAAATCATGCAGAAAATGATTGAGGAGCTGGGTCATCAGGTCTTTACGGCCACCAGTGGTTCTATGGCACTGAGTCTGGCCAAAAGGCATATTTTTGATCTGGTTTTGATGGATATTCGAATGCCGGGTCTGAGCGGACTGGAAGCTGTCCGAAGATGGAGAGAAGGGCCTGATATCCTGGATTCCGAATGTTACATATCAGCAGTCACGGCTAATACCCATCCAAGTGAACAACAACAGATTAAGCAGGCCGGATTTGATGGCTATCTCACAAAGCCCCTATCTTTGTCACAATTGGAAATACAGATCAGGAATGCCACTGAGGAACAACTGGAGCGAGGAATCGAATTAGTCCCCTTTCCTGCCTTAGAGAAAACCCTTTTGGACTTAAACCATCCCGAGATCAGCGAAAGATTACAGCAAGATCTTCTGTGTCAGCTAGGCATGGCTCTTGAGTGTCTTGACAGGCAACAGAAACAGGAGCTCATGGATCACCTGCACACTATTAAAGGGTCGGCTGCACTCGGAGGCCTAAACCTTGTTTCAGAGGCTACGGAGCAACTGGAGCAACAACAACTCAAAGGGAGCCCTCTCACACAGAATGATCTACTTACTTTGAAGCGACTGATTCAGAGTGTTTAATTGTCACAGTGCTCCGTTGCTCCCTTCACGCTGCGGAGTTAGTCTGAGATATCATTGAGCATGGACTCCAAGAGTTCAAGTTCGGTTACCGAAAAGATATCGCCCACCTGAAGCTGACGCTCCAGTATCTCAATATACTCCTGGACCTCCGTATATCCACCCTGCCCTGCACATCCCTTCATCGCATGGAGCGTATGTCGACACTCATCCCAATCAGCTGACTCCAGAGCCTGGCTTAACTCCAGAAGAAGCATCAGCAACTGCTTGCGCGCGCGAGCTATCAATGCAGGCATGTTTAATAAAGGTTGCTCCAGTTTCTCATTAGGCAGCAGCTCTACACCTCGCTCCTGTTGAAAATCAATGACCTGAGCTAAAATCTGCGATAACTTGCTCATATTGACCGGCTTGGTGACATAATCAAAAAAACCCGCCTGAGCAATTCGATTTTGCTCCTCAGGCAGTGTATTAGCTGTAAGAGCAATGATTGGACACTCAGGGTCCAACACCTGGCTATCCTCGTTTGTCCATTTGAGAAATGCCTCCACACCGTCCATACCTTCCATTCGAATATCCATCAAAACCAGATCAAAGATATGTTTATTTCCGGCTTCCAGTGCGGCCTCACCACTGGAAGCAATCACAACTTGATTGCCAAATGATTCCAACATCTGGCCGATAATCTCACGGTTACTCTCAACATCATCAACCAATAATATTTTTAATGACCAGGGCTGAAGAGGTATTCCATGAAAATCATCCTCCTTTTCGATATCACCCTGCAGGAGTTGTTGTAGCCGCTTCCATAAGACACCTGGTAGATAACGATACTCGGGAGCAGCAAGAGGAGAGTCCTCAAGATTGCTCTGTTCACATTCAAAACCCCAGATGCAAAGCTGTTTATGTAGAAAGTGAGGCGCATTAATTTTTCCGGAAAACAGTGTTGGATACTGCGCCTGTGAAACTGGAAGTTTAAGGGTAAAGGTAGATCCAACTCCCAGTTTACTTTGAGCCTCAATCTCTCCTTTCATCAAATGAGCAAGAGTGCGGGATATGGGTAGCCCAAGCCCGGTACCGACTCGGTCGGAATGCTCGCGTACAAAAGGCTCAAAAATATGAGACAGAGATTCACTCGTGATACCAATTCCCGTATCTTGAAGACTGAATCTTAGCCACTCCTGCTCAAAAGAGACCCTAAGGAATATTCGTCCCTCATCGGTGAACTTAAGCGCATTTGCTAATAGATTAACCAGTATCTGGCGAACTCTTAATGAGTCCAGCATCAGGCTATGGGGAACCTCCTTTTCAATCAGCACATCAAACTCCAGCTTTTTGTGCTGCAATCTGGGAAGAATCATCAGAGCGACCTGATCAATTAAAGATAATAGTGTGCATTGACTCAAAGTGAGTTGCATCTGCCCTTCTTCAATTCGCCTAAAATCCAATAGGTTATTGATCATCTCGAGCAGTGACTGGGAGCACCTCTGAGCCGTTTGAACCAATCTCATATTATCCTGGTAAGGGTTACTCTCCATAAGATCCAGGGCCCCAATGATACCATTGAGTGGGGTCCGGACCTCATGACTGATCATGGTCAAATGTTCACTCTTGAGTTCATTTGCCTTCTCTGCTGCAATCCTTGCATGCCTGAGCTCCTCGGTCCTGAGCTCTACCTGGGCCTCCAGGTTCTGATAATTGTATTCGATTGTCGACAACAATTGATTGTAGGCCTTAGCAATCATCCCGAGCTCGTCCCGACGATTGTATGGCAGCCTGAATTTGAAATCCTCCGGCCCCGTCGCCTTGATAATTCCTACAAATTTTCTAAGTGGCTTGGCCAGGCTATATTGTAAAGTTAATAATAATATAATCGCTAATATAGCCAGGGATATAATCCCAAATGGAAGATAAGCATAAAAGTGCTCAACTTCTCTGGACTTTATATCTGATATTGAGTCAAGGCGTACCAGCTTCCACGGGGGTCCGTAGTAGCTAGCTTGAGAGATAAGGTAGTTGTCAGTTCTCCAGTAACTATCCTCTGGTTCATCATGATGACGTAATAACTCATCATATTTTTTCTGATTGAGTGATGAGTTAAGAAGGGTTAAGATTTTCCCTTTTTGATTTGTAATTACATTGGTAATGCTACTTCTTGGCGTTGTATGCTTATCGATAAAGTCGCTCAGCGATAATGTAAAGCCAATTAATATTTTATGCCCGTCCTGATCCGGAAGCTCTCTGGCGACAGGAACAGACCAGGTTTTAAGATCCTGATTATATGAAGGATTACCCCAAATAAATCCTTGAGAATTGGGCTGGCTCTTTACCAGCTTATAGATGCTTGCCCGGCGCTGGGACAGATACTTCCCATCATCGTGAAGAAAAGAGTAAATCGTCACCCATTCATCTTTTCTCCAGATAAAACCATCCAGATAACCATTGGGAGAGGTTAAACCGATTAATTGAAGAGCCTTGGCACCATTCGACATCATAGAGCTGGGATTTTTTGCAAATTTATCCGGATAAATATGCATCGACCCGGGTTTGATATCTGGTAACTGGAACTGACGATTTTTCCTTAGATCCTGCCATATACTAGCTACATAACGAATATCAATCTGAGCATTTTTAAAACTAATACTCTCTCTTTCGGCCTGAAGCAGGGTTACTTTCAGGTTGTATCTTTCCAATTGATCCCATTTAAACCCATAAATATTGTAATAGCTATAGATGGCCGTAAACTGGCCTATGCACCACAAAATACCGATGATAATCATCAAACGAAGTGTCAGGCGGGTAACAAAGGAGGCTTTCCAGGAAAGTTTCATCACTATCTCAATCTGCTCAAATTCAGATTCAACCAAGGCATGAAGCTATCTCTCAGTCGGAAATAGTATGGGATTAGCTTCATTCTTACGCTCAGCACTCCCTTGTAGTATAAACCCACTCCATCGAAATTCAGTCTATCCAGACAAACTCTGAAGCTTCGACTCGTGACCGCCTCGACATTTCCGATCTATATCTATATAACCGGCATCATCGACCCTGGGTGTAAACCCTAATCTCAATCGGTTCTCAGGCTTACTAAGTAACGCCTTCACAGGAGAGCGATCACTTCGCTCCAGCAGCAGAAGCTAGCTTGCAACTTTTAAGTAGATCAAACATGGCATGCGAATTTTTCCATCGCAACTTCTGTGTACAGTCAAAGGAGCCTCATACACCGATTCGCCGCGCCCAATGAACCAGCTCTGCAGCATTGTGCGCTTCAAGCTTTCGCATTAAGTTCAGCCTGTGGGTTTCAACGGTTTTTAGGCTGATCACTAAGGTCTCTGCGATCTCACGGTTTTTTAGTCCCTCACTGATAAGCTTGAGTATCTGGGTTTCCCGTGGAGTCAGAGCCGGAGAGAGACCACGCTCTTCTGAGGTTGAAGAGGTGACTAAATCGATATTTAGTGAGGGGTCGATAAACTCCTGGCCCTTCGCAACAGTTTCAATAGCCGCAAGTAACGTTTGCTGTGTGCTCTTTTTTAGCACATAGCCTTTAGCGCCCGCCTCTAAAGCCTCTCTTACCTTAATCTCTTCCGTTGTCGCCGTAATACAGAGTATTAGCATTTCTGGCCAGCGCTGAATAATACGACGAATCGCATCAACGCCACGCATTCCGGGAAGATTCAGATCCATCAAAATAAGGTCGGGTTCCAGCTCTCGGCAAGCTGCATAGGCATCTAAACCATTTTCAACCTGACCAACCACCTCAACTCCGGAGTAGGGTGCGATTAAATTTTTGATCCCATCAGCAATCAGCGCATGATCATCAACCACAAGCAGGTTTAGGCTCTTGCGACGATTCATATTCATAATCACTCCCCCACATGACAGCAGATATCAATTGTTTTATCTGAGACAAGATCCATGTGTTTCAGAAGTATTACGGAAAATGCGATGCCAGACTCATCTTTTTATGTAAAGCAACTCTATTGATACGGTAATAAAAATAACAAGTTGCTATAAAAATGAAGTCAAATAAGTCCACCATTCAAAGTGACATCATTAATTACAACACCCTCTGCCACAGAGGTTGTTCACAGCTTTCGAAGCCAGGAAATCGCTACAGAATAGTGTCAGTTTAGGTAGCTTAAATCTAAAGTACAACCGCTACGCCCCCTTTGACGTCAGATTCTGTCGCTAGATATTCTAATCTCAAACTGATGGATTCGAGTGATGCCACAGCTGTTTAAAGCTCATTTTATCCACTTCTGATCCCAGGGGGATGTAGGTGTTTTGTATACGTTTTATGACAGTCTGTGACGACATATATAAGACTTAACTTCACTTATTTGTTAGGACTAACCTTACGGCTGATTTCCATCAACTCAGGATCAAAAGGTCTTAACTATTCAGATCCCATACCTAAATAAAATTTCAGATAACTCATTAGTGAAGCCGGGACAAGATTTACTTTGAAATTCGACAAAGATCCAAATAAAAAACACTAACTGGCGAGTGGAGCAGACCATTATTCAAAGGCCGTTTATGTATCCTCACATCCAGAGATTGACAGGCAGAGGCTAAATATCTGATAGTAAATATGTCTTGTTATCTCAGAGCTTTATAAACCATGTTTAATACTATTTCACTCCTAGCACTCCTACTTATCGCGGCCATCGCGCGGAGTGTCTGTAGCTGAGTGAAATAGCCAAAGCAAGAGACCAAACCCGCGCTAAGACGCGGGTTTTTTTATGCCCGCACATAGCAGCCAATAAGGAGTGGAGCATGTCCGAACGGGTCATCATTTTTGATACCAGCTTAAGAGATGGAGAGCAGGCTTTGGCCGCCAGCCTCTCGGTCAGAGAGAAACTGCAGATCGCCAGGGGGCTGGAGCGACTGGGTGTGGATGTGATGGAGGTTGGCTTTCCGGTCTCCTCTCCCGGGGACTTTGAATCGGTACAAACCATCGCCCGGGAGATCAAAAATAGCCGGGTCTGTGCCCTGTCCCGTGCTCTGCCCCATGATATCGATGTTGCCGCACAGGCGCTGAGCCCGGCCGAGCAGTTTCGCATTCATACCTTTATCTCCACCAGTACCATCCATGTTGAAAGCAAATTGCGCCGCAGCTTTGAAGATGTATTGGAGATGGGTGTCAAAGCGGTTAAACATGCCCGTCGCTATACCGATGATGTGGAATTCTCCTGTGAAGATGCGGGCCGTACCCCCATCGATCAGCTGTGCCGCATGGTAGAGGCGGCGATTGATGCCGGGGCCACCACGGTCAATATTCCGGATACCGTGGGCTATACCCTGACGGATGAGTTTTCAGCCATCATCTCCAGCCTGTTTAACCGGGTCCCCAATATCGATCGCAGTATCATCTCGGTGCACTGCCATAACGATCTGGGGATGTCGGTTGCCAACTCTATCGCCGCCGTGACCCAGGGAGCGAGGCAGATCGAGTGTACCATCAATGGCATTGGTGAACGGGCCGGTAACTGCTCTTTGGAAGAGGCCGCGATGATCATCCATACCCGCTCCAAGCGGCTGGGTGTTCATACCGGGATCAACCATCAGGAGATCGCCCGGACCAGCAAACTGGTCAGCCAGCTGTGTAACATGCCGGTACAGCCCAACAAGGCGATCGTCGGTGCCAATGCCTTCTCCCACAGCTCGGGGATCCACCAGGATGGCATGCTCAAGTCGCAAAACACCTATGAGATCATGACCCCTGAATCCATTGGCCTGACCCGGGAGAAACTCAACCTCACCTCCCGCTCCGGCCGCCATGTGATCAAAGATCGGATGCAGCAGCTGGGGTACTCAGAGACCGATTATGATCTGGACAAGCTTTACCAGGCCTTCCTGGATCTGGCCGACAAGAAGGGTCAGGTGTTTGATTACGACCTCGAAGCCCTATTGTTCTTCAACAACCTTGCCGATGAGCCTCAGCACTATCAGATCCAACAGTTGGGGGTTCAGTCAGGCAGCGAAATCGCCACCGCAACCGTCAAAATGCAGCTGGGCCAGCAAGAGATCACTGAAGCGGCAACCGGTAATGGCCCGGTCGATGCTATCTATCAGTGTATCACCCGGATCACAGGTTATGAGCTCACCATAGAGAAGTACAGCATCACCAGCCAGGGTGAAGGCCGGGATGCCCTCGGACAGGTGGATATCGAAGCCCGTTGGGGAAGTCAGGTCTTTCATGGAATGGGCCTTGCCACCGATATCATCCAGGCATCGGCCGATGCCCTGGTTCATGTCATCAATAGCATCTACTACGCAGAGCAGATCAACCAGAAAAAACAAAACACCAGCCAACCCACCATGGAGGAGCAAGTCTCATGAGTCAAAGTTATCGTATCGCCCTGTTACCCGGAGATGGGATCGGCCCCGAGGTGATGGAGCAGGCCCTGGGGGTGCTGGATGCCATTGAGCAAAAATTTGGCTTTAAGCTTGAGTGCCAACAGTATGCGGTCGGTGGTGCAGCGATCGATCAACACGGAACTCCCCTGCCACAGGAAACAATTGCCGGATGTGAAGCCGCCGATGCGATCCTGTTTGGATCGGTGGGTGGCCCCAAGTGGCAGCACCTGCCCCCAGAGGAGCAGCCGGAGCGTGGAGCCCTGCTGCCTCTTCGCAAACACTTTGAGCTCTTCTGTAACCTACGCCCAGCCCGGATCTATTCAGGTTTAGAGAGCTTCTCCCCGTTGAGGGCCGATATCTCAGGCACAGGTTTTGACATGTTGGTGGTCCGAGAGCTCACCGGCGGGATCTATTTTGCCGAGCCCAAGGGGCGCGATGGTGATCAGGCCTTTGATACCGAGCGCTACTACCGCTATGAGATAGAACGCATCGCCCATGTCGCCTTTGGGGCGGCGCAAAAACGTCGCGGCAAGGTGACATCGGTCGATAAGGCAAACGTGTTGGCCTCCTCAATCCTATGGCGGGAAGTCGTCTGCGATATCGCCACTCAATACCCGGATGTGACCCTTGAGCATATTTATATCGATAACGCTACCATGCAGCTCATCCGTGAGCCCTCCCAGTTTGATGTGCTGCTCTGCTCCAATATTTTTGGGGACATCATCTCCGATGAGGCGGCCATGATCACCGGCTCCATGGGAATGCTTCCCTCTGCCAGTCTTAACCAGCAGGGCTTTGGTCTCTATGAGCCCGCCGGGGGCTCTGCTCCCGATATCGCGGGCCAGGGGATCGCCAACCCGGTTGCACAGATCCTCTCTGCGGCCATGATGCTGCGCCATAGCCTGGATCAACAGGGTGCAGCCAGATGCATCGAGCAGGCCGTCAGCCAAACCCTGAGTCAGGGCTATCGCAGCGCCGATCTTCAATCTGCAGATAGTAACACTAGTCCCCTGAGTACCCGGCAGATGGGCGATCAAATCATCAAGGCGATTAAGGAGTCATCATGGGCATAACCCTGTACGAGAAAATCTATAATCAGCACCTGGTCCATGCCGAGCCGGGAGAAACCCCGCTGCTGTATATCGATCGCCACCTGTTGCATGAAGTGACATCACCTCAGGCATTCGATGGACTCAGGGCCCATAACCGCCCACTGCGTCGTCCCGACCGGACCTGGGCCACCATGGATCACAACACCTCGACTCAAAGCCCGGAGCTTAGTGCCTGCTCTAAGACCGCGCAGCACCAGCTCAGGGCCCTGGCGATTAACTGTAAGGAGTTCAAGGTTCCGCTATACGGACTGGGGCATCCCAACCAGGGAATCGTGCATGTAATAGGTCCCGAGTTAGGGCTCACTCTGCCCGGGAGCACCATAGTTTGCGGCGACTCCCATACCGCAACCCACGGCGCCTTTGGAGCCCTAGCATTTGGCATAGGCACTTCAGAGGTCGAGCACGTGATGGCCTCTCAAACACTCAAGCAGGCCAGAGCCAAAACCATGCAGATTGTGGTCAGCGGACAGCGCACTGAGCATTTTTCAGCCAAGGATATTATTTTGGCGATTGCCGCTCGTGTCGGACATGCGGGAGCCACCGGCCATGTCATCGAGTTTTGTGGCCCTGTTATTGAAGATCTCTCTATTGAGGGTCGAATGACTCTGTGCAACATGGCAATTGAGCTCGGCGCCAAAGCGGGCCTTATCGCGCCTGATCAAACCACTTTTGAATATCTCAAAGGGCGCGAATTTGCTCCTGCGGGTGAGCAGTGGCAGCAGGCCGTTGAACAGTGGAAAGCCCTTTACTCGGATCCCGATGCCCGGTTTGACTGCTCAGTGACGATAGATATCAGTGGGTGTGCGCCCCAGCTCACCTGGGGAACCAACCCAGGTCAGGTGATAGGTGTCAACGAGCCGGTTCCTCACCCTGAGAGCTTTAAAAATGAGACCGAGCGGCGTAGTGCCGAAAAAGCCCTCGATTATATGGGGCTCAAGCCAGGTCAGCGCCCATCAGAGCTCAAGCTGGACGCCGTTTTTATCGGATCATGTACCAACAGCCGCATTGAGGATCTGCGCGCTGCCGCCAACATCGCCCGAGGCCAACAGGTTGCCCAGGGGATGAGAGCCCTGGTGGTTCCGGGCTCGCAAAAGGTCAGGGCCCAGGCCGAAGCCGAAGGGCTGGATCAGATCTTTAGGGATGCAGGCTTTGAGTGGCGCCTGCCTGGCTGCTCCATGTGTCTTGCTATGAATGATGATCGCCTTGAAGCGGGCCAGCGCTGCGCCTCAACCAGTAACCGCAACTTTGAGGGACGCCAGGGACGTGGTGCAAGGACCCATCTGGTCAGCCCGGCAATGGCCGCCGCCGCAGCCATCCGCGGTCATTTTGTTGATACCCGAACTTTCAAGGAACATGCATGAGAGCTTTTACCCAACACCGGGGGATTGCAGCCCCACTGAATATCGCCAATATAGATACAGATCAGCTGATCCCGAAACAGTTTTTACAGAAAACCACCCGCAGTGGCTTTGGCCAACACCTGTTTCACGACTGGCGTTTTGAAGATGATGCAGGGGAGCAGGAAAACCCGAATTTTATCCTCAATCAGGGAGAGTACCGTAATGCCAGTATCCTCCTGGCTGGTGAAAACTTTGGCTGTGGCTCAAGCCGTGAACACGCGCCATGGGCCCTGAGCGATTATGGGTTTCGCGCCATCATAGCCCCAAGCTTTGCCGACATTTTCTATGGCAATGCCATCAACAATGGCCTGCTGCCGATCCGCCTTGCTGAGGATACGGTCAGTCAGTTGATGGACAGAGCAAGTCAGGGAGAGAGCATAGAAATCTGTCTTGAGCAGTGCCGGGTCGAAAGCCGCGATGAGCAATACTCTTTTGAGATCGACAGCTTCCATCGCCACCGCCTGCTGCATGGACTGGATAGTATCGGGATGACCCTGGAGCATGCTGGTAAGATTGAAGACTATGAAAAAGAGCAACCAGCCTGGCTCTGATCCAGCAGTCCATTAATAATCTGGAGAAAAAAAGGGGACCCATGGGTCCCCTAAATCAATCTTGAATATGTCGCTATTAATGAGCCGCGGCAGCTCCCGCCTTGGCGTTCACCTTGTGCTTGGTGCAAAAGCCCAATACCACACAGGCGATGAAGACCACACCATATAGAGCATCTGCAGTGACTAGTGCCGCATGAGCGCCTGCAGCCTCAACAATCGGGCTGGAAACCACAAACGTCAGCATGGTACCAACGGTACCGCAGGTTAGAACAAAGTTAACCAGCTTAGGCGATGCCACCTTGGTCTGCTGAGAACCCAGGGTGATCAATGTGGTGTAGATAGCGCTGGATACAAAACCCAGAGCGATGATCCAGTAACCCAGGTGGGCCACAACGGTGGCAGTGTTGAACATATACATGAATGCGGAGGCTAGCAGAGCCAGAACCAGTACCAGTTTATGCATATCCACAAAGCGCAGAACCAGGGTCAGTACCCACATGCCGATCATGTAAGACATCCAGAAACGGCCGACCATGATCCCTGACTCCTCAACACTCATGTGGAAGGTGTTCTGTACATACTGAGGAACCCAGGAGATGAAGACCAGCTGACCCAGGATGTAGCACAGGGCCGCAATCGCCAGCACATAAACCCCCATACCCCATTTTTCAGAGCTGGTATTCTGAGCTTTGCCCTTGGCTGCTTTTTTGCTGAGTTCAGGGAACTCAGAGATCTGAGTCAGGATGAAGATCGCAACATAGATGAGGCCAATCACCGCATAGACCCAATACCATGCGAGGTGCTTGCCCAACATGTAGCCCGCGATCACCGGCAGGATCATGCTGGCCATGCTGAAGAAGGAGTCGGTAAACAGCAGGCGCGAACCACGCTGACGGCCATCATACAGGCGAGTGATCAGGAAGGTACCGATCGACATGGTGATCCCGCCCATTACACCAAGTACAAACATGCACAGGGAGAACAGGGTCAGGCTATGGGTCATCATCAGGCCAATAACCATCAGGATCATCAGTACAAAACCGAAGTTCAACTGACGCTTAAGAGGAACAATCTCCATCAACCAGGCGTTGAGAAAGATAGCAATCAACATTCCCGCATTAAGAAAAGTAAAGGTATTACTCATATGAGAAACAGGAATGCCAAAGAAGTTGGCAACCGGCTCCATCACAATGCCTGTTACGGCAACCAGTGCCCCCACTAACCCATAAGAAAGAAAGCTGATCCAGGTCAGCTGAATTCGATTCCGATCATTCATTTAGACACCCGTAGAGTTAAATAAAGTAGATTTATTGCACCGAGAGTTGCCATTTGGCTATTTCCATGGCCAAGGCTGTTTTAATTCCAGGACTCTTTATTATGATTGGAGCTTAATTACTCCTAGTGATCCGGGAAGCGGGAGATTCTACTGGAAGGGCACGTGACAGAATGTGATAGACATCGCAGTTTGATTAAAAAAACGGAGTAATTCTACAATCGAGGTCACATATTTATAGTTACTGTCGTTTCTCTGTTCAGTAAATTAGGGTTAATCGTAATAAAGGGCTCAATCGAAGCCTCTCCTTTACTCTCCCTGGTATTGAAGTGCCAGGCTTTAAAGCCCGCTAGCCAGGATAAAAAAGGGGCCATTCAGGCCCCTTCGAAGGTGAGTTAATATGCTTACTGAGCCGCAGCTAACTCACGGGCATTTTGTTTATGCTTACTACAAAAACCGACCGCCACACAGATCACAAACACTGCGGCGTACAGGCCATTGGCGACCACAAGAGCCGAGTGTGGGCCAAACATCTTCACCACAGGGCTGGAAACCACAAAGGTCAACATACAGCCCACGGTACCACAGGTCAGGATCCCGTTAATCAGCTTAGGAGACGCAGTCTTGATCTGCTGAGATGCCAGGGTGATGAGTGAGGTATAGATGGCACTGGATACAAAGCCCAGGGCAAAGATGAGATACCCCAAATGCCCGGCCTGAGCCGTGTGGTTAAACATAAACATGAAGACGACAGAGAGCAGGGACAGGCCGACCAGCAGCTTGTGCAGATCTGTATAGCGCAGCACCAGGCTGAAGATCCACATGCCGATCATGTAAGACATCCAGAAGCGCCCCACAACGGTTCCGGCTTGCTCAACACTCAGCTTAAAGGTCTGCTCCACGTACTGAGGCACCCAGGAGATAAACACCAGCTGTCCGAGGATATAGAACATGGCTGCTAAGCCAAGAATATAGACCGCCAGATTCCACTTTTCTTTGTGAGCTGGCTGCTCGCCCTTCGCCGCAGCCTTGTTACCAAGCTCAGGGAAATCAGAGGGGATAGTCAGCAGGAAGATGGCCACAAAGAACAGGCCGATCACGGCATAGACCCAGTACCAGGGGATATGCTTGCCCAGCATGAAGCCGGTCACCACTGGCAGGATCATGCTCGCCATGCTGAAGAAAGAGTCTGTAAACAGCATCTGGGCACCACGCTTGGTCCCATCATAGAGGCAGGTAATCAGGGTCGCCGCAACTGAAGTCGCAATCCCCGCCAGTATCCCGAGGATAAACATGCAGGCCGAGAACATCACCAGGCTGTGACTGAACATCAGTCCCAGCACACACAGCACCATGAGCACAAAGCTAAATACCAGCTGGCGCTTAATGGAGATGAGCTCCATCAACCAGGCATTGAAAATTAGGGCGATCAAGATCCCGACATTCAAAAAGGTAAAGGTATTGCTCATGCTTGACAGGGGAATATCAAAAAACTGGGCAACAGGGGCCATAACCATACCGGTTACAGCAACGGTTGCTCCCGTCAGAGCAAAACAGAGATAACTAATCCAGGTAAGGCGAATTTTATTCAGATTGTTCATGTACACACTCGTAGTGTTAAATAAAAACATGACGATAACGTCACGGCGCCAGAGCTAAGTAACAAATCAACCTCATAGGGATACGATAAAAGCTGACCTCTCAATAAAGAGGTCAGCTTTATCTATTCTATTTTGTTTTATTTATTACTTTTTAACACTTAATTAGGACGCAGGGCGCAAGCATTAGATACTAACTCCCATTCACATCCTGGTGGGCAAACATATCACTATGTAAGCTCGACAATCCCTGGCAGGTACGAGCTAATTAAGGGTAAACCTAAAATTTGTTATTAAAGAGTCGTTTTAACTCTTATCTTTAATAACAAATCTTGAATGTTGGTTATTTATATAAATGTCTTAATTTTATAGTTCGCAGATTACAAAAAACCCCGGCTCAATTGAACCGGGGTTTTTCTAACTTTTTGCCTTCAGATTTTTCTAAATCTGAAAACGAAATACAAGCCTGGCGATGACCTACTCTCACATGGGAACCCCCACACTACCATCGGCGCTACGGCGTTTCACTTCTGAGTTCGGAATGGGATCAGGTGGGGCCACCGCGCTATGGTCGCCAGACAAAAAACATTAAATCCAGAAAGTGATTAATTCGTTCTCAAGACACACAAGCGTCTCTCACTTGGGTGTTGTATGGTTAAGCCTCTCGGGTCATTAGTACAGGTTAGCTCAACGCCTCACAACGCTTACACACCCTGCCTATCAACGTCCTAGTCTCGGACGGCCCTTCAGAAGACTTATAGTCTTAGGGATGACTCATCTTGAGGCCTGCTTCCCGCTTAGATGCTTTCAGCGGTTATCAGTTCCACACGTAGCTACCGGGCAATGCCACTGGCGTGACAACCCGAACACCAGAGGTGTGTTCACTCCGGTCCTCTCGTACTAGGAGCAACTCCTCTCAATCATCCAACGCCCACGGCAGATAGGGACCGAACTGTCTCACGACGTTCTGAACCCAGCTCGCGTACCACTTTAAATGGCGAACAGCCATACCCTTGGGACCTGCTCCAGCCCCAGGATGTGATGAGCCGACATCGAGGTGCCAAACACCGCCGTCGATATGAACTCTTGGGCGGTATCAGCCTGTTATCCCCGGAGTACCTTTTATCCGTTGAGCGATGGCCCTTCCATTCAGAACCACCGGATCACTATGACCTACTTTCGTACCTGCTCGACGTGTCTGTCTCGCAGTTAAGCGGGCTTATGCCATTGCACTAACCGTACGATGTCCGACCGTACTTAGCCCACCTTCGTGCTCCTCCGTTACTCTTTGGGAGGAGACCGCCCCAGTCAAACTACCCACCAGACACTGTCCCTAATCCAGATAATGGACCGAGGTTAGAACATCAAACATGCAAGGGTGGTATTTCAAGGATGGCTCCACGATAACTGGCGTTACCGCTTCGAAGCCTCCCACCTATCCTGCACATGCAGGCTCAATGTTCAGTGCCAAGCTGTAGTAAAGGTTCACGGGGTCTTTCCGTCTAGCCGCGGGTACACTGCATCTTCACAGCGATTTCAATTTCACTGAGTCTCGGGTGGAGACAGCGTGGCCATGGTTACACCATTCGTGCAGGTCGGAACTTACCCGACAAGGAATTTCGCTACCTTAGGACCGTTATAGTTACGGCCGCCGTTTACCGGGGCTTCGATCAACCGCTTCTCCCGAGGGATAACGACATCAATTAACCTTCCGGCACCGGGCAGGTGTCACACCGTATACGTCCTCTTTCGAGTTTGCACAGTGCTGTGTTTTTGATAAACAGTCCCAGCCACCTGGTCACTGCGACCACCGACAGCTCCATCCGCAAGGGACTTCACCATCAGCGGCGTACCTTCTCCCGAAGTTACGGTACTATTTTGCCTAGTTCCTTCACCCGAGTTCTCTCAAGCGCCTTGGTATTCTCTACCCGACCACCTGTGTCGGTTTGGGGTACGATTCTCTGTAATCTGAAGCTTAGAAGCTTTTCCCGGAAGCAGGGTATCAATGGCTTCCATCCCGTAGGATGTTCGTCTCGTGTCTCAGCCTAATGAGCGTCCGGATTTACCTAAACACTCAGCCTACGCACTTTCACCAGGACAACCAACGCCTGGCCCACCTAACCTTCTCCGTCCCTCCATCGCAATTACAGCGAGTACAGGAATATTAACCTGTTTCCCATCGACTACGCCTTTCGGCCTCGCCTTAGGGGTCGACTCACCCTGCCCCGATTAACGTTGGACAGGAACCCTTGGTCTTTCGGCGTGGAGGTTTTTCACCCCCATTATCGTTACTCATGTCAGCATTCGCACTTCTGATACCTCCAGCAGACTTCTCAATCCACCTTCACAGGCTTACAGAACGCTCCCCTACCCAGCATAACTAGTATGCTGCCGCAGCTTCGGTGTATCACTTAGCCCCGTTACATCTTCCGCGCAGGCCGACTCGACCAGTGAGCTATTACGCTTTCTTTAAATGATGGCTGCTTCTAAGCCAACATCCTGGCTGTCTGGGCCTTCCCACATCGTTTCCCACTTAGTGATAACTTTGGGACCTTAGCTGGCGGTCTGGGTTGTTTCCCTCTCCACAACGAACGTTAGCACCCGCTGTGTGTCTCCCGGATAGTACTTATTGGTATTCGGAGTTTGCATCGGGTTGGTAAGTCGGGATGACCCCCTAGCCGAAACAGTGCTCTACCCCCAATAGTATTCGTCCGAGGCGCTACCTAAATAGCTTTCGGGGAGAACCAGCTATCTCCCGGTTTGATTGGCCTTTCACCCCCAGCCACAGGTCATCCCCTAACTTTGCAACGTTAGTGGGTTCGGTCCTCCAGTTGATGTTACTCAACCTTCAACCTGCCCATGGCTAGATCACCGGGTTTCGGGTCTACTCCCAGCGACTATTCGCCCAGTTAAGACTCGGTTTCCCTACGGCTCCCCTATTCGGTTAACCTCGCCACTGAAAGTAACTCGCTGACCCATTATACAAAAGGTACGCAGTCACACCCCGAAGGATGCTCCCACTGCTTGTACGTACACGGTTTCAGGTTCTATTTCACTCCCCTCACAGGGGTTCTTTTCGCCTTTCCCTCACGGTACTGGTTCACTATCGGTCAATCAGGAGTATTTAGCCTTGGAGGATGGTCCCCCCATGTTCAGTCAAGATACCACGTGTCCCGACCTACTCGATTTCATTCAATATTCGCTTACGTGTACGGGGCTATCACCCTCTATCGCCGGACTTTCCAGACCGTTCCACTTGCTCATATCAAACTTAAGGGCTAATCCCCGTTCGCTCGCCGCTACTTAGGGAATCTCGGTTGATTTCTTTTCCTCCGGGTACTTAGATGTTTCAGTTCCCCGGGTTCGCCTCTACATGCCTATGTATTCAGCATGAGATACTCACTAAAGTGAGTGGGTTTCCCCATTCGGACATGGTTGGCTATAACGCTTCTTACCAGCTCACCAACCCTTTTCGCAGGTTAGCACGTCCTTCATCGCCTCTGATTGCCAAGGCATCCACCGTGTACGCTTAGTCACTTAACCATACAACCCCAAATGAACTCAGGGTCATAAAGCAACTAATGTATTAGTTGTTTTCCGCCTCAAGTTTCCAAGACACTTGTTATGTCTAAAGAACTTTGAATTTAATCAGCTTTCCAGATTTTTAAAGAGCTATGGTCATAAAAAACCACTTTGGAAATACACTTAACAAATGCATTTTCAAAGTGGCGTCCCCTAGGGGATTCGAACCCCTGTTACCGCCGTGAAAGGGCGGTGTCCTAGGCCTCTAGACGAAGGGGACACAAGTCTCTTAAATTTCGAACAGTACAATCTGTGTGGACACTAGCATGATAAAGCGTATAGGTAAGGAGGTGATCCAACCCCAGGTTCCCCTAGGGTTACCTTGTTACGACTTCACCCCAGTCATGAATCACAAAGTGGTAAGCGCCCTCCCGAAGGTTAAGCTACCTACTTCTTTTGCAACCCACTCCCATGGTGTGACGGGCGGTGTGTACAAGGCCCGGGAACGTATTCACCGTGACATTCTGATTCACGATTACTAGCGATTCCGACTTCATGGAGTCGAGTTGCAGACTCCAATCCGGACTACGACGGACTTTATGGGATTCGCTTACCCTCGCGAGTTCGCTGCCCTTTGTATCCGCCATTGTAGCACGTGTGTAGCCCACCCCGTAAGGGCCATGATGACTTGACGTCGTCCCCACCTTCCTCCGGTTTATCACCGGCAGTCTCCACAGAGTCCCCAACTTAATGATGGTAACTGTGAACAAGGGTTGCGCTCGTTGCGGGACTTAACCCAACATCTCACGACACGAGCTGACGACAGCCATGCAGCACCTGTATCTGAGTTCCCGAAGGCACTAATCCATCTCTGGAAAATTCTCAGTATGTCAAGGGGTGGTAAGGTTCTTCGCGTTGCATCGAATTAAACCACATGCTCCACCGCTTGTGCGGGCCCCCGTCAATTCATTTGAGTTTTAACCTTGCGGCCGTACTCCCCAGGCGGTCAACTTAACGCGTTAGCTCCGAAACCCACAACTTATAGTCACAAGCTTCAAGTTGACATCGTTTACAGCGTGGACTACCAGGGTATCTAATCCTGTTTGCTCCCCACGCTTTCGCATCTGAGTGTCAGTCTCTGACCAGGGGGCCGCCTTCGCCACTGGTATTCCTTCCGATCTCTACGCATTTCACCGCTACACCGGAAATTCTACCCCCCTCTCCAGGACTCTAGTCTGCCAGTTCCAAATGCTATTCCGGGGTTGAGCCCCGGGCTTTCACATCTGGCTTAACAAACCACCTGCATGCGCTTTACGCCCAGTAATTCCGATTAACGCTTGCACCCTCCGTATTACCGCGGCTGCTGGCACGGAGTTAGCCGGTGCTTCTTCTGCGAGTAACGTCACAGATGCGTAGTATTAATACGCACCCTTTCCTCCTCGCTGAAAGTGCTTTACAACCCGAAGGCCTTCTTCACACACGCGGCATGGCTGCATCAGGGTTTCCCCCATTGTGCAATATTCCCCACTGCTGCCTCCCGTAGGAGTCTGGGCCGTGTCTCAGTCCCAGTGTGGCTGATCATCCTCTCAAACCAGCTAGAGATCGTCGCCTTGGTGAGCCCTTACCTCACCAACTAGCTAATCTCACATAGACTCATCCAATCGCAAGAGGCCCGAAGGTCCCCTCTTTCCCCCGAAGGGCTTATGCGGTATTAGCCACCGTTTCCAGTGGTTATCCCCCTCAACTGGGCAGATTTCTATGCATTACTCACCCGTCCGCCGCTCGACGCCGAAGTAGCAAGCTACTTCTCGTTTCCGCTCGACTTGCATGTGTTAGGCCTGCCGCCAGCGTTCAATCTGAGCCATGATCAAACTCTTCAATTTAAATCATTGCTCTCTTTAATCACTGAATTAACTTATATAGTCACTCAACAATATAAAGAGATAAAATATGTTTTATCGCTTTAACTCATTGCGAGTGCCCACACAGATTGCCTGTTCTAATTTTTAAAGAGCGTTGCTTCTTCTCGAAGCAGGACGAGCATTCTACCCGTTCCGAATTTTGAGTCAAGCCGTTTGTTTCAACTTTTTGACCTCGTCGCCAGTGCGCTTGGCGCTGCCTGACAACGGAAGCGAATTATAGAGATCTCCCGCCGTCATGCAAGGCTTTTTTGTGAAAAAGATCGGGTTATTTCACTTTCCGCTCAAAAGCGCCATGAAATCACATTTTTGAAAGCCTCAACCCTGTGACGGAAGCGACTTTGCAAATGCCATCAGATCCGTATAGACCTCGTCTGCCTTGGCTATGCCACTCTCTGTGAGTGGTTTTCCGGTTTTTACCAGCACCTTGTGGCCAAAGCCAGCATTTATAGCAGCATCCAGATCGCTCTCCTTATCCCCCACCAAATAGCAGGATGCCGGATCCAGCTTAAGCTCTTTCAGCCCCTCGAGCAGCATCCCGGGCGCAGGCTTTCGACACTGACATGCCTGAAGATACTCGCCCTTTCCCTCGGTCGGGTGATGGGGGCAGTAGTAGATCCCATCCAGATCCACTCCCCGGTCCGCCAGGGACCAGTCCATCCACTCCGTCAGGGTCAGAAACTGATCTTCGGTATAGTAGCCGCGCGCAATCCCGGATTGATTGGTCACAACCACCAGCTGATAGCCCTTTTTCTTGAGGAGCTGCATCGCCTCGATCGCCCCCTCCAGGAAATGAAAGTCATCCACCTCGGCGACATACCCTGTGTCCCGGTTAATCACTCCGTCACGATCCAGAAAAACTGCAGCACCAGATGCCATACTTCAACCTTACTCTTAAATTTATGACCCGCGAAGCGGGATGAATTAGCCGCGATTGCACCGCTTAATCCTGTGAATGTCAATCTTTTAAAGACCCGAGGGATTCGCTACCATGAACAGATTGTCCATATTTATGACCCGATGGCATCAAACTCATATGCTTAACCCACAATACCAAGGCAAGCAGTGGTATCTGGCCTACTGCAAACCCAAAGAGGAACAACGCGCAAAGATCCACCTGGATAATCAGGGGATAGAGAGTTACTACCCTTCGGTGGTTGTCGAAAAAATGCGCAGGGGTAAGCGGGTCTCGGTGGAAGAGCCGCTGTTTCCCGGCTATCTGTTTGTTCAGGCCGATCTGGAGCAGATCAGCCCGGTCACTCTCTCTTCGACCCGGGGGATCAGTAAGTTCATCGGCTCAGGACGTAATCACTGGTATGTGATCCCACAGGCCCTGATCATTAACATGATCCGCCATGAAGACAGTGATGAGGCGCGTGAACTGCTGAATCAACAACCCAAACCGGGCCAAAAAGTTGAGATCACCGAGGGACCGTTCCAGGGCATAGATGCCATCTACCTGGAAGCCGATGGGGAAACCCGCTCTATGCTGTTTATCAATATGCTGGAGAAACAGACCCCGGTATCGGTCGATAACCAGTCTCTGAGCTTTAAGAGCTGAGCTCAGCTCGAAGCTCCGCCATCCCAGCGCCGGCTCAAAGAGTCGGCTTCAATCCCCATCAGATCCAACACCCGCAGCAGCAGGTGATCCACTAACTCCTCGATTGAACTCGGGTGGTGATAAAAGCCGGGAGCCGCCGGCATTACAATTCCCCCGGCATCGGTCACCTGCTGCATCAGCCTCAAATGCCCCGAATGAAGTGGAGTCTCTCTCAACAGTAGCAATAATCTACGCCGTTCCTTGAGAGTGACATCGGCGGCCCGGCTAATGAGATTATCATTGTTACAGCAAGCAACGGCCGACAGGGTTCGTATCGAGCAGGGAGTGATCACCATACCCATGGTTTTAAAGGAGCCCGATGCGATCGCTGCTCCCACATCCTGGCAGGGATAATAGACATCTGCCAGCGCGATCACCTGGGATTCGCTAAGCCCCATCTCCTCCTGCAGGGTTCTGCAGGCTCCCGGACTCACCACCAGATGAGTCTCGATCTCAGACTGCGATTGTAAAAACTGCAGTAACCGAACTCCGTAGATGGCACCACTACTACCCGTTATCGCGATGACTAACCGTTGCTTCATCTAAGGCTCACTTATCGATTTGGCATATCTCAATTATGGCGCTCAAGTTTACATGACAGGATAAATTGAGCCACAATCGATGATTATTTTTTGCCGGTAACCTCATGTGACACCATCCGTTTCCCAGCAGATCCTGGACTTTATCGATAACCATCACCAGTTGGTGCTTGCCATCGTCGACCAGGATGGCCCATGGAGCATCCCGCTCTTCTACGTTCGCCATCAGGATAGACTCGGGTTTCTCTCCTCTCCAAGGAGTCGCCATGGCAGACTTGAATTGCCAACTCAGGTTGCCTTTAGCATTGCCAGCGATCATCAGGAATGGAAAACGATCCGGGGCCTCCAGGGAGCAGGAGAGCTCATCCGGTTACAAGGAGAGGAGCAGCAGCTGATGCTGAGCCGTTATCGCCAGGATTTTGCCTTTCTCAATAAGCCCACCGAGCTCCTGGCCCGGGCCCTTGAGCGTACCCGCTGCTATGGGATCCGCATCCAGCACCTCAGTTGGACGGACAACCGCTATGGATTTGGCAAACGTCGGGAGTTTAACCTTGCCGACGATCCTGAGCTCAACGCCCTGCTGCAACGGGCTCGATAAGGGCTGCTGACTCAAACAGATAAATTTTGGGCGATCTCTGTCAACCTTTGGTTAAAGCGTTGATGGAGCACTTCCAGCCTGCTGAGACTTTGAGTTACCGCCAGCTTATGGCGGCTCTTACCCTGCTCCTCCAACTCACGGGCATGTTTTACCAAAGGGGTAAAACCACTCATCTGGGCAGCCCCCTTATAACGATGGGCTGCCTCGGCAAGCTCGGGCCAGTGCTCAGTCTCCAGGGCTTGCTGCATCTGCCGGAGATCCGCCTCACTACAACTTAAGTACTCCTCTATCATCTCCCTGAGCATGGACTCATCCCCAAAGAGCTCAAGGAGCCGCTGCTTCTCGGGAAGCGTTTCATCGTCCTTTTCATCCGGCTCACAACAGGAGCCTGTTTCCTCATTTTTCCGAAAAGAGCCGTTGACACCCAGACTCGTTAGTTTCTGTGCGAGCAGCTCGGCGCTGAAAGGACGGGTTACCAGCTCATCCATTCCCGCCTCAAGACATTGCTGACGTAACTGCTCAGTCGCATCGGCGCTCATCCCAAGGATCGGCTTTCGGCATTCACCCCCTTCAAGCTCCCGTATCGCGCGGGTTAGAGTAAAGCCATCCATCTCAGGCATTCTGCAATCGGTCAGTAGCAGGGAATAACTGTTTTTCTGCCAAAGCTCCAGGGCCTGGGAGCCATTTTCGGCACAATCACAACTCATGGAGAGACTCTCAAGTTGACGTTTCACCAGAGTTCGATTGAGAGGGTGATCATCCACCACCAGAATGTGTCCGGACAGTTTGGGCAAAGATGAGGATTTCTGTTCACCATCAAGCTGAGCCTGCAGATTATCAAGTTCATGAAACAGCAGATCCGGGTAGAGAGGATGATTATCCAGCTGACGAATGCGCGGCTGATTTGGTAAGGCTGCAACCATAGGTTTTTCCGTCAATACCAACAGCGCCAGTTTAGTCCGCTGGTTGAGGCGATGAAGCCACTGCCCTTCACTGTTATTTTCCAGCCAGTGGGAGGTGACGACAAAGATCCCCTGCTCCGGAAGCCGGTCCGTCAGGCTTGCGTTCGCTCCCCAGTGTTCAAGCTCAGGTAGCATAGAGCTCAGGGATGACAAGAGCGACAGCCTCATCCCCTTGAGCGGTTGCTTCATCTGGGCACAGGGATTGAGAGGAAGGGAGAGTTCAGCCAAGGTTCCCTTACCAGGGGTGCTGTGCAGGACGAGCTCTCCCCCCATCTGCTCCACCAGCTGTTTACTGATGGAAAGTCCAAGCCCGGTGCCCCCATAACGGCGGGAAATGCTGTTTTCTGCCTGCTCGAATGGGCTGAATAACTGCTTGAGCCTCTGGGAATCAATACCTATCCCAGTATCACGAATTTGAAAGCTCACCCCCAGCTCTTGTGGCTGAAGGTAACAACTGACCGCGCCCGACTCGGTAAACTTGATCGCATTATGCAGCAGGTTTGACAGGATCTGGCCCAACCGAAGGGGATCGACCCGATAACAGGAGGCGATCTCTCCCTGCCAACTAAAGTCAAATTCAAGCCCCTTTCGGTGAGCCGCTGCCGCATGGTTTCGCAACACACCACCTATGGTTTTCCAGAGGCTGATATCCTGTACTTCGAGCTGCAACTGGCCCGCTTTGAGCTTTGAAAAGTCCAGAATATCATTGACCAGATAGAGCAGGGTGTTTGCAGATTCATCCAGGTGAGAGATGAGCTGCGCCTGAGTATGGGACAGTGGAAGTAGCTGCAACTGCTCCACCAGGCCAATCAAGCCACTGATGGGAGTCCTCAACTCATGGCTCATGGTTGCTAAAAAGCGGCTGCGCGCCTCCACCGCAGATTCTGCGCTCAGTTTAGCCTCTATCAGGGCCTGCTCCTGCTCTTTGAGATCTGAGATATCAAAGGCTGCACCATACCAGCTAACCGAATCTTCAGGGCCTATGTGTGGCAAGGCCATTACTCGGATCCAGCGCGGGGCCCTGGCTCTACGCACTCTAAATTTTAGCTCCAGGGGCTTGGGCTCCACACTCTTAAAAGCCTCCTCTAGTTTTGCTCGTACCAGGGCCTGATCCCGCAGATCCACAAGCTCGGTTAAAGGCTCTAACGAATGAAGGAGTTCAGATGCCTTGATCCCGAAAAGAGATTCTATTCCCTTGCTGACAAAGATAAGTAGCGGAGCATCCCCTTTGATATCAACCTGGAACACCACTCCGGGAATACTGTCCGTCAGGTGTTGTAAACGCGCCTTGGCTTCATGGGCCTGACTTTCTGCCTGCTTTCGCTGCCATACTTGTCGGCGCAACGTCAGATTCCATATCCAGAAAAACACAGCCGCTCCAGTAAACAGGGCTATCGCAGCCACCCCGTAGCGCACCACCTGTTGTGGGTTAAGCCCCTCAACCACATCCAGGGTTAACCAACGATTCTTAAGATATGCCTTCTCTTCAGAGCTGAGCTCACCCAGAGCCTTATTGAGAATGCTCTGCAACATCGGCAGATCGGCGCGAATCGCGATCTGCAGTGGCACCTCTAATCTCGGGCTTCCATAAACCACCACCAGCTTACCGGCATAGCCCCCCTGCAAAGCACGCCCTACCAATGCCTGAGCCGCCAGGCCATACTCCGCATCCCCCTGCTCCACCGCCTGCAGGACCGACTGCTCATTGGCCACCTTTATCCAGCGGATCCCCAGCACCTGGGCCAACCATTGCGGATATTGGTACCCCCGGACGATAGCGATCCGCTTCCCCGACAGCTCAGAGAGCCGAGTGATCCAACCGGAGCCCATCTTACCGACCAATAGCCAACCCATGCTGTAATAGGGATGAGAAAGACGGGCAATCTTGCCCCACTGAGCTGTCGCCACCGGGGCTATATCCACCATGCCCGACTTCAGGGCTTGTTCCGAATCTTTGAGGGTGTTCATCGGCATCTGCTCAAACCGAAGTCCGGTCTTAGTCGATAGCAGGGCCAGCAGATCGGCTGCATAACCGACAAATTTACCGTTACTGTCTGTGTAGGACATGGGGGGCCAGTAGCTTGGACGTGCGACCCGGATCAAAGGATGCTTGCTGAGCCATTGCCTCTCCGCCGGGGTCAGGAGGGTATCGAACTGACGCTCTGAGTCCTGCTCGGATACATCGGCAACACTCCAGGCAGCCATCTTCAGTTTTTCAGCCGGAGATAACCAGGCGATCCCCTTATCCAGTAGTTGCTGCAACTGTGACTCGCTGGCCGCAGTTACAAAATAAAGCCTTTCAGAGGGCAGAGAATTGGAGTGAAAGATCCTGAGCTTGGGCGAACTAAAGTGCCGGCGAGCCTTCTCAGCAGCCAGCAGATCCATCACAGCACCATTGGCATGACCATATTCGATATTGAACAGGGCCTCATCCAGAGAGTCGACGCTCCTGAGCTGGCGAACTCCCATCGCCGCAAGTCGCTCACAGCTTGAGCTCCCCTCAAGGCACACCAGGTCTAGCTGCTGCAAGGCTGACTGCGGCTGCAGCCGCCCCAATCCAGCCCGATATAAAATCACATTCGGCATCTCTATCAGGGCATGAGTCTGGAGGACGACTCCGGGCTGGATCTGAGACTGATGCACCAGCAAGGTATCCAGAGCCCCCTGATGCAATGCCAGATAGGCACGCGCCTGGGAGGAGAAAAACCTAAACTGAAACCTGACATCCAGGGAACGCTCAAGAAAGCGAGTCAGATCGTTATACAGAGGGGGGTTTGTGCCTGACTCTGCTGAGGAAGACTCCAGGCCGGACCTATCACTCCTACCTTGATCTCCCGCTGGTGCTCTTTGAGCCAGCTCTGTTCGCTGGCATTCACCCCCGAAATCGCGAAAGCCTTAAACACAGTCAAAAGGAGCACACAACTCAAAACGGCCAGCCAGCTCAGGCGAGCTCTTTGCCTCATTCTCTCCTCCTCGCTAGATAGCGGCAAGCTGCTGATATTCATCCAATACAAAGGGGTCTGTCATGCCACTGATAAAATCGATCACCAATCGAACCCGGTAATACCACTCCTGCTCCCTGGTACAGAGAAAACCGCAACAAGATGAAGCGATGGCGCGACGATAGCAAGCAAGATAACGCGCCGGCAGACGATGAAACAGCCTTTCAACTAAAAAGGGTGATCCACAACCCGGTTGATTCAATAGCTGAGAAAACTCTTCGGCGGACAACTCTAACAGCGGGCGGTAGATCTCAAGCAGCCCCTTCATCGCCGTATAACCACGCAACTCCAGAGTCTCGACCTCCCGATGACAAAACAGGTGTTGCTGAGCCACCCGCTTACATACTCCAAGCACCTGAGCCGGCCCACAAGGAGCACTGAGTAATGGCTGGTTATAGTCTCCGGCAAAGACCGCCGGATGATGTTTAAGGTAGAGAACTGCACTCTGCTGACAGAGATCTTCCCATAGGCGTTCACGAAACCTTTGAAAAAAGTCGCTTTCGGAGGGAGCATGATGCAGTAAACGCTGACACAGCTCAGGAAGATACTCGCCCTCACAACTTTGATGCCACTCCTCTTCCAGCAGCTGAGCCAGCTCCTTAAGGCTCAGGATCCCTTTATCCACCCCATCTTCGAGATCGGCGATGCAATACGCAATATCATCGGCCGCTTCTACGATATAGTTCAGGGCAAAGCGCCTCGCGGGAGTCATCTTTAACCCCTGCCACATCTTCTCAACCAGGTCGCGTTCGCTCCAGTAATACCCGGATTTTCCATACAGGTAGCCAAGGGCTGGCTCAAGCTCCTCTCGCTTCTCAAAGGCCCCCGCGGATATTTTATCAGGGCCGCCAGCTGGCTATAGGTCAGGTTGAGTTGCTGCAGGCTATGGACAATTCGAAGGGCCTGGGCATTGCCCTCGAAGTGACACAGGTCTTCGACCAAAAGCGACCACTGCTCACTCCTGGAGGTCAATCCAGCCAGTTGGCTGAGGCTCTCAAGATTTGACGCCAGCCACTCCTTAATCGCCAGCTCTCCAAAATGACCAAAGGGAGGATTTCCCAGATCATGGATGAGGCAAGCCATCTCCACCAGATTAACAAAGGTTTCATCCAGAGCGGCAAAAGCTGGATCCTGGGCCTTGAGCTCAGCCACTATCCGCCGCGCAATATTTCGTC
Organism: Dongshaea marina; assembly: GCF_003072645.1. NCBI lineage: Bacteria > Pseudomonadati > Pseudomonadota > Gammaproteobacteria > Aeromonadales > Aeromonadaceae > Dongshaea > Dongshaea marina. The sequence goes on from NZ_CP028897.1 coordinate 3,827,265, forward strand.
CACACTGCTGCACTTCAAGGGAGTGAGTCAGGCGACTACGCACTGCAGAGCGGACCTCTAACGGAAACACCTGGGTTTTTTGCTGCAGACGGCGAATTGCCGATGAATGGATAATGCTTTCACGATCCCACTCGCTGCCTTGCAACAAAGAGCCATCAGCAGGAGAGCGGGAAAGATAGCGTTGTGAAGTGATCAGGTTGTGATAATCCATCTTGACGACTCATTCCCTGAGAGATGCAGCTTTCAGATTAGCACAACCTGTTGATATTCCTAGGGCTGAGCTTTAATTGCAGCCTGCGGTCAGGCTCGCTGTTGGTTCAATAGTGTACTTAAGCTATTTGTCCTTCGGACTGATTATTTGTGCCTATGGCACATTGCCGCTGCCGAGCGGCGACGGGAAGAAGGTATTGCTTGTCCAATACCCTCTTCACTCCCAAGGACACCCCGATATTTGCTGTATCCTCAAGTTTCAAACTCACAGAGGCACAGACAAACAGTACCTCCATGTACTGATTGCCTTTTCGCGGCATCCATACCGCTCACCCTCTACTCCTTTTTGAAACTTTCAGCACAAATAAACGGGGCCTTAAATCCCCGTGAGCGAGTATCAAGGCTAATTGTAGAGAGTTATTATTTTCTCGAGGCAGGATGCCGAGCACCGTACCCAGATGGAGAGGTGATGTTGCTCCTGTACAACATCACTCGAGTTCGGAGAAAAGCTACCTACACACCGACCAACAGATCATCTTTAATCTCCATACATATTTCAGGAAATTTACGTGATTGATCAACGCATTTTTTTATCTCAGTAATGGCATGACGGATATTTTCCGGAAGCATCTGCGATGGCTCATCATCACTTGGCCATGACTTATCACGTGTTTCTTGATCAGTCCACCTGGAATAAACCAGCCAGTAGCCCTCTTGTGTCTTATGCAGAGATGAACCAATAGCTCCTCTGTACTCAACAAAATAGTTAGCTATGGTTTTCCACAACTGCATGTAGTGGTTTTCTTTCTCTGGCTCAACATAAGATCGGTATATCACTGCGATCATTGTTCTGCTCCATGCTTCCTGTGGGGTCGGTTGCTCAGCGATTACTGTTCCAGCCACTGGCGTAATTGCGCCAGGTCTTTGGGATATTCATGCTTGAGTTTATCCACCCAATCCGGCACGTTCTCCCACCAGGCGGGGAGATCCGGTGATTGGATCTGCTGCGCCAGATCCCGCATTCGCTTGAGGCCGATCGATCCCAAAGCCCCCTTGATCTTGTGGCCTTCGGAAACAATTCCATCCTGGTGCTTAGCCATCAGGTTTGACTCAAGTACGGCCATATAGGCGGGCATCGCCTGCTCAAACAGTTCAACACTGCTTAAGAGCAGCTCTTTGCCAACGGTTTCGGCGTAATCGTTGAGAAACTCCAGATCCAGACATCCCTGCTCCGGCTCATGATGACGGGTCTCGACAGGAGCTTCATGCATTAAAAACAGCTCTCCCAGAACTGCCTTGAGACGCTTGGAGCTCAAGGGCTTACTCAGGGCCGCATCCATTCCCTGCTCGTGATATTCCGACTGATCCCGAACAGAGTTTGCGGTCAGGGCAACCAAAGGCGGAGTATCCTCGCCATAGCGATCACGCAGATGGGCAGCAACCTCAAAGCCACTCATATCCGGCAGCTGGATATCCAACAAGATCAGCTCAAAGCTGTGATCTGCAGCTTGCTGCAGCGCCTCGGCCCCATCACGAGCCACAGTGACTCTGTGTCCCATCTTTTCCAGTACCGCCGTTGCCACCGTAATATTGAGCTCAACATCCTCAACCAGCAGGATCTCAAGCTGTTGATCCACGGGCTCATCACGCACCGGAGGATCGCATTCGGTCACGGTCAGCTCAGCGGTAAAGCAGGAGCCATCTCCCGGCTCACTTTTGAGCTTGATATCCCCCCCATCGCTTCCATCAGCTGATGGGAGATTGCCAGTCCAATCCCGGTTCCGGTTGCATGTATCCGGCCCTCTACCTGATAGTACATGGCAAAGATCTTCTGCTGCTGCTCCTTGGGAATGCCGATTCCGGTATCCTTCACCCAGATCCGGATCTGTACCCTGTTATCCGCTAAGGTCTTAGCCTGGCAACCGATAGAGACATAACCACGCTCGGTAAATTTGACCGCATTGCCAATGAGATTCCACATCACCTGGCGCAACCGGGTGCCATCTCCTTCGATCCAGGTGGGTACGGAACCATGCTGCTCAAAGTGAAGCTCTAATCCTTTCTGCTCCGCCAGGAGCCGGCCTAAGCTCGCCAGGTCGGTCAAAAAGCCCTGAAAATCGATCGGTTGCTTAACGATCGCCAGACGCCGCCTGTCCAGCTTATCCAGATCGATGATGTCATTAAAAATATGCCCCAGGGTCATGGCACTGACATGGATGGTCTTCAGGTGCTGGTGTTGCTCGGCATTCAGGTGGGAATCAAGCAAAATCCGGCTCAGGCCAACAATGCCGTTGAGGGGAGTTCTCAGCTCATGACTAATGGTCGAGATAAAGGTCGTTTTATCCCGGCTCGCCTTCTCCAGATCTTCCTGATAGCGTTTACGCTCGGTGATATCCCGCCCAAAGCCCAGCAGTCCGAGGCGACGCCCCTTGCGATCAAAAAAGGGTACCTTACGCAGTTCAAAGCAGATCTTGCGCCCATCATGGTGTTCCAGCCACTGCTCATAGGTCTGGGCCTGGTTATAGGCAAACACCTCTTCATCGGTCTTGATAATTTTTGCGGCAATATCCGCCGGATAGATCTCAAACGGAGTCAGGCCGATGAGCTCCTGTTCGGTTTTGCCAATCAGGTTCTCCATCGCCCGGTTACAACCCGAGAAGCGAGCTCGTTCATCACGAAAGTAAACAAGATCCGGGGAGTTATCCGCATAGGCACGCAGCAGGGCGCTATGCTCTTCAAGCTCCAGCTGGGCTTTCTCACGCTGATAGACCTCAGCCTCAAGATCCTCAATCGCCTGCTGTCTCGCCTGCTCAGCTTTACGGGTCTCCTCGATCTGCAGATTAAGCTCAGCGATCTTTTCCTCAAGAGTGTTGTTGAGCTGACGGTCCCGCTCTCGCATCTCCCTGAGCTTGGTCACCAGCTCACTGAGACGCCGCCTGGACTCCTCAAGTTGGTCAACCACCCCACTGAGAAAGTACACCGCCCAGGGAGTGATCAGGAGTCCAAACAACACCGAGCGTAACAGCTCCAAAGCGTTGATCTGATTATGCAAAACCAGGGTAAACAGAAACTGGATCGCCAGCGCCAGGATGATCAAGCCAGATGCGAGTAACAAGCTAAAACGAAGTAAACCCAGCCTCGTCATCAAACCCACATAATAGCGGGCTAACCCTTTCATCTGCTTCATCCGTTTTTCCATGCTTGCTTATCCAGCCGGTTCAATTCAAGGAGCTCACAGTGACAAAAGCCAGAGCAAGATTCAAGACAAGTGAGTAACATAGTGCATCAACTGCTTAACATCCATGCACTTAGTCACAATCGTGAGGAAACACGAAGGGATCTCCGATCGCCGAGCCCTGTGCCCCGCTCTGCGCCAGAGCCTGGCCTATCCCCACCATGGCTCTCCAGCGATCGGCACACCAAAGTGGAGCCAGCAGGGTTGGCTGGCGCGCCATTGCTGAAACCCGGTGATAGACGATCCGTGACGGCGTATGTTGAATAAGAGAGGTAGCAGCCTCAATATAGGATTGCGCATCCATCGCCTGCAGACGTCCCGCCTGCCAGGCCTGCGCCATCTTGCTGCCAGTGACTATATGCAGGGGATGTAGCTTGATGCCATGACAACCAGGCTGCTCAACCACTCTGGCGAGGGTATCCTGATAATCGGTCATCCCTTCTCCGGGCAGCCCAACAATCAAATGGGTACAGACTTTGAGTCCATAACGGTGGGCCCGCTCAACCGCGTTCTGATAAGCGGCGAAATCATGACCCCGGTTGATCCGCTGCAAGGTTTTATCCTGGGCAGTCTGTAACCCCAGCTCCAACCAGATCTCGTAGCCCTGCATCTGATAACCGGCCAGCAGCTGCAACACCTCATCAGGCACACAGTCTGGCCGGGTCCCCACGCACAAGCCTGCAATATCGGCCACCGAGAGGGCCTGTTGATACATGTTGCGTAACTGCTCAACTTCCGCATAGGTATTGGTATAAGCCTGGAAGTAAGCCAGGTATCGCTTGGCTCTATGGATATTTTGCCTTTGATGGTCTAGCTGCTCCTGGATGCTTTTATGCTGCATCGCCTCCTCAGAGAAAGATGCAACATTGCAGAAGGTACAGCCTCCCCGCCCCAGGGTTCCATCGCGATTTGGACAGCTAAAGGCACCATGCAGGGTCAGTTTATGGACTCGCTCGCCAAGACGGCGCTTAAGATCCTGGCCGAACAGATTAACGTAGTGATGAAGCTGCATAGGTGACTCATGATTCTAATGGGGCGGCCATTTTACAGAGACGGGATAAAAAAGTGCAGGGCTTGATCAATAAACCGGGGAATAAAGCGCTCCCGAGCAACTTTCATTGAGGCTGTGCATCATGGTGAAAACATGAGTTGCTGGACCAACTTTAGTGATTAGTTCTTTTCTGAGATCAGGCTGGGAAGCAGGTAATGCTCCATGATCTTCTCCTCTATCCCCTTTTCCCGGATGCGTTTAATCCCCTGATTAAAAAGGTTTCTGAGCTCTTCTGCCCTGGGATTTTTTTGGCTGAATAGCATATATTGATCCACCCTGATAACCGGAAGCGCGATGTTGCTCACCCTGTCTCTGGATTCGGGGGGAGCTTAGAGAGCAGGTAATAGCCCACCTGAAAGTTTATGGGAAAGAGATCGATGCGCCCGCGCAGGAGTTTTTTGAAGTTCAGCTCATCGGATTTAGCTCGCTGCAGGCCAAATTTCTCATCAAACTCTTCAAGGAGTGGCCCATAGTAATAGCCTATGGTTCCGCCAATTTTATAGGGGCTGAGGTTTTCAATGTTCAGCTCAGTAGAGAGCTTAGGAAAACTCCGGTTTTTCAGGTGAAAAAATACCGAGTAGTCGCTTATCACCGGCTCAGAGAAATAGAAGATCTTCTGACGCTCTGCGCTTCGACTCCAGGGAAAGCTGGTATCATAGACTCCCTCTCGAGTCAGGGAGAATGAGCGCGCCCAGGGAAAGCATTCAAAGCTTGCCGACACCGCGACTTCGGCATAGGCGGCCCGCACCACATCGATTAACACCCCATGGGCCCCGGAATCGCAATAGATATAGGGAGGCCACTCGCCAACCGCCGCACTTACTTCACGTACTCTTGCCTCTGTCGAAAAAACGATGAGCTGAAAAAACAAAGTGAACACCCACAACGGGAAACTTCGACTAAGCATAGGAATATCCAGGCCAGGGCTGTTTCTGTGAGTATAGATGAGCCCTTCAAGGGGTATCGGGCAGGGTATACTTCTCAAGGAGCTTCTGCTTTACTCCTTTGGCCCGCGCCATGGTCAATCCCCGGATGAACAGCTTACTTATCTCCTGTCGCCTGGGATGTTTATGGCTCACGATGAGATAAAGCTTCTCTGTAGAGATAGGCAGAGGCAAATTGGTGATCAATTCACGAAAAGGAGGCTCCAAGAGAGAGACTTCGTAGTAGCCAACGATGAAGCTTTCCACGAACAGGTCGATCCGCCCCCGGATTAATTTCTTAAAGTTAAGGTTTGCTGTTTTCCCAAGAGATAGGCCATATTTCCCATCGTATTCATCAATCAACTCCCCATAGCGATAACCTATAGTGCCGCCAATCTTGTATGGTTTGAGATCTTCTACTGTAAGCTCCCCCTCTTTATCCATCAGATCTGAAAATGATCGACTCTTGAGGTGGAAAAACACCTCTTTGATCGCCAGCATGGGGGCCACATAGTGGAAATCCTGCTCTCTGTCCTGATTGCGCAGGTAGGGAAAGGTCAAGTCAACCGCCGACTCCCGGGCAAGATTATAGACTCGTCCCCAAGGGTAACATTTAAACTCAACCCGAATTCCAACCTCCTGATATGCGGTCTCAACCAGCTCCACCGCCATCCCGCGTATTGGCTTATCATCACAAAAGATATAGGGCGGAAAATGGCCGACGGCGGCCGTTAGCTGACTCAATTTGGCCTGGGCCCCGGATATCAGGGACAAGCTAACCAGCACAAAGATGATTTGATAGAGCCTTGCCATTTGCAGCCCTTTCAGCCATTCCTGAATTGAGTATAGCCCCCGTCAGGGCCCTAACCTTTATTTCGTAAATCACCAATCAGAGCAACTGAGGACGGGAGGAGTCGACTCTGACACCTGGTAAACCGGTCTTTGGTGAAAAGATCACTCTTTCGGATTGATTTGAAAGTCAAGGTGAGACTTTACTCAACTGATATTTGCCAACAGAGACACCAAACCGAACGATAACTAAAGGCTGTAGTCGCAGATGCCACACTCCCACTCTCAGCACAGCGATAACCAGTCTACAAGTTAATTACAATTTTCAGGAAGGCTGATAACTTCCACCACGAGCGCCTCACTCCTGTGGCGGGATGACTGGGTGTTTGCTCTGCCATCCGTTATCATGGAAGTCTTTGTCACTACAAAAGAGATAACAGGATGAAAATTGGTATTATCGGCGCAATGGATCAGGAAGTTGAACTGCTGAAACAACAGATGCAGCTTCAGGACACCTTTAGTATTGCTGGCTGCGAATTTTATCACGGCACCCTGGATGGAGTTGAGGTGATCCTGACCCGCTCAGGGATTGGTAAAGTCGCCGCCAGTATCGCAACCACACTGCTGGCCGAAAAATATGCCCCTGATTATGTGATCAATACCGGCTCTGCCGGTGGCTTTGATCCTGAGCTCAATGTCGGAGATATCGTCATCTCCTCCGAGCTGCGCCACCATGATGTGGATCTGACAGGATTTGGCTACGAGATGGGACAGTGTGCCCGGATGCCTGCAGCCTACCCGGCAGATGCTAAACTGGTAAGCATCGCACATAGCTGTATCGATGCGATGGGTGATGTGCAGACCAAAGAGGGACTGATCTGTACCGGCGATCAATTTATGTGTGATCCCGAACGTATCGCGGCAGCTCGCGGCCACTTCCCTGACATGCTGGCCGTTGAGATGGAAGGTGCAGCGATTGCCCAGGTTTGTTATCAGTTTGGGATCCCCTTTGTGGTAATCCGCTCTTTGTCTGATATTGCAGGGAAGGAATCTCCGGATTCTTTTGAGGCTTACCTTGAGAAGGCCGCCAAACATTCATCAAAGATGGTGATGGCAATTTTGAATGGAATCAAAACAATGTGAATAGCTTTTTGCTCAATCAAGTCATCGCTTCCCCCGCCGTCAGCTTGCTGGTCGCGGTGTTGATGGAAGCATGGCTGCCTCTGCCAAGGCGCCTTAAACCCTTCCACCAGGCGCGTTGGCTGATGGAGCTGGCTGGCCGGGTCAACAAACCCGGCTATCCCGTTGAGCAACAAAGACTCGCCGGAACTTTACTACCCATTTTAATGCTGGCACTGCTGCTGGTGTTTCTGATCGCCCTGTCCAACCTGATTATCTATCCACAAATTTTTGAAATTCTGATTCTCTACTGGGTGATGGAGTCTAACTGGCTCAGGCGTTCGGCCCGCACAATTGAGCAGCTTTTGAATAAAAATGAACTGCAAAGTGCGCGCTTTATTCTGGACGAACTCAGCCTGAGGAATAAGGGAGAGCTGGACCGTCCCCACCTGGTCATGGCAACCATAGAATCGGTCAGCCTTCGCCTGTTCAACCACTGGTTTGCAGTCGCCTTCTGGTACCTCCTAACTGGCATCTATGGAGCCCTCTCCTGGGCCCTGCTGCTGTCGATGAGCGAGAGCTGGAACCGCAAGCTGGTTCACTATCACCACTTTGGTAAGCTGGTCAGCACCCTGGTTCGAGCTCTGCAATTCCCTCCTCTGGTGCTGCTGATGATCTCCCTAACCTTGTACCGGGGAGGCGTTCGGGGATTCACCATTGCCCTAAAACAGTTTCGAATGTGGCCCTCACCCGCCAGCGGGCTGCTGCTGGGGATCCTGGCGGGCAGTTTCGGGATCCGCCTGGGTGGCCTGCGCCATTACCAAAAACGCCGGGCCAACTGGCCGACCCTGGGTACTGATACCCTCCCACAGCCTCAATATATCGGATGGGTAACCGGACGCTTGATCATCGCTGGATGGCTCTGGTATATAGTGCCCCTGCTTCTTTATATTCTCTACCTACTGGCACTTTATGAATAAACTTGGCCTGTTGTTGGCAGCAATAATGATGAGCTGCATGGCTCAAGCCGCGCCTGAGCGGATCATCAGCCTCACTCCGCATATTACCGAGCTGCTCTATGACGTCGGAGCGGGTAAGCAGCTCATCGCTGTCGATAGCGCATCAGATTACCCACCTCAGGTTAAATCTTTGCCTAAGGTCGCCAATTATCAGAGCATCAATGTTGAAAAGATCCTTGCCCTTAACCCCGATCTAATTGTCGCCTGGAAGCCTGCTCAGCAGCGACTGCTTGAGCCCCTGAAAGCCTTTCATATCCCGATTATCTACTCTGACCCAACCACTCTTGACTCCCTTGGGAGTGAGCTTAAAAAGCTGGGCAAGCAAACCGGCCATCCAAGGCAGGGTGAGCTTGCTGCAAACCGTTACCAGCAACAGCTTTCGGCACTGCGTGCTAGCTATCAGCATCGAACTGCGGTTCAAGCTCTGTACCTGATGGAGGGAGTTCCACTCACAACGGTTGCAGCAGATAGCTGGATTTCTCAGGAGCTCAAACTTTGTGGCGCAGATAATATCTTTAAAGACGCCATCACCCCTTACCCGCAGATCTCCGAAGAGCAGGTGCTGCAGCGTAATCCCAAGATGATCATAGTGGGAAGTCACAGCTCAAAATCCCTTGCTTTATGGAAGCAGTGGCCCGAAATCGCCGCGGTAAAAGCAGGACAGCTCTACCGGGTCGATCCCGATCTTCTGAGCCGCCTGACTCCCCGCTCCCTCAAGGGGATAGAAGCCCTGTGCCTGGATATCCAAAAGGCACGTCGTCACTATCAGATTCATTAACGGGATACACCCGGGACAATAAGCAGGCAGCGGGAGATTACGGGTCACTCAGGAGGCAGAAAACTTGACTTCAGGCTCTCACTTTTTCTCTATTTACCTTGAGATAGCACAGCGAGCTGAATAGAGTATGGAGTCAAAGACCCTCCCCTGACTGTTGTTGTGAGATTAGCCTTGAACATTCTGACCGATCCTGTATTTACTCAGCAGATGGTTCGCTTTTGCGATCTGTTTGGCACCGCCGTTTTTGCGATCTCCGGGGTCCTGGTGGCGGGCCGCCTGCGAATGGATATTTTTGGTGTTGCGGTCCTGGCAACCGTCACCGCGATTGGCGGGGGAACAATTCGCGACTCCATTTTGGGAGCCACCCCGGTATTCTGGGTTCATGATGTGGCCTACCTATGGGATATTTTGATCACTGTCTTCCTGTGTGTCTGGATCCTGTGGCTGGTCAAGATCCCAGGCCGCCTCCCCTGGTACCTGTTACCCCTGGCAGATGCCCTGGGGTTGGCCGTCTTTACTGTCATAGGGATTCAGAAGGCACTGCACTTTGGCAGCTCTGAGCTGGTCGCGATCATCATGGGGGTGATCACAGGAGTGGGTGGTGGCATGATCCGCGATGTTCTCGCCAGACAGATCCCCATGATTCTGCAAAAAGAGATCTACGCCACCGCCTGTATTCTCGGCGGGATCGTCTACTTTATCTGTCTTAAGGCGGGCTTATCCGAGGTGCTCACGATCTGGATCAGCATCTTTGGCACCCTGGGGATCCGGGTCGCCGCTATTTTCTGGCATCTTTCTCTGCCTGCTTTCACCATGCAAAGGCGCTAAAAGCTTGCTGATGAGCCTGGAGTTGTATAAACACAGGCCTCCCCCGGGTGTGCTAGAATCAACAGGTTTTCAGCTTGATATTGCTTGCAAAGGAGCCGGAATGCCAGATTTTCAGGGATTTGAGAAAACATTAACCTTTCTCCAGGACCTATCCTTCAACAATAAAAGAGAATGGTTTCAAAGCCAAAAGCCTCGCTACGAAAGCGACTTCATCACCCCAGCCCTGTCATTTATCGAAAGCATGACTCCCCATATTCATGCCATCTCCCCGCACTTTACGGCCATAGCCAAAAAACAGGGGGGCTCACTGATGCGCATCTACCGTGACACGCGTTTTTCTAAGAACCGAGCGCCCTATAAGCTCAATGTGGGGATCCACTTTCGCCATGATCAGGGCAAGGATATCCATGCCCCCGGTCTGTATGTGCATATCCAGCCCGGCAACAGCTTTGTGGGGGCCGGGATCTGGCGACCCGAGCCTAAGACACTTCGAAAGATTCGTGATTTTATCGTCGATAACCCCAGAAGCTACAAGCATGCGATCCAAAATAAAGCCTTTAGTGAATCATTTCACATGAGTGGTGACAGTTTGATCCGTCCTCCCAGAGGTTTTGATCCCGAACACGCACTGATCGAGGAGCTAAAAAGAAAGGATTTCATCGCCATCTGTCATCTTAGCGATGCAGAAGTCACAAAGAGCTCACTCCCCGAGCTTGCTTACCAGAAACTTAAAGTCACTGAGCCACTTATCGGCTACCTGTGTACAGCCATCGAAGCCAATTACTAAACCCTAGCTGACAGCGGAGTGACAGGATAGCCTGACTAGGCTCTGTTGACGTTTCAGATTTGATTCTGCAGTTGGCAATTTTTTCATCCAGCAAGGCAGAAGATGTGTGGTGTAGTTGCTCTACATGAGCATCTGATAACGCTGCTGGGAGGAAAAATAGCCACTGCCCTTCGGGTTGCGCCTGAAAAAGCCCTGTTCATTGTTGCTCATCACTCATTTAGAACAACTAAACCTCATGACTCGCGCCGCGAACAGAACATTTTCAGGGGCAACAGGTTCAAAATTGGAAATGTCAACAGAGCCTAGACCCTCCTTATTCAGGCTTAAGCTACTCCCGGATACCTCTGAAGACCTATAGGCCCCAAATTTCCGGTATCAGCCCTTCTATGCCGCACTTGGTGAAGCATACAGATCACTCAGTCAAAGCTATACTTTGGCTGAATACAATACTTGGAGATAAAAGGAGTTATCCCATGAAAAAGTTATCTATTGCTATCGGCATAGCCATCGCATCCTGCTTTAGCGGTGCGGCCGTGAGCGCAACCATCTCATTTGCCACCCAGGAGTTCCCGCCCTTTAACTACAAGGGAGGTTCGGGTGTCGCAGGTCCCGGGGTCGATATCATCAATGCGGTCACCAAGTCGATGGGTGACAGTGCAACCTTTAAGATCTACCCCTGGTCCAGGGCCCAGGATCTGGTGAAAAAGGGCAAAGTTGATGGCCTGTTTCTGCTGGGCAAGAATAAAAAACGCATGGAGTGGCTCTACTACACACCTCCTATCATCACAACCGAGTACGGCTTCTTTGTACAAACCTCTGCCCCACTACAGTATAAGGCCCCATCCGACATCAAGGGGATGAAGGTCGGGGTGTTTGGCCCATCCAATACCTCTAACTCACTGAATAAACTGGCCAAGCAGGTCGATATCAAGGTAGACATGACCAATAAGAACGAGGCTGTGTTTAAAAAGCTCTCCTCGGGGCGGGTAGATGCGGTCTACTCCAACCGGGATGTGGGCAACAGCATTATCAAGAAGCTTGGGATCACCAACCTCAGGTATGCCGGAGCACAAAAGCCGGTGACCTACTATATTGCCTTCTCCAAGGAAGGATTTGCGGAAGGGACGGTGAAATCCTTTAACGAGCATTACCTCAAGCTTAAGGCCAGCGGTGAGATCGGTAAGATTGTCAGCGGTTACAATATGACTCTGGCTGACTAGCCTTTGCCTACTTTAAGGGCGGCCCCTGATGGGGCCGTTTTTCTATGGATCACTTCAGGGGGATAGCACTTGCGGTTTTGTCTTGCTGATATGCATCTGAAAGCTCGGCATAAACACGATAAAGACTGTCTAACCTCCCCTGCAGTCCTGCTTCTTTCTCACTGGTTTCCAATAGCTGAGCCAGCTTAGTCGCCCGGTAAAAATTGTTACTGCGGGTTGGAGCCCGGCAACCAAACAACTCATCCATTATTTTGAGATCGTGGGGAATATGAAACGCATCCCGGGTATCTTCAAAATCAAAAAGATAGTAGAGCTCATTAAAGCCTCCCCAACAGATCGCTGAGATACACATAGAGCAGGGATCATGGGTCGACAGAAAGATGCACTCCTCGGGACCTGGTCGCTCTGCCAGCTCATAGAACTTCTTGATTGCATGGATCTCACCATGCCAGAGGGGACACTCCATTTCGGCATTCGTCGCAGCGACAACTAAGGAAAGATCGGCTTTGCGTAAAATCGCCGCACCGAACACCTTATTGCCAGACGCAACCCCCTTCCGGGTCAGGGGAAGAACATCACCCTCAATCACAGCCAGCATTCGCCCCAAGAGTTCATGATTATCCATTCATCGGCTCCCAGTCCTGGATCAAAAACGGCGCGATAGCTGTCGCTATCGCGCCGTCATTATCAACGGATACTCGCCGGATTACTGTGCGCTCAGTGTCACTCTGGCAAATTTACGCTTGCCCACCTGGTACACCTTACAACCCTCTTCAGCCAGCTGCTTGGTGTCTTCAACCTTCTGACCATCGATCTTGACTGCACCCTGGCGGATCATCCGGATCGCTTCTGAGGTCGAGCCCACCAGCCCCGCATCTTTGAGAAGGTTGCCCAGTGCCAGTCCTTCTGAGTTACACTGCATCTCGAACTCTGGCATCTCATCGGGGATCGCATTTTTCTGGAACTTCTGCACAAAGTCATTGTGTGCCCGCTCAGCAGACTCTGCATCGTGATAGCGAGCGATCAGCTCCTTCGCCAGCAGGATCTTGATATCCCGTGGGTTGGCCTGACTCGCCTCAACATCGCTCTTAAAGCCTGCAATCTCTTCGAGTGAGCGCTCGGACAACAGCTCATAGAAGCGCCACATCAGCTCATCTGAAACCGACATGATCTTACCAAACATCTCGTTTGGTGCCTCATCGATCCCAATGTAATTATTGGCCGACTTCGACATCTTCTTCACGCCATCCAGACCTTCCAGCAGTGGCATCATCAATACACACTGAGGCTTTTGTCCCGCGTCTTTTTGCAGCTCGCGTCCCATCAGCAGGTTAAACTTCTGATCGGTGCCACCCAGCTCCAGATCGGACTCCAGCGCAACCGAATCATAGCCCTGCAGCAGAGGGTAAAGAAACTCGTGAATTGAGATGGATTGTCCCTGGCTATAGCGCTTTTTAAAATCGTCTCGCTCCAGCATCCGGGCTACAGTCTGCTTGGCAGCCAGCTTGATCATCCCTACCGCGCCCAGCTCAGCCAGCCATTCGGAATTATAGACGATGCGGGTCTTCTCCAGATCCAGGATCTTAAATGCCTGATCGGCATAGGTCTTGGCATTCTCCAGCACCTGCTCTTCAGAAAGAGGCGGGCGGGTTGCGTTCTTACCGGTCGGATCGCCAACCTGTGCGGTAAAATCACCAAACAGCAGGATCACCTCATGGCCCAGCTTCTGGAATTGACGCAATTTATTAAGAACCACGGTGTGGCCCAGATGGATATCTGGCGCTGTCGGGTCCATACCAAACTTGATCCGAAGGGGACGCTCCTCTTTGAGCTTCTCGATCAACTCCTCTTCAACCAGGATCTCCTCCGATCCTCGTTTGATCTCTGCAAGAGCTTCTTCCAACCGGGACATAAATCTCTCTCTGTATCTCAAATTCGCAAACTGTCAAGGGATCACATCTTACTGGAATGGCGGGCTAAATGGAAAGATTGTAAACTAACCAATAGGGAGTTCCTTTAAAAAGAAGCGCTTGTGACACTTTTAAACCGGATCCGTCGCCTTCCAAGGCTGCATAAAACCCTGATGCTATTTTTTGGCATCCTGCTGGTCGTCATCGCTCTCCACCCTTCGGCCCAGACCCTGGTGCGCCAGGAGCTTGATGGCAGCCCGAATAAAGCGCTCCCCGGTGTCAGTTATTCACTCCTCCTGGATCTCAAAGAAGCGCCGCTTCCAAAGCTTGCATCTGAGCTTCATCATCAGCTGTATCGGGTTCAACCCGGAGACTCCCTGACCCGGATCTGGCAAAAGATGAATCTTCCCCTCAAAGAGCTCTATACCCTTGAAAAAGGACCTCTGGTTAAAAAGTCTCTGCGCCAGCTAAAACCCGGAGATAAACTGCAGTTTATCCTGGATCAGCAGCACGGCTTTCACTCACTCCAATACCCCATGGGTGATGAAAAAGTTCTGACCCTCTCTAAGCAGGGAGACACTCTCAAGGCCAGGGTTGTAGAAGCCCCCCTGAGTTCCCGAGTCCGTTTTGCCCAAGGGAAGATCCAAAGCAACTTCTGGAATGCAGCCATAGAGGCAGGCCTGAGTGAGAACACTCTGATGGAGCTTGCCGGGATCTTTAGCTGGGATATCGACTTTGCTAATGATCTACGCCCGGGAGATAGGTTCAGTGTGCTCTACAGTGATCAGTACCGGGATGGCAAATTTGTTAAAGCCGGAGATATTCTGGCCGCCGAGTTTATCAATCAGGGCGAACGCTTCACTGCTATCCGTAATAGCGATGGTCGCTACTATACCCCGGATGGTAAGGCTATGCGCAAGAGCTTCCTGCGTGCTCCGGTCAACTTCCGCTATATCTCCTCCAACTTTAATCCAAGGCGGCTGCACCCGGTGACCGGCAGGGTGAGACCTCACAACGGTATCGACTATGTCGCACCGATCGGAACACCGATTCTGGCAGCCGGTGATGGCATCGTCACTCGCTCCTCCAGAAATAGCCTCAACGGTAACTATGTGTTTATCCGGCATAACTCCCGTTATACCACCAAATACCTGCACCTCAATCGCCGCTATGTCAAAACCGGCGCCCGGGTCAAACAGAGCCAGGTGATCGGCACCCTTGGCAAAACCGGACGGGTCACAGGTGCTCATCTTCACTATGAGTTCGTGGTCAATGGGGTACACCGCAACCCACGCACGGTAAAACTGCCCCAGGCAAGCTCTCTCAAGGGCTCTAAGCTGGCAGCTTTCAAGCTCATTGCCCACCAGGAGCTCGGGCAACTGCAACAGATCCAAAACGTCATGCTGGCGATGCGTTAATGCCGCGACGCTGCATTAACGCCAGGGGACATGCTGCTCCCAAATAGGATTACCAGCTGCACTGTGGTGGGTACCTGAAGTCATAGGAGAGCTCATACCTATCATGAAAGAAAGGTGATCAGTTTGTTCTGATAATCCATGAGTCATTTACGCCACGCAGCAAGTACATCCTGTATGCTCGATGCCAGCATCCATGCTGGCAACGGGCTAAATGACTCACAGACTATCCAAATTGGAGTTAGCTATAACCTGATCACTCAACCATCGGGATTGGTATTATTAGCACACTGGCTTTTCCAAGCCCTACTGCTGGCCGATAATAAAGACGGGGCTATGCGGGAGAAATGCTATGTTGGAGTCCTCTTCTCTGGATGTTCATCGCCCCCGGCTGCAAGGCACAGGATATCAGGTTCGATTCAGGCGCAGGCGACCATAAGGTGTGGCTGAGCTCGGACAACCACCAGTTCCGTTACCTGGTCGCCATCTCAGATCAGGATCAACAAAAATTCAGTGGTAAGATTAAGGAGGTCGCGGCAGGATTTAACTTTCAAAATGCTCCTCCGCCAAGGTCTCTGCCCATCCAGTATATTGGTAACATTATTAAATTTGAGGCCAAACATATCATGACGATCGTTCAGCCCTGAACTTGTCGATTACAATAATCTATCCTTGCCTCCCGCCGGTTCAACCGCAGCAGACAGGGCGTCATCACCAGAGTCAGCAAAGTGGCAAACGCCAGGCCTCCGGCCACCACGGTCGCAAGCTGAGACCACCATTGCATGGAGGGGCCTCCGAACTCAATACTTCGGTCAATGAGATTGAGGTTGATCTCAAGCACCATGGGCAGCAGGCCCAGGATGGTGGTCACCGAGGTGAGCATCACAGGGCGCAGGCGCTGGGCTCCGGTGGTTAGAATCGCATCTATCTGACTCAACCCCTGACGACGCAATCGATTATAGGTATCGATCAAAACAATGTTGTTATTGACCACAATCCCGACCAGAGCGATCACACCGATCCCGGACATCACCACCCCAAAGGGTTTTTGGGCGATCATCAATCCCAGCAGTACCCCAACCGTGCTAAATAAAACCGCAGTTAAGATCAAAAATGCCTGGTAAAACGAATTGAACTGAGTAACCAGAATAATCGCCATCACAAACAGGGCCAAGGCAAACGCCTTGCTCAGGAAGGCGGATGATTCCTCCTGCTCCTCATTCTCTCCACGCACATTCAGGAGCACGGATTCCGGCAACAGTTTCTGCTCCCTGATCTGCTCAAGAAGTTTAGGCAGCTCCAGGCTAAGCAGGTATCCCTGCTGCATGTCAGCGCTCAGGGTCAGGGTCTGTAGGGTATCTACCTTGCTGATGACTGAAACCCTGGGCTTGGGCTCCAGGGTCACAAAGTTACGGATCGGGACTGTCCCCAGGGCGGTTTGCACCCGCAAGCTCTGGAGCCTTTGCAGGTTACGCTGCTCTTTAGGAAAGCGCACCCGGATTTCCACCTCATCATCCACATCATCGGGACGATACTCTCCTACACGCAGGCCGTTGGTGACCAACTGCACCGTATTACCCAGCAGGGTTGCATCCGCCCCGAAACGGGCGGCCTTGCTGCGGTCGACTGCCAGCCGCCATTCAATCCCGGCCCTGGGTGCAGTGTCATCCACATTCAAAAACGCAGGATTTTCCTCCACAATTTTCCTGAGCTGTTTAATCAACCCAGGGAGCTCTTCAGGGTTTTGTGAGCTTAGCTCCAAAACCAGATCCTTACCCACAGGCGGACCATCTTTATCGGGTTGGATCTCAACCTCCACTCCCGCAAGAATCGATAATCGCTGCTCAATCTCTCGGGAGATCTGTTTATGATCGGGACGATACTGCCAGTCGATGAGATTTAGCCTTAATCTGCCAAGCTCCTCTTCACCCCCCACCCGCACATACAGAGACTCTAATCCGGAAACATCAATTAACCGCTCTGAGGCCTGTCGCACCAACAGATCTTTCTCATCCAAAGAGAGGTCGCCATCGGAGCGCAGGGTTACAGTGATCCCCTCAGGCTCAACCTCAGGGAAAAATTCGCTTCCAAGCCCGGAACGGCCATATCCCCAGAACACCAGGAGCGCCAATGCCGATGCCAGCAGAACTATCTTCCAGGGATGTTCCAGAGCCAGGCGCAGCAGCTTTATATAACTGGCTGTCCAGCCGGTGAGTCCGCTGAGATCTCCTTTTTCCATCCCCAGATAGCGCTGACGGATCTCTGGTGTTACCGGCCTGGGCCCTCCCCACCAGCTTCCCAATACGGGAACAAATATTAATGCCATCACCAAAGAGGCACTCAGGGTGGCGATCAGGGTGATCGGCAGATATTTCATAAATTCACCGACAATCCCGGGCCAGAACAACAATGGGGCAAAAGCCGCCAAGGTGGTGGCGGTCGATGCGATGATCGGCATCGCCATGCGCCGAGCAGCCAGGGCATAGGCCTGCTGCCTGTGTTGTCCCTCGCTCATGGCTCGATCCGCATACTCTGTCACCACGATCGCCCCATCAACCAAGAGGCCAACAGCCATAATCAGCGAGAACAGCACCACCATGTTGATGGTATAGCCAAACACGGCCAGCACCAGGATCCCGGTCAGGAACGAGCCAGGTATCGAAATCCCCACCAACGCCGCCGTTCTGAGACCCAGCAGAGCAACAATCACGATCACCACCAGGATCACCGCAATCAGCACGCTATTTTGCAGATCGCTCAACATCATCTCGACATGCTCCGAAGCATCCCAGGTATAGAGCACGCTAACCGAAGCTGGCCATTGGGAACGTTTAGCATCGATTTGGCTTTTGATCCCCTCCACCAGCGCGATCAGGTTTTCTCCCGGACGCTTCTTGATCTCAAGGGAAATTGCAGGAGCACCGTTGAGATAGGCGTAGGAGACTGGGTCTTTAAAGGAGCGGCGGATGGTCGCGACCTGGCCAAAGGTGATCACCCGATCGCCCCTTGCTTTGATTGGCTGCTCCAGAATATCGGTGATCGACTGGTAGACCGAAGGAACCTTGACCGGGAAACGTCCCTTGCCGGTATCCAGGCTGCCCGCCGCTACCAGTCGATTATTGCGCGAGATCAACGGGAAAATATCACTCTGATCCAGCTGGTAGCTCTCAACCAGTAACGGATCCACCAGAACCTCAAGCATATCTTCCCGCTCACCCACCACATCCACCTCGAGAATGGCGGGATTGCTCTCCAGGCCCCCTTCATCTGGCGAGCCAGTTTCAATAGCGTTCTCAAAGGGGCCTTGCCGGATAGGATCACCGTCAATACCGGGTGCTCAGAGGCCATGGTGATCTCTTTGACCTCCGGCTCATCACTATCGGCCGGCAACTCAACCTTGGCCAGATCCACCTTCTCCCGTACATCATTGAGCGCCTGCCCCGGATCAAGCCCTGCCTCAAATTTTAAAAACAGCGAGGCGCCCCCCTCCCGGGCAGTAGCATACAGGGTCCGGATCCCCTCAATGCCTCGCAGCTCCTGCTCCAGAGGACGGATCAGCAGCCGCTCGGCGTCCTGGGGTGAGATCCCCTGATGATTGACCGAGATGATCATGTAGGGAATCGTGATATCCGGAGTGGACTCCTTGGGGATGGTGACATAGATAAAGCCGCCGGCAACCAGCAACAGCACGAGAACCATCACCACAGTACGGGTGCGATAGATAGCCTGCTCAATCAGTTTTCGGCTCATCTGCTTTTCCTGTAGAGATAACCTCCACCTGCTCCCCGGGTAACACGAACCCCTGACCGACGGTGATCACCTCCAGGGTGCCATGCATACCGCTGACCCAAACTCCATCGGCATCGGCCTGGACTAATGAAACCGGGGTAAACTTAACCAGCCCACTCTCAACGCTCATGACGCCTATCTCTCCATCATCGGCCAGAGCCAGCAGTGCGGGAGAGATATGAATGGCATCCAGGGTGTTCAGGGGTAGCTTGACTTCGGCGCTCATCCCGGCACGATATCGCCAGTCTCGGTTATCTATAGCCACCTCGATTCGAAACAGATGGGTACTGACATCGGCGCTACCAGAGATATAACGAACTTTTCCCTGAGTGTGACTGCCATCGGCAAAGCGGATCTCTGCGACCTCCCCCAGCTTGATCTGTGCCATCTCCAGCTCAGGAACATCGGCCCGGATCACCAGGGGATTAAGCTCAATAAATTCTCCAAGCCGCCCTCCTGGTTGCACCAGGGAGCCAAGCTCCACGGAGCGGCTCTGTAGCATCCCGGGATAGGGAGCACGGATCAGCGTATGCTCAATCTCCAGCTCCCATCGGGCGACCTGAGCCTGAGCCTCTTTCAAAGCCGCTTTGGCAGTCGCCAGCTGCACCTTTCCCTGATAGCCCTTCTTAGCAAGATGCTCGGCACCGATAAACTCAAGCTGTTTCTGAGCGAGCAGGGCTCTGGCCTGTGCCAGCAGCTCCTCCCGTGTGTCCATGCTCAGTCGGAACAAGGGCTCCCCCCCTTGACCTTAACCCCTTTTTCCTTAAGTAATGCCTCTATCTCCCCGCTGATCTGGGCTCTTAGCACCGTCTGTCGGGCTGGCTCTGTCATCCCATAAAGAGTCAATCGCTTCACGGTTGGTTCGGCTTTAAACATTTGAGTCTGGACCCGAACCGGGGATGTTTGCACGCTGGAATCCTGGATTCTGGCTGGCTTTTCCCGGGGTTGACCTATGCCGGAGGCAAACCATAACAGCAGAGCAATCACCAGGATCAGGGCGATCAGGTAAGGGCGCCTGGAAAGGCTTGATTGTAGCTGTGCCAGCATAGTGCAATCCCTTGCAAATCAGCTGCCTGAGGCAGAACAATATCCGTTACTCTTTTAAGTGTAGCTGCAGGCGCAGGGGGCGTTTTATCCTGCACATAAGATGCATTGCATGCAGCTTGATTGTGGCTACCGCAACAGGAGTGTCGGGGGCGCCCGACAGCGCCCTACTTTTGTATCGTCAAAAGTAGGCAAAATCTCGCTACGCGCTGCGAGTCCCTCCGCAGAGCTTCGCAGTTCGGCGTCCTGCCTCTAAAACCTAAAATATGCAGATGATCTCAATACACCCTCATTTAGAAATCGAAGAAAGGAAGTTTCCCCCCATGAACGAGTGCCGAGGCGAGCCGTAGAGGATTGAAGTCGAGAAACAGGATGTTTCGAGAGAACAGTCAGTATAGGGATATGCTGTCTGTTCGGTGCTTGAATCCTTAGGTGAGACGAAGGGTTTAGCGAGATAAGGGGCGTCCCGGGAGATGCAAGAGGGTGCGGACGAGCGCACCTTCTTGCCCGCTGTCGGGCGGCCCCGACGCTTGCGTGGCGAAGCCACATATCCTGCCATCTGCAGGATATAAGAAATCCTTTCCTGCCGCAGGTAGCTATCGTCGATTACCATCCCTGATAATCTCTCCCTGCTCGGTATCCTTACCTCACGTTACGTTACTCCGAGAGTAACTACACCCATGACTATCGCAACATTCACACCTCCATGTGCAGCATCCGCGGCCGGACAACGGTGCCGCAGGCATAAATTTGCTGACCGCAGGTCAAACAAGCCAGTCCCCCGGACTTTCCGGGAGACGAACAACTCACACATGGTCATCATGATGCCGCCACTTAGGTAAAGTGATCACCGCCTGTTTACGCTTGACTGCTGACTTACTCCCGGGAAAGAGGATCAAATTAAGAAGCATCGCCGCAATACCGCCGGTCGCAACCCCAAAAGAGAGCACACTGCGAATTAGGGGTGGCAGGTGCACCAGCAGATTTGGAACCTGAGAGACTCCGAGTCCCAACCCCAAAGAGACGGTCAGGATCAGCAGGGCCCGGCGATCCAACTCCTGCTTGGCGATGATCCGGATCCCCGCCGCGGCTATGGTGCCAAACATGATAATGGTGGCTCCTCCCAGCACCGGCTGGGGAATATTCTGGATGAGAAAAGCCACAGAAGGCAGAAAGCCCAGCAGGATCAGCATAAGTGCAGCTATGATTCCAACTCTGCGACTGGCGACACCGGTTAGCTGGATCACCCCGTTGTTCTGGGCAAAATTAGACAGAGGGAAAGTCCCCGTCAGCGCCGCCAGAGCAGAGTTGAGCCCTGAAGCCAGCACTCCTCCCCCAATTCGTCGCATATAGAGTGGGCCATCAACCGGCTCCCGGGAGATATCTGAGGTTGCTGTGATATCTCCAATCGCCTCAAAGCAGGTCACAATCGCAATGATGGCTAATGGAATAAACAACGCAAAGCTGAAATGAAAGCCGTACGGTAAAAAAGCAGGCAGGGTAAACAGGCTCTCATGGGCCGGAGCCTGATAGTGGACCACTCCCAGCCACCAGGCAGATAGATAGCCAATGACCATGGCGATTACGATCGCGGACAAACGCAAAAAGGAGCAGTTGACCAGGTTGCAGATCACTATGATTAAAAATACCAGGGCTGATAGCCCAAGGTTGGTCAGGGAGCCAAAACTGCCATCTTGCATCGCCCCATAGCCGCCCCCCATGCTCACCACTCCCTCCTTGATCAGGGTCAGGCCTATCAGAAGTACAATAATCCCGGTCACCAATGGAGTGATCACCCGCCGTAACCAATGAAGGCAGCGGCTGACCAGAACCATCACCAGGGCAGAGATAAACAGGGTCCCAAACAGGGTACCCAACATGGTTTGGGTGTCCACGCCCGCATGCTGCAGTGCAAGACCTGCGACAATGATCGGGCTGACGAAATTAAAGCTGGTTCCCTGAACCGCGAGCAACCCACATCCCACCCGACCCAGGCGCTTGGTCTGGATCAGGGTGCCTACTCCGGACATGATGAGTGACAGGGAGACAATATATTGAATATCTGCAGCCGGTAATTTCAGGGCACTACCGATAATCAACGGCGGGGTAATGATGCCCACAAACATCGCCAGCATATGCTGCAAGGCTGCAAATATAGCTTGCAATATGGGTGGTTTATCATTAATTCCATAAACCAGATCCTGGGGTGGAACGGACTTAACTGAGTGTTCAGCCCTGACTTGCTGCTCTGCCATCTCGCTCTCCATCGTTTTTCAACCATGGCAATATGAGCCGCACTGCACCACCTCGCTCAGTGAAGGGCATATTGTCTTAGAAGCAACAGTTTAGGGTGAAAATCGATATGAAAAACATGACCTGCCGCAAACTTGAGCTCATGCATTTAATTTTTTTGATTTTATACAGGCTATAAATCAATTTTTTTATCAAAAGAATGAGTCATCCCTTCACTCATCACCAGCTAAGTTGCGCTTAGCAGGCCAGATAAAAAAGCCCCGCACCAGGTGCGGGACTCAAAATGAGATCACGAGCCGGGCTCACACCAGAGAGCCCGGTTTATCACAGAAGCTATAGGCCAGTCGGCGATTGCTCATACTGCATCACTTTATTTTTAAGCCAGCCACTATCTGAGCCATTGGTTGGGCCGTTGCCAACACTGGTTGCGGTGCCGCCGCCCCACAAGATAGCAAACACATGGGCATCCCTGGCCTGCTCCATGTGACTAATCCCCAGTTATAGTGATTCAGAGCAAGATACTGATCGATAGTGCAGGTTTGTGCATGATCCCCACAACTATAATCCCCGCCAGTTAAAGGCGTTTGCTGAATATACCCCTGAAGGTTGGACATATCCGGCAGGATATTGCTATCCCCAAAGAAGTAATCCGGCGCCGTGGATGCATGAGTGCCCCGGGTATCCACATCGCCCATTAGCTGCAGATGTCCTCCGGGGAGTTGCCAAAGCATCACAGGAATATTTTCTAACCCGGAGCTCATCTGACTGACATAGGTCATATAGTTATTCCAATCACGACCGTTCCACAGCCAACCCGCTGCCACAAAGTCTGGGATCACATCGCGCTCATACTTATCAAACACCAGGAAGTCGGGTTTATAGGTCCCGCTATAAACCCCAAGCTCCTTGAGCAATGCCAGGGTCGGTGTCGACATTTTAGACTGTACATCAGCCTGGGCATAATCATTGTGTACCCAATGGGCACTCCCCGCATTCCAGACATTCTCCTGCCAGCCATAGGTAACGTCTGGACCCGCATCTTTTATCGCCCAGTTGGTGGCCTGGATCCATCCCTTAAAGTCATCGGCAAATTGAGGGAGTTCAACCTGATAGTTCGCCGGATATTGCTCAATAATATCCAGAGCCTCACTCTCAAAGGCCGACTTCATATCCCAGGGGCTATAAACATTCTGCGCATGGAAATCACCATGACTCACCGCATCGAATAATTGCTTTGGTGTACCGGTAAAATCGATATGTTTTCCATTGCTCAAATCAAGGCTCCACTGATGAGAGGTATGGATAAACCAGTAGGCCTCCTTGAGGGCTCGATTGACCTCTATGTTCCTATCTTTGAGCTTGCCATCAACATAAAGATCCTGCTGTTGAATCATCCCAGCAGATCCGGGTTAAGTACAATTGAGCCCGAGCTCGCACTGTTACCTTGATTTTCAAGGGTATTGGAGACCAGCATCAGGTTGATAAAATGCTTCATCAGATTGTCATATTCAAAGTCCGTATAAGCCACACCACCACTCATCTGTGCCGTATAAACCACCATCACGGGTTTTACCTGGTGATGATTCGCAGCCGTGGTTTTCTCCGCCACCCCCATGATATTTTGGCTATAGACAGGATAAACTATCTTGCCAGGATCACCGGTTCCCCCATCTCCTGCGTAGCGGAAGATTGCATCTATCTTTGAATCATTCAGAGCAGGGTCTTGCGTCCCGATATTCAGTGCCCCTGAGCGATATAATCCGGCCAGCCCGTCACGACGGGTGCGACAGCGGATGCAACATAGCTCAGGTGAGCACTGTTGCTTCCAGCGGCACTCACCTCAAAAGAGACCGGTTGCGCCCTATAAAGGGAGTCACCACTACGGATCGTGGCACCGGCCAGGGTAAAGTGGCCCGCTTCGGTATTGAACTGCTGCCGTCCGTTACCCACCGGGGTATCAATCACCTTATGACCCTGTGTATCTGTGATGCTAACTTCAGCCTGCTGAGTCGCAGTCGGCAAACCGGTCACCCGAATCGTCACAGGGTAGGAGTCAAACTTGCTCGATTTGGCTTTGACCTTGATGTTGTAGTTATCTTTATCTGCCGAGGGCGTCAGGGTCGCTGGCTTAAATGAGATGGCGTACTTGTGCCCCACCCCGAGAACATCCGGTGCAGAAAAGCTGTATTGATCGCCCGCTTTAAGGTTGGTCAACTGAGCCGGAACATTGCCCCAGGGCAAAGAGACATGGCTCTGCTCACCCGTGGTGTTATCCGTCACGACAACATCAATATTGACCGCATTATTGGGCTGTTTATGAGTCGCAGTGAAGGTAAAGCGGCCATTATAGATGTGATAATCCAGGGCTATCCTGGCCGGGTTATCTTTGGTGATCGTCAACTGTGACGGAATCGCGGCGATCTTATCTGTGCCATTCATCGCATTGATGATGTAGCTTCCCACTGCGACCTGCTGGGCCGCCCCGCTTTTGATATCTTTCCAGCTAAAACTATAGCCATTTCCCGATGTATCTGCGCTGGGAAGAAGTGCTACCAGAGCCGTATCCGGGATAGTGGAGCTACCGGACTCCTGGGAAAAGCTCACACTGCTATACACAATGGGGGCAGGAGGCTGCACCATAAAATTTGAGATCTGATAATCCGCGCTATATGGCCAGAATTTCACAGTTATCGCTTGGCCGGCTTTGGCAATAAAGTCCTCCCCAGTCGAATCAAGAGGCGCGGTACGAAACTCAACGTGGGTATCAGAAACCATCGCCGTCATTGAGGCAGCCCATGGCTCATACTGTGGGGTGCCATTGAGCTTAATCGGCTGATCTGTATCAAATTGGATCAGGTTAGTCGTCAGATCCGTATCCTGATCACAGGTAAATGTCAGGGTACTGCCGGACATACTGGGATTAGAGCTATTGAGAGTACAGGCTGCAAAAGCAGGATGCAGCGAAACCAGGGGTAAAATGGCGAGCGAAGAGAGAATTCGCTTACTCGATAGCATGATATATATCCTTATATTCGATGCATAGTCAAAATGCCTTTGAACACTGCTTTGCAGTTCATCGGCTATTTCTATGACAAAGATGCCTGGCACAGTGCAGGCATCTCTCATCAGTAGCTTTTAACCCGGATAGGGACATCCCTGAGTGGAGGTATTCAAATCAGACCACAGGTAATTCCAGGGAGCGGATTTCTGCTGCTCTGGTGTCCGCTCTTTTGGAGCCTGGCCATCGACATATTGACGAGCCTGGTAGAGCTTACCGTTATACACTGCCTGGTCCCCGCCTGATAGACAACATTCGCGCTCCAATCAAACAGCATGTCTGCAGGCTTTACCAGCTCCCATGGGCTGCCACCAGACTGGTTACTTCCCTGGCCCGGAGCCATTCCCTTATCGGCATACCACTTAGTTCGCCAGATAAAATGCTTGTAGCTCACCTTGACCCCTGCCTGGTAGGTAATGCCCGAGTCATAAGCCGGGTAGCTGGATGCATTTGGATCGGTGCAGCTTGCGGCATCCTGAATACTGTAGTTGATGCTCAGGATCGGATCTCCTCCCTGATTATCCGCCACCACATCCGTCAGGGTTTGTGAACCGCTACTGACCTGAGCATCCCGATTAGGGTTGAGAGTTATTGTCACGCTACAGCTTTCGTTAGCCGCCAGCGGAGCTTGCAAGCACTGTGCATTACTAAAAGCTGCCGCCAGAGGTAATTGCAGAGCACTGAGATTACTCAGGGCCGCCGGGGCCTCCCCGGTATTGACCAGTTTAACCAGGTAGTCCTGGCTGGCTGACGGTGTCGTGCTGGTATCCAGGCTGGTAATCACCTGATTTTGGCTATTCTCAAACACCACATGGGGCTGAGGTGCCGCCTGAACGCTGTAATTAATCGTCAGGCTCGGATCACCACTTTGATTATTGGCCACCGTATCGATCAGAGTTTGGGACCCCGAACCCACCTGTGCCTGCTTGTTACTATTGAGATTGAGATCCAGTGTACAAGCCTGGTTTGGCTGCAAAGCAGAAGATGCACACTGGGGATCATCAAAGCTGGCCCCTAATGGCAGCTGCAAACCACTTAGCTCTCCCAGGGTTGCGGGTGCATTACCGGTATTGACCAGCTGGACCTGGGATTGAGTGGCCTCCCCTACCATGGTAGTCATACTCAGAGCCGAGATTTGGCTATTATTCATATCCTCAAACACCACATTGGCCTGAGTGACGGGAGGATTGTCTGAGTTATATCCTTCGGCAAAGTTATAGATAAGGGAGTTCTGGGTATCTGTGTAGGGTGCATCCGAGTTCACCATCCAGAAGATGGCTCCCCCGAGCCCTTGTCTTTCGCATACTCACCGTAGGATTTTGCATCCTTGCCCGACAGGTAGGCGAGGAAGATGTTCCCCTGGGTTGGATAATTCGTGACCCGACTCTTCAAGGCCGGACTGGAATCCTCAGCCCATTTCAGAGTGCTGGTGACCGGCGACCAGCTATTTTGACTATAAGCAGTACTTCCTATGTAGTAGGTCTTTCCGGATGCCGGGTCTTTATAGGTCCAGTCTTTGGTGGTAAAGCCAGAAGTAAACACATCTTTGAGAAGATAGTTATAGCTGAACATGCCACCACAGGTGCTGGTTGCGACATTAAATGGAGCCGAGCCGATCGTACAGGAGGTGGTATCCATATCTCCCGGTAGCACCTGAGAGCTGGGTGAGAATGGTTGGAACAAGCCTCCCGCATCATGCCCCTGATTATCTTTGCCCTGTTGAATATTCGAAATACTGGCCCGTGAATAGGCGGGCAGCCCGATATTCACCTTGGCCAACTGATCTTTGGTTAACCCACCCTGGGTCAGGGCTTCAACCGCGGCATCCACAGAAAAATTACTGGAGGTGCCGGCAAATGGATTGGTCATTCCGGTTGGCGCCGGGAACAAGCTCGAGTTAAACCCGGTATAAGCGGTCCCACCGGCATCAAAGGCGCCATGCAGATCATAGGTCATCAGGCTCAGGTGATCGAGCCCCTGAGAGAACATGCTCTGCAGATCCTTGATAAAGGTCGCATCACCTAGCATGGATGGGGTTGCCTGGAGGGTAACAGCTAAATTAAGGCCCAGCGCTTTGATCTGCTGCACCAGCTGATCATTAGCCAGTGATTTAATGAGAAGGCTATTTTTCCAATCCTTAGGTACATTGGAAAACTCGATATCCAGGTCAACGCCTTCAACACCCTGTGCTTTAAGAACCTTGAGACTATCCAAGAAGTTCTGCTTATTTTGAGCAGAGCTAACCAAACGATCCATAATGGCGTCCCGATAGGTCCAGCCCCCTATTGCAATATAGTGCTGCAAGTTACCGGCACTGTTATTTAACTTAAGAAAGGCATCAAAAACCCCGTAGTGCACATAATCATATATTGTGTGACTGCCAGACACGGTAAAATTGCGCATCCCCAGCTTTTCACCTTCGCTGCCATCGGCCAAAAAACCACCGGATGAGACATCTTGCTGGCTCAAATCAGACCAGGGGTCATTAAATACCACTGCTCCATCTTCTGTGGGCAGCATGAAGGCATAAGCCAGGGCTGATAAGCCATTGACCTTATCCTGGAGATCCGTGTTATTGGTTGATTGCTGTGCTACAACCGGATTGTTGTTATCCATGACCGGATATCCAAATTTAACCCCGGGAATGGTATAGCTGGCTGAAGGAATCACGCGGCCGGCACTACTGGTTTCTTTAGACACATAGTTTGCATTTGAATAGCCGGCGTAGTTTGCAAAATAGGACATCAAAAATGGCTGTTTTGCCTGAACGGGGTGAGCCAACATGGCACAGAGGAGAAAGGCACTGGATACTGAAACAGACTTGCATCGATCTTTGCTGAAAACTTTCACAATCACACTCCATATGAATGAAAGAATCACTAATGAGACAAGGTCATACAAAACCTAGAATTTAAATCTGCACACTGTGGATTTTCTCTAAATCGCTACATCAACCTCCTGAATATTGGTTTGTTAATCAATTCGCTCCGATGACAACAAGGCAGAAGCAGCTCTCACATCAGAAAGAACGGAATAAATATTTACAAAATACACGATTTATTTAATTTTTATTCAGATTATCTTCATTAAATTTCTGAATGGAATTTCTGAAAGCTAAATCCGCTTCGAACTTACCAAGAATAATGGACCCATTCAACACCCTTCTTGGTATTTTTTCATGCTGCAAAGCAAGTGGGATAGATCACCCGATTAAACATACAGGAAATAATTGATAATTGAGGGTTAACAAAATTAATTTGTTTCAGAATATCGATGCAAGGCTATGCGAGTCATGGCGTGCATGTCACGCAACTTAATTGTTCTACCCAAGGAGTATGGAGTCTGATAAACAATAAATTATTTAATCTCCACTTAGAGAAAATAGACCCGGCTTACACCGAACTGCAATAGATTAAACCTGTCAAAATATGACAATTTCAAGCCGCAGAAAAGCCGGGCAGTACCTAGATAGGTTTAAAGATCAGGACTTATTAAGTAACCAACCATGCTGGCGAAGTAGCTGGCTGACCCGGGAACGGCTGAACTTCACACCACAGGCCCCCTCAATAGCTTGTGCCAGTGTCAGAGTCGTCCATTTTGCTCCATCACAGCCCCACTCCTGAGGAGAGGAGTTTTGCAGTCGGGTTAAAATTTCAGTCAGCTTATCCGCCGCCAGGCGTGGCTTTCGTCCGGTGTGGCTACGGGTTTTTAACCCCTGCTCACCATCTTCAGTCACACGTTGACACCACTGACTCACACATCCCTGGGAAACACCGATCAGCTTGGCAACTTCACTCTGTGTATATCCCTTTTCTTTACACAGCTGCACCGCGAGGTGCCTGCGATACTCTTTGGCATTACTCGAAAACATTTGAACATCCATGTGAACATTTGAGTCAGAGATGTTATTAAAAAAAAACACAAATATCAGTATTGTGCAGTGCGCCCAAAAAACACTCAAAGCCTGCTCTTTGAGTTATTTGTTTCCCCTCTATCTTATTGTTCAGGCCGCGATAGAGCTTTCAACAAACTTCTTAACTAAAGCTGAATCAAAACCAACATTTACTAAATAAACATTTGAAATAAAAAAGGATCTTATAAAATATGAAAGTGACCCAATTCCATCAAAACTTGTAAACTTTCGCTTCACTGAAAACTAAGTGGACTGACCCTCCTCCTCCTGGGATCAAAATCTATCCGGAGTGTATCGATTAGCTTTTGTTCAGATGTTCATCCCTTGATGCGTCAGCATGTGTCACAAGCCAAACACCAACGCCTCAATTTGGGACCCATTCGGGTTCATCAACCTGTTAGAACACATATGGTTTATAAACTTGAATAGAGCCGTTCTGCTGTCGCGCTGAGCTGTTTTTTTGGCCCTATTGCCATATGGGTAAATGATCCGCGGAGCCATTGAGGATTGGGATATGGATATCGCGCTTGAGCGGGCGTTCAGGAGGATAAGCTGGGTAATCTGGAGTTTATGCAAAGGAAAACAGGACGGGATGCCCTGTGCAGAGCATCCCGGGATGGGGTATTAAACCGAAAAAGAAGATCCGCAGCCACAGGTGGTGGTCGCGTTGGGGTTATTGACCAGAAAGCGTGAGCCCTCCAGCCCTTCGGTATAGTCCACTGTACCACCGACCAGGTACTGAAGGCTCATGGGATCCACAACGATCTGCACACCGTTTTTATCGATCACCATATCCCCTTCGTTGATCTTCTCATCAAAGGTGAACCCGTACTGAAACCCGGAGCAGCCTCCACCTGTGATGTAGACTCTCAGTTTCAGCTCGTGATTCTGTTCCTCTTCGAGCAGTGCCTTGACCTTGTTTGCCGCGGCATCGGTTACCTGAAGGGGCAATGTCATCTCTGCCTCTGTACTCATTGCAGTACCTCTTAACTATAAAACGGGTCGATTATCCAATACCTGACAAATGAGTTCAACTATTAGTCGCCTGGAGTTTGTCCATCGCCTTCTCCTTGGCATCCTCTTTCTTCTTACGCATCGAATTCAGCAGGGTCCGGTGCAGGATCTGAGAATAGATTGGTTTGCCACCCAACAGCTGCGCAACCACGGTTGCCCCCAGGGTCGTCAGCATCATCGGCAGGATCAGCTGGTAGTTATCCGTCATCTCGGTCACCAGCACGATCCCTGTGATCGGCGCCCGTACCGTCGCAGCAAACAGGGCACCCATTCCGGCAATCGCGAAAGTTCCGGCCTCAATATGCAGGTGGGGGAACAGCTCCATGAAACTATGGCCAAAAAAGATCCCAAACAGAGTGCCCAGCGCCAGCATGGGAGCAAAGATCCCCCCGGGGCTCCGGAGCTAAAACAGAGCACGGTTGCGATGAGACGCATCACAAACAGCCCCAGGATCACGCTAAAGGCCATGCCCGTTTCGGTAAAGGTTGGAATCAGCTTGATCCCGCCTGTGGTGAGCTCAGGCACCGCAAAGGTCAGCAGACCAAACACACCACCGAGCACAACCCCGATGATCACAAAGCGGCTGCGCTTGTTTTTATGGATCGCCTGGTAGCCATCCTGGGCCGACAGCACAAACTTGTTGAAGAAAAAGCCCAGGAAACCGAAGCAGCAACCCATGGCAAGATACAGCCACAGGGTGTTGAGCGGCGGAGCCAGGTAACGGGGCAGCTCAATGATCGCCTGCTGGCCACGGTTTAATTGCAGCACTATGGTCGAAAGAATCGCCGACAGAGCGACCGCCTTGATGGCGATAAAGGAGTAGCGAAACTGGGGACGCATCTCCTCGATGACGAATAGGATCCCGGCAAGGGGAGCGTTGAAGGCGGCCGCCAGACCACCCGCTGCACCCGCAGCCAACAGAGCATGGGAGTGATCTCTGTCCAGCTTGAAGATGTCACTGAGCATCTTACCGACATTCCCCCCATCTGCACCGAGGGTCCTTCACGCCCAAGCACCATACCGCTTCCCAGGGTACAAAGGCCTCCAAAAAACTTCACCGGCAACACCCGATACCAGCGAACCGGCCTGAGCTCATCCAAGGCCCCCTCAATCTCAGGGATCCCGGAACCACCCGCCTCAGGCGCAAACTTATGGGTCAGGTAGTAGCCTATTCCCCCCATGATACCGCTAATCACAAAGGCCGCGACAAGCAGGGTCCAGCCACTATGGGCTCCCAGATAGAGATGGCGAAGTTCGATAATCTTATCGACCCCGATCTCAAACCAGGTACAGAGCTGACCGGCAATAATCCCGGTGAGTCCGGCCAGGACCAAAACCAGGGCGGGAGTCTTGTCGAAATCTTTAGAAAGAATACGGCGTACTATGCTTGGGGATTGAGCGTCGGACCGGGACTTGGTTCCGACTATTTCGTCATTAAGATCTACCATTGTTGCTGTTTCAGTTTATCCACTCAGGAGAGTTATCCATACCACATCCCGCAGACAGCTGTTCCCAGGCGATATAGCATCGCAAGCCAGCCGGTTCGGGATACCCAGGTCGTTATATTTTTGTTATATTCGGGGGCTTTTCACTGCCATGGCACAGCCCATTGCGATCAGGAAATCCAGGAGCCTGTAATGTCCAGATCTGAGCAACTATTTGACAAAGCTCGTCAATCAA
Source organism: Dongshaea marina (assembly GCF_003072645.1). Taxonomy (NCBI): domain Bacteria; kingdom Pseudomonadati; phylum Pseudomonadota; class Gammaproteobacteria; order Aeromonadales; family Aeromonadaceae; genus Dongshaea; species Dongshaea marina. The sequence goes on from NZ_CP028897.1 coordinate 3,859,300, forward strand.
TCCCCGGCGGGGTAAATTCTCCCGTGCGGGCATTCAAAGGGGTGGGTGGTACCCCTTGCTTTATTAACCGGGCCAATGGCGTACATCTGTACGATGCGGATGGCCACAGTTATATCGACTATGTCGGTTCCTGGGGGCCGATGATTCTTGGTCACAATCACCCCAGGGTCAAACAGGCTGTGCAAGCAGCAGTTGAAAATGGCCTCAGCTATGGCGCCCCCACCGAAATTGAGGTGCTGATGGCCGAAAAGATCCGCAGCATTGTACCATCAATTGAACAGGTTCGCATGGTAAATTCCGGCACAGAGGCAACCATGAGTGCGGTACGCCTTGCCCGGGGCTATACCGGGCGCAGCAAGATCATCAAGTTTGAGGGCTGCTATCACGGCCATGTGGATTCGCTGCTGGTCAAGGCCGGTTCGGGAGCCCTGACCCTGGGAATGCCTAGCTCACCGGGGATCCCCGAGGGAACCACCCGGGATACTCTGACCTGTGACTACAATGATCTGGAGTCGGTTGCCCAGGCGTTTGCCAAGCATGGGGATGATATCGCCGCAATTATCGTCGAGCCGGTGGCGGGAAACATGAACTGTATTCCTCCCCAGCCCGGATTTCTCGAAGGCTTGCGTGAGCTGTGCGATCAGCACAAGGCGCTGCTTATTTTTGATGAGGTGATGACAGGCTTTCGGGTCGCCCACGGCGGCGCCCAGCAACATTATGGGATCACCCCGGATCTGACGACCCTGGGTAAGATCATCGGTGGCGGGATGCCGGTCGGGGCCTTTGGTGGCCGCCGCGAGATCATGCAGGCGATCGCCCCCTCCGGCCCTGTCTACCAGGCAGGGACTCTCTCAGGAAACCCAATCGCCATGGCTGCAGGCCTGGCCACCCTGGAGGAGATCAGCAAGCCCGGAGTCTATGAGCAGCTCAACGAGCAAACTCAATACCTGGTCGATGGCATCGCTGCCGCCGCAAAAAAAGCTGGGATCCCCCTTGCCACCAACCGGGTCGGCGCCATGTTTGGCCTGTTCTTTACCGACGAGCCTGAGGTCAGCAATTATCAGCAAGCCTGTGCCTGCGATCAGGAGCGTTTTACCCGCTTCTTTCATGGCATGCTGGAAAAGGGAGTCTACCTGGCCCCCTCCGCCTTCGAGGCTGGCTTTGTCTCCCTGGCCCATGACAAGGCAGCCCTGGATACCACCATTTCCAAAGCCTCCGAGGTGTTTGCCAGCCTATAGTTCTGACTCCGGCCCGCTGTAAATGGGAGGGGCCCCCCTCCCGCTGTGAGATGCCTGCAGGGTGTCACCCTCATCATCTACTGTTCCTACCTGTACCTTACCGGTATACTCGCCCAAAAAGCGAGGAGCCAAGATGTCTGTGACGCCGATTCTCAGTGATTGCTTTATCTATCCGATTAAATCGGTCCGGGGAGTGTCTCTCTCCCAAAGCTGGGTCGAAGAGCGGGGCCTTAGTTTTGATCGCCGTTACCTGCTGGTACGCCCCGGCGGGGAGTTCATTACCGCCCGAAGCCATCACAAGCTATGCCTGGTGCGCGCCAGCCTGCATCCGGATGGGATAAATATCAGTGCTCCCATGATGAAGCGGCATCTTGAGATCCGCCCGGAAAAATTCAGCCATATCTACCGTGAGGTCAGGGTGTGGGGCAGCACCATTGAGGGACGCCATTGTCACCCGGATTATGATGCCTGGTTTAGCGCATTCTTAGGCGAGCCCTGTCAGCTCTATTTCATGGACAAGCATAGCCATCGCCCCCTGAAACGCCATCCGGAGCGGGAGCTAAGCTTTGCCGATGGAGCCCCGGTGTTGCTCACCAGCCAAAGCTCACTCGATGCCCTCAACCTGCGATGTACCGAAACCATAGAGATGCGCCAGTTTCGCCCCAACCTGGTGGTGAGTGGCTCTTTCCCCTTTGCCGAGGATAGCTGGAAGAAAATTCGTATCGGCGAGGTGAAGTTCGAGGCGATGAAGCCCTCGGTGCGCTGTAACTTTACCACTTTGAATCCGCAGACAGCCGAGCCCAGTGCCGCCAATGAGCCACTTCAGACCCTGCTGGAGTTCAGAAAAGTTCAGGGTAAAAATGAGGTGGTGTTTGGGATCAACTTTCGCCCCCTCAACTCGGGGCAGATCCAATCGGGCGATGCTATCGAGATCCTTGAGTTACGTGAACCAGAATCGTATCCGGATCACAGCCATCCACTGCCGGCGCTACCTGTGCCAGCAGAGCTCCCCTCCTGGCCTGCAGGGCAAGCCCTGGAGTTACGCTGTATCGGCATTGAGCAGCTGACCCCGACCACCCGAAGCTTTCACCTGCGACCCGAGCTGCCCTTAGCCCCGCACTACCTGCCGGGGCAGTATCTGACCCTGGAGCTGGAGATCGAAGGTCAGCGGGTCAATCGCTGTTATACCCTCTCCTCCTCGCCGTCCCGCCCGTTGGATCTCACCATCACGGTAAAGCAGGTCCCGGGCGGCCTGGTCTCCAACTATCTACATCAGAACTTGAAGATTGGCTCGACTCTCAGGGCCCTTGCCCCCGCCGGAGAGTTTCATATCAGGCGGGCCCGTCGCAACAAGCTTGCGTTACTCAGCGCCGGGAGCGGGATCACCCCAATGCTCAGCATGGCCCGCTGGCTCACCGATACCCAGGCACAGCTGGATATCGAGTTTATTTATAGCGCCAGTAACCGCCAGGAGCTTATCGCCGCCGATGAGCTGCGGCTGCTGGCCCGTAAAAACCTCTACCTGAAACTGCATTTTATTCTGAGCCGCCCCAATGCCTCTGACGCCTGGAGTGGCCTGCGAGGCAGGCTCGATCAGCGCAAACTAGAGATGTTGGTGCCGGATCTGGGCGAGCGTAGCCTGTTTGTCTGTGGATCAGAAGATTTTATGACGATGGCCAGTGAAGCCTGCCAGCAACTGGGACTGGAGCCGGAGCACTATCTGAGTGAAAGCTTTGGGACTCCACCGGAAACAACCAAGTCCTCTGAATGTCAAAGCACAGCGCCGGTGACTCTGGAGTTCAGCTCCTGGGATCAAACCGTTCGGGGCTCAACAGGGGAAACCCTGCTTCTGCAAGCGGAGCAAGCCGGCGTTGAGATCGATTCAGGGTGCCGCAGCGGTGTCTGTGGCATCTGCCGGATCAAGCTACTGCATGGCGAGGTGCACACCATGCGAACAGGCCCCCTGACCGCCGATGAGCTAAACCAGGGGCAGGTGCTCGCCTGCTCCTGCAAGCCACTGTCGGATCTCGTCATTGAAAAGATAGAAAGTTAACTCACACCTTACAAAGATGTTGGGCCTTTTTCATACAAAGGCCCATATTAGCTGATGTAGATTATTGGCAGGTATGATTAAAGATGTAGTAGCGACTATGACTGGCACCATCCAGCACCTGGTCATAGAGGGTCCCTGTCTGTAATACGCACAGGGTATCGCCGGCCTTTAGGTATTGAGCCTGTCCACTGTGAATAGAAGCGTTAGCAAATTGAGTTGCCTGATGATGATGGTATTCAATCTTCTTTTCTAAATAGTGGCGAACATCTGCTTCCTGGCTAAAGCCTATCCGCTCTTTACTGAGGGTCCAGCGATGGGTTGCGTCACACTGTGACAGATCATGGGTCTCGAAATCTGACGTTGGATGCAGCTTAGCTTGTCCCAACTGTTGATTAGCATCCGGAAAAAATTGCCACTGGGCAGTGGCAGCACCTGCGTACATCACAGATAACGCCAGGAACATATTCGTAATAAGCTTCATCGCTCACACTCCCTGTGTTTATTCGGTAAATGCTAAGCCATCATCCTGACGGCTGCTGAAAATAGGTCGGTAATACAGGCAACTCTATTTTGTTGATTGCATTTTATACAGCGCAAAAAGCGCAGCGTCAATCTGGTCACAATGGTAGTTACCAATACCGGTGCGTTTTTTGGTCCATCGCGATCACCCAATAAGATCGATAGCGATCACTGAATAATATCGATCGCGATCGCTCAATAATATCGATGGCGATCACTTTTGAGTTTTATATTATTGGGTGATCGGCATGAATATTATGCAGTCCCGACCGAAATGTTATTCATTTCAACTCCCGTTTCGCAGGTGTTTTTTTAACCGGCTATGCTCTCTGTTTGACCTCGAGCGGAGAGCCAGCCATGCCAACGGTGCATATCACCATGCGAAAACTCAAAGAGATCCTCAGACTCAAGTACCAAGGCGGCCTGAGTCACCGCCAGATCGCAAGCAGCCTGTCTGTGTCTCCGTCGACTGTGTCCAATTACTGCAAAAGGGCCCAACAGATGGGGCTATGCCAATGGCCTCTGCCTGCTGAGTGGGATGAAGAGCGGCTGCGCCGTGAGTTCCTTGAGACCCGGATCACGGTTCGTCAGACACCTCCTCTGCCGGATTGGGCCGTGGCCCATCAGGAGCTCAGACGCAAAGGGATGACGCTACAACTCCTGTGGGAGGAGTATGCTGAGCGACATCCCAAGAACCACTACAGCTATAACCATTACTGCATGCGTTATCGTGAGTGGCGTAAATGCCAGTCTCCCTCAATGCGTCAGAGCCATAAAGCCGGTGAAAAACTGTTTGTTGATTACTGCGGTCCAACCGTGCCCATCGTGGATCCGAGGACTGGGGAGGAGCGTCGGGCTCAGATCTTTGTCGCTGTGATGGGTGCATCCAGCTACACCTACGCCGATGCAACCTTGAGTCAGGGGCTGGAAGACTGGGTGATGAGCCATAAACGGGCCTTCGAATTTCTGGGGGGAGTACCAGAGATGATCGTTCCGGATAATCTCAAAAGCGGAGTCAGTAGAGCGTGTCGCTACGAGCCAGATCTCAATCCTACCTATCAGCAGCTGGCTGCACACTATGGTGTTGCAGTGCTTCCTGCCCGTCCTTACAAGCCCAAAGATAAAGCCAAGGCTGAGGTGGGCGTGCAGATCGTTGAGCGCTGGATCCTGGCAAAACTGCGCCATGAGACCTTCTTCAGTCTGGCTCAGCTAAACCAGCGGATCGGGGCTCTGCTCACCGAGTTGAACAATCGCCCGTTCAAGAAGCTGCCGGGAAGCCGTAAATCACAGTTTGAATTGCTAGACAAACCGGTGCTCAAATCGCTGCCTCAAAACCCCTATCAGTTCACCCGGGTGAAGGCGGTTCGGGTTCATATCGACTATCACATCGAGCTCGACAAGCACTACTACTCGGTTCCCTATACCCTGCTCAAACGCAAGCTTGAAGCGCATATCTGCGACAACCTGGTACGGATCTATCATGGTGGTCGCTGTGTCGCGACACATCCACGCAGCTATCAGCAGGGAGGGCAAACCACCCACCCCGATCATATGCCGGTCGCACACCAAAAGCAGATGCAATGGACCCCGGGACGCTTTCTGAACTGGGCTCAGGAGATAGGCCCCTCCACGCTTGCGGTGATCAAACAGCTGCTCTACCGAAAGTCCCACCCGGAGCTTGGATATCGGGCCAGCCTTGGGATCCTCAACCTGGAAAAGCGATATGGACGCCCCCGCTTAGAAGCGGCCTGCCAGCGAGCAGACCGAACGGGCGTTTACTATCAGAAAGGGATCCGCTCCATCCTGGAAAAGGGGCTGGATGGCCAGCCACTGCCCGAAACTCAGCCGGATCGTCTGGCGGAGCTCACTCACCTCAATATCCGTGGCTCAGGCTACTATCACTAAGGATCAAAGATGACAGAACAACTCAAACAGCAACTTCGGGAGCTGAAACTAAGTGGTATCCGGGATGCCCTGGAAAGGCAACATCAGCAACCCGGGCACTACCAGGAACTCGGGTTCGAAGAGCGACTCAGCCTGCTGCTGGAGCAGGAGCTGACGGATCGGTCTCAGCGGCGGATCGAGCGCCTTATCAAGCAGGCCCGATTCCGGCTGCAGGCAAATCTGGAGCAACTGGATTATCGAAGTGATCGCGGCTTGCATAGAGCCCAGATCCGCTCACTGGCAGAGGGATACTGGCTTAGCCTGGGGCAGACTCTGATCCTGACCGGGGCGACCGGGTGCGGGAAAACCTATCTGGCCTGCGCCCTGGGCCATCACTTCTGTCTGCAGGGACTCGGGGTTCGCTACTTCCGGTTTAAAGAGCTGCTGGAGCAACTGCAGCTGGCTCAGGCTGATGGCAGCTATCGAAAGCTGATGGTTCAGTTGAGAAACACGCCGCTTCTGATCCTCGATGACTGGGGACTGGAGTCGCTGAATGCGCTTCAGCGTAGCGATCTACTGGAGTTAATCGATGCTCGCCATGGTCACGGAGCCACACTGATCGGCAGCCAGCTTCCGCTGGAGCACTGGCACACAATGATCGGTGAATCAACCCATGCGGATGCGATCCTGGATCGTCTGGTTCATGGAGCGATCCGTGTAGAATTATGCGGAGAATCGATGAGAAAAATCACCGCAGAGTTGACGGATGCCGATCACTCAGGGTAAAAAATAACCCAGTCTGTGAGACGGGATGTTGAGGTGATCGACATCATATTATTCGGTGATCGCCATCGCGATAATACGCAACCGAGTGGCAACGGGTCAGGGGGACTGCTCACCCAGTCCCCCTAACAACCCCGAGGGTGTCCCCCGATTCGCGATCATCCTCAGAGTCACTGGTTTTTGAGATACACAGAAACGAGCCATCCATGGCTCGGCCCTGCTTTCAGGATATCCATATCCTTCAATCTCAAACTCCAGCGTGACTCTTCGGTGCGAATCAAAGGGGAAATTACCCCCCGTCAGCGAGCGCCGAGGCGAACCGTAGAGAACTCAGGTTGAGCGGCAAGGGTGACGTTTCTCCCAGAGAAACAGAACGAGAGGCAGGATGCCGAACTGGGAGGGCTTATCATGGATGATAAGCAGCGTGAGAATGCAGTCAAAACAGGGACGTTTTGTCTGCATGCTACCTTAATTTTCAGGAAAGCCGAGGGTTCAGCGAGGTCCGGGGCGTCCCGGGAGATGCACACCGTTAACGCCCTCCATGGCTAACACGGCATTCAGACTTCCTTGTCTATCAGAGAAAGCGGACGAGTGTATCCCTGCCATACATGGATGTATTAATGCCGTGGAAGGCAGGATGCCTGAGAACGGCTTCTTGCCTGCCGCCAGCCAGCGCTGGCATTACTCTGTGCCTCAGGCACAAATCCAGCCGGCTGCAAGCCACGCAACCAAAATACCCGGGTATCCCTGGGAGTACAGAGGGGTTGGACAAGCAACCCCCTCTGGCTGCTGTCGGCAGTCCGGCAATTGTGCCTCTGGCACAAAGTAGCTGTTCGCAGGTCAAACAGCACCAGTTTATCCTATGGATAGCGAAGTTGTGTCTAGCCACTCAGCTATCAGGCCCTGGCATCAGGGCCATAAAACATAGAGGCTACCCCGTGCCACCTAACCTGGGTGGCAGGATCTCAAATCTGGGCACTCCCTCAGGGAAAACGGCCCAGCTGGGAGCGTGAGCCGTATAGATCAGCATCTGGGGGGAAAAGCCCTCGCTATCATCCAGGGTTGATGCGCCGACCGAATAGAAGTTGCCAATCTCTACCCTGATCGCAACCGTGGTCCCACAGTCCGCGCAAAAAAGATGCTCCATCTTCTTGCCCGAATCTCCCAGCCGGGTGTATACGCTGGGAGCTCCCCGGGTAAAACTAAAGTTTTCCAGGGGCACCCACAAACCAAACCACTTATCCGAACCTGAGTGCCTCTGGCAGCTATGGCAGTAACAAAATACCTGATTAACAGGCTCTCCCTCAAATTGATACTCAAGCTTGCCACAGCCACAACGCCCCAGATGTTTATCCATATTGGTTCATTCCTTCGAAGTTATGTTTAAGATGGGTCACACTTGATCTGCCCATACTCCTTACGGCAATTGTAACCACACTGAATATCATCCAGAAACTGCATGCAGCTCATATCTGGCTTGGGAGCACACACCCAACGATTGGTAAACTCTTTGCAGTCATAGCCACAACTCTTGTGGCCAAAGGGATCGCTATGACACTCATATTTATGATGGGGCCGGCGGGGCTTTTCACTCTGACACTGGATCTGCCCAAACTCCTCTTTACAGCTATAACCACACTTAATGTCATTCATATTCTGCAGGCACTGCATATTCGGCTTGTCGGCACAGGTCCAGTTTCCGGCAAAGCTCTTGCAGTGATATCCACACACCTGCTTACCAAAGGAGTCATGGCAGCTATAGGGAACCTTGGGTGTATCACCTCCCTGGTGCCTGAGCCCAAACTGATAGCCCTGCCGGTAACGCTTATTGAGCTTATGCTGATGTTTAACACACCCCTTGGCATAGTCTTCGAGCATATCCCGATTATGCCTGCCATCATTCATCCCGGCCGCATAGGCCGCATCCAGATGGCAATATTGCGGTTGTGCAGCACTGGCCATGCCACTCCCCCACAAGCTGGCTAGTAGCAATAAGACCAGCCCGACGAACCCACGCATAACAAGCCTCATAAAAAGATCCCTCGACGAGCTCCAGAGGTTACCATGCCTCAGGTGAAGGACCAATCATCCTCCCCCCTTCGCAAGGGACTCACATGACAGTTTTTCTTTCTCAGTTTCATCCACATTCACCTTGAGTGAGCTGTGGATAAGCCTGTGAAAAGCGAGCAATCACAAGTGTTGCAGAGGCAGAGTGAAAAGTGGGCGCATTCAGATTTGTGAACCAGCTCACACTTGAAGATCCTGCCTGTTGGCGCAGGGAGCTCGCTTGCTGTCAGCCCTTTCTCTCAAAGCAGCCATGGCGCAAAAAATAGATCGCCTGACGGATCACCTGAGGGTTATTCATCATGCTGGTGTGGTTAACGGCTAACACCAGATGATCCATCTGGCCTGCCACAGCTGTGCTGGCAACGCTGACCTTGCCATCATTCACTCCGGGGATCATCAGTGACAAAAATGGATTGATACTTGTTGACCCGGCGATCACCCCGAGTTGAAAACCACAGGGTCCCAGCATCCTGGGTATTGAATCACTCTGGGTTCCAAGCTGTAATCCGGCTGGCCCGTTATACCAGGCAAATCCGGGCACCCCAGCCAATCGGTCGACCACTTCACTCCCCTGGTTCGGCGGCCCCAGCATCACTACCCGCCCCAGCCTGGATTCGTGATGATGACAGAAGTAATAGCGTACCAGGATCCCTCCCAGCGAGTGGGTGACAAAGTGAATAACTGCCTGGGGTGGGCAGGATTTAAGAGCCTTTGGTATGACACTTTGTGCCAGGACCTCGACCGGTTGCTCCCGGGAGGGGTAATTGAGGTTCACCACCCCGAACCCCTCCAGGCTTAAAGCCCTCTCAAGGCGTTTCATCGAGCGTGCGGTCCTTGCCAGCCCATGTAGCAAGATCACATACTGCTCCTGCTTTGCAGCCATCGATTCCCCCATCCATACTGATATGGAGTCAATTGTTTCGTGGAGATACTATGCGGCTTTTTTCACTAGTGATCATGCTTCTGGGCCTTATCAGTTTTTCCAGCCTGGCAGCAAAGATCTCTGATCTCGAATTTATCACCGAACAGTACGCTCCCTTTAATTATCAGGACAGCATGGGAAAACGCCAGGGGTTTGCCATTGAGATCCTGGCTCAGGTCTGGAAAAAACTGGGCGTGGCTCCCCAACCGATTCGCATGCTCCCCTGGGCCCGGGGCTATGCCCTGACCCTTCAAAAAAACAACACAGTACTGTTCTCAACCACCCGGATCCACTCCCGGGAAAAACTGTTCAAATGGGCCTGTCCTATCAGCTATATCCGGGTCTCCCTGATGGGCCGGAGTGACTCCAAGATAAAGATCAACTCCCTTGAGGATGCTAAAAAATACAAGATAGTGGCAATTCGCTCCGATGTAGGTGAGCAGCTGCTCCTGGAAAATAACTTTGATGAAGATAATATTCACCTCTCCAACCACCTGGACAGTGCCCTGCGGATGGTGATGCGAGGGAGGGTCGACCTCATCTCCAGTGCTGACATAACCGCCTATCAAAAGCTGATCGCTATGGGAGAGGATCCTGAGCTATTCAAAACGCAATGGGTGCTTGAGTCTAATCCTCTATGCTTTGCCTTTAACCGCAATGTTGACGACGCCCTGGTTGAGAAGTTCAGTCGTGCTCTGAGCGATATTCAGGGGGATCACCAATTTATCTACCAGCTGGAGAAGAAATACCGGATGGTTCATGACTGATAGCAAAGCGTCGGAGCTATTTGTCTAATTCAGACCAAGGCACAATACTCAAGGTGAATCTTTCCTATCAGCGGAGGCCAGATGCGCCTGCTTCAGCTTGTGATTGCCAGTCTTGTGATTTTCTCTCTTCCCCTGATGGCCGCTAAACTCTCTGAACTTGAATACATCACCGAGGATTATGCTCCCTTTAACTTCGATGATACGACCGGCAAGCGGATTGGTTTCGCCGTCGAGTTGCTGGAGCGGGTCTGGCAAGATCTGAACATTCCCCCGCAACCGATCCGGATCCTGCCCTGGGCTCGTGGCTACGCATTGTCGATGCATCAAAAAAATGCGGTGCTCTTCTCTACTCTACGCCTGGATTCCCGGGAGAAACTGTTTAAATGGGCCTGTCCGATCTTCTACCACCGCATCGTCCTGATGGCACGCCGCGACTCCAATATCGATCTTAAAGAGCTCAGGGATGCCAACCAATACTCGATCGTCGCCATTCGCTCCGATGCCGGAGAGCAGCTGCTGATCGAGAACAACCTGGCTTTAGATAAACTATATCTGGCCAAAAACCTGGAAAATGCCCTGAGAATGGTCATTCGCAAACGGGTAGATCTGATCTCGGTCGGAGATATCACCGCCAGCCAGATGCTCCTCAAGATGGGCTATGATCCTCACGAGCTGGAGGTAAAGTGGGTTCTTGAATCAAACCCCCTGTGCTTTGCCTTTAATCTTGAGGTCAATGATAAGCTTATTCGCCAATTCCAAAGGGCCCTGAATAAAGCCCATGGGGATCGCCCCTTTATCTATAAGCTTGAAAAAAAGTACCAACTGATTCAAAACTAAATCGCGGCTTCAACCAGAGTTGCCGGAGCCTGTCATAGGTTTTCAGAGTGAACTCGGATGATCTACTCTGTGTGATCTGCCAGGTTAGAGCATTTTTGGTTTAATCAGGAGCGCTATTCGCCCCTTAAAATTCAAGTGCAGCTTTGAGCTTTGTTAAGCTGACCTTCTGCAGCAAGGGTGAAGTTGCAATGCAACGTAGCGAGAAGCAGGGAGGCTGAACTGGAAAAGATTATCAGGGAAGATAATCGATGCAGCAGAGCAACATGGATGTGACTTGCGTGTCAGCGTTCAAAGTCGAAGCAACTTTTATGAGAGTGCACCTATTTATCCGGAAAATGCTCTAAATCTGAGGTCGCAGGAGTCTGGGGTGAAACAGCAGACGGGCTTCGGACCGTGACTCTCAAAGAGAGTGACAGATATCTGACAGAATAAGGAGGCTCAAGTTAAGCCCAGGCACCCCAGCTTAAGAGAAACAGGGTCAAACTCAATAACCAGCCGGTCACCCAGCTAATGGCCGGCCACCACTTCAGTTGTTGTTGAGTATCCATGCTTCGATTCCTCTTATGTTTGGCTTGAGAGCAATGATAATTGTTTCAGGCTCTCTCTGATCGTTATGATGCATAATCCAAGCCAAATCTTAAGATCTATGAATATTTTCAATTGCGTCCCCTGTACAAAACTCCCCTCACATAGCTTCAGCTGTACTGCATCCTCCATAGACAATCATCAGCTAGCCGCTTCATCTCTCCCCATTCAGAATCAAGGTTGCTTGATGTAGCGTTGAATAATCTCCTGATACTGAGGTGTTTGTTTCACCCTGTCTATCGCCTGCTGTAGGCTCTGCACCAGCGAATCCGGAGTTTGGCGATTCAGGGCATAATAGACTGTGTTGTCCGCCAGGCGGAAAACCTGCTCAAAATCCTCGGGTGAAGCCTTGATGCTACGGAGCACCTCTTTGGCAGAATCTGGCTCAAAGGCCCAAAGGTCGACACGCTTTTGTGAGAGCTGTAGCGCCAATAGCCTGGGGTTTTTATTGCGAACCAGCTGCTGGGGAGCCACTCCAGCCTGAATTAACAACTCATCGGCAACATCACCACGGATCACCGCGATCCGGTACTTTTTGATCTCAGCAAGGGAGTTAATTTGAATCTGGCTATCTTTATGGGCTATGAGCCCCACTGAAAATCCCGATTGGATTGGCCCGGCCCACTTAAAAAGAGCTTCACGCTCGGGAGTTCGGGTGGTGGAAAAGACCACATACCCGGGAACCTTGAGCGCCATTCGGTAGGAGCGGGCCCAGGCATTGAGCTGGATCTGTGAACGTTTGATCGAGTAACCCGCTTCATTGGCCGCCGCCAGCAGCAGATCAACCCCAATTCCCTTGAGTTCACCCTCCTCTAAAAAGTTTCCCGGTGGGTAGTCCTCGGTGACATAGATAAGTTTACTGAAATCCCTCTCCCCCTGGACTAAAATCTGGGCCATCACCTCCTGGCTTTGTCCCGGCAACAGCATGCTCAATAGCCCAAACATCCAACTCAGTCTAAGAGCTTTGCTGCTTAACCTCGTCATCCCTGACTCTCTCCTCTTACTCACTGCATCTCCCAGCCGTACCTGAGCAGGATCTGCCGATACTCATCTGTGGTTTTAACCCCATCAAGTGCCCGTTGCAGGCTCTGGACCAGTGACCTGGGTGTATCCTTATGGAATGCGTAATACACCACATTATCCCCCAAGCGGTACACCTGCTCGACACCCGGGTTATGGATCTTCATCTTCTCGAGAACCTCACGTGCAGAGCTTGGCTCAAAGGCCCACAGGTCGACCCTGCCGCGCAGCAGCATCTTGGCCAGCAGCTGAGGCTCATTGCTTAGAACCATCTGCAAGGAAGAGACCCCAAGCTTCTTGAGAAGCTGCTCATTGACGTCACCACGCAGCACCCCGAACCGATACTTCTTGAGCTGCTCTTTGGAGTCGATCACTATCTTCCTTGACTTGAGCGCCATCAGTCCGGCCTGAGAGGTGTTGATGATCGGACCGGCCCATTGAAACAGGTGCTCTCGCTCAGGGGTCCGGCTGGTTGAAAACACCACATAACCGGGAATATTCAACGCCAACCGGTAAGAACGTGCCCAGCTGTAGACTTCGATGTGGCCCCTATCCATCTCAAACCCGGCAAAGCGTGCCGCAGCAAGCAGCAGATCGACGGCGATCCCTTTAAGTTCGCCGCCCTCAACATAGTTCCCCGGTGGATAATCCTCGGTGACATAGGTTAGCTTGGTAAAGTCTTGGTAAAGGGCTTCCTTATGCTGCGCAACCGCAGGAGAGAAACTTCCAAAAAGAAGTAGTAAAAGGATCCACAGACGCTTGATTAAGACTGTAATGCTGGCGTTCATGACATTCCCTGTCTTTGATCTCACTCTTCAAGTTTAGCGAACTTATCGCACCTCGCCCGTTCCCCCCATTCCTGGCTCGTGATGAGCCGTGGTATCCTATCTGCTTTGGACAGATACTTGAGCACCCTATGAAGGATTTACCCGAAGAGCTGGTCCCATTAGCCCCTGAGCAGATAGAAAGCTGCCTGCGCGGCTATTTTGACTCTGATAAATGCCCGGAGCAGACCCTTGGCTATGATGAGATGATCGGTTTTTTCACCCTGATCGCGACCTCATTTTATGAGGAGTTTCCCGGAAACTGGATGGCAGAGGTACTGGCGGGTGATCCAAACCTGGAGCAACTCGATGATGAGCAGGCCAGCGAAGTACTCACCGCGCTCATCAGCGCCTGGAATCAGCTAAATCAGGCGATCCTTGATGAGGATCTCTCACTCTTTTCCGGCTACCACTCCAATGCCCTCGGAGATGAAGGCTTCGCGCGGATTGAGAGGTTCAGCCGGGGGTTTGTCAAGGCGAGTCAGCTGGCCAATGATGGGTGGGATGAAAGAATCAAGCAGCTCAATAACCCTGAGGTCACCAAGGCTTACCACCTGGATCTCTTCAACCTGACCCTGTGGGCCGACCTGGAGGGTACCCGCAGCTACCTGGAGCAGGAGAAAGATGAGCCGGTCGATGACAGCATGTTTGTCCAACTGCTTGGTGGCTTTAACCACTCCCTGCAACAGAGAATCCAGCTGTTTAACCAGCTGGACGCCCAGCCCCAAAACACACAACCGGTACGGACCGATAAGGTCGGTCGTAACGATCCCTGCCCCTGTGGCAGCGGAAAAAAGTATAAGAAGTGTTGCATGCCATCATGAGAGAACTAACCCCTGATTTTTCACTAGCTGCCATCAGCAGCCTGTTGGATGGGATGAAACAGCTCCCCGAAGACCCATCCTGCGTCATCCGCCTGTTTCATGGACGAGGCCGCACCTTTCCCGGGTTGGATCAGGTCTGCGTCGACTACCTGGGTGGGCAACTACTAATCGCCCTGTTCAAAGAGCCCCCGGCCGAGTGGCTTGAGGCTTTTCAGCAGGCACTGGAAAAAGAGCTGAACCAGAGCAACTGGCTTACCGGGCAAAACATCCAGAGCCTGCTTCTACAGCACAGATCGCGCCCCGGCTCCCCCACCGAGCTGATCTGGGGAGCTCTCAAATCCCCCTGGGTCGTTGATGAAAACGGCCTTAAGTTCGGCCTCACCCTGGGACGCAACCAGAATCATGGACTCTTTCTGGACATGGCTAATGGCCGAAAATGGGTACGGGATAATGCCAGGCATAAACGGGTTCTCAATCTCTTTGCCTATACCTGTGGCTTCTCGGTGGCGGCCATCGCTGGCGGCGCCGATCATGTTGTGAACCTGGATATGGCCAGGGGCGCCTTGGCCCAGGGACGAGAAAATCACAAGCTCAACCAGCATAACCTCAATCAGGTCACGTTTTTGGGCCACGAGTTGTTTCGCTCCTGGGGCAAGGTCAAGCGCCTGGGGCCCTATGAGGTGGTAATCATCGACCCCCCCTCATTCCAAAAGGGCAGCTTTGCGATCAAGGACTACCCCAAGATCCTGCGCCGCCTTCCTGAGTTGGTCAATGAGGGAGGTGAGGTACTGGCCTGTGTCAATGACCCGGCCCAGCCACCCGAGGTGCTGATTGAGCAGATGGCCGAACTTGCCCCCGAGTTTCGCTTTGTTGAAAGGCTGGAAAACCCCGAGAGCTTTCCCGAACTCGAGCCGGAGCGCAGCCTGAAGGTGATGCGCTTTGTAAAAGAGAGCAAAGCCGACGCTCAATAAGCTGCAGGAGAACTGCTTCACCGATCTTATATCACATCTGGTAAAGGTCGGTGAGATTCAGCCTATCTCCAAATAACATGCTGAATCACTCAGGTGAAGACCCTGAAAATAATCCAACAGTGATTGACCATGTGTCAATTCAGTTGTGGGTAGTGTTTCACATCTGTTGTTGATGTCTGATTTCATGTCTCACCAACACGGTGTGTATCCTTCCATGGAACCTCTGCTGCCGCGACTACCATCCCTAATAGCCCATCCCAGCTCGGTATCCATACCTCGCGTTCAATGACTCAGTGAGCCATTTCACCCCTGCGGCAGAAGGTTGGTGACCTTGAAATCAGTACACCTTTGTATGAGCAACGGATCTGAGACATAACCCAGTTGTGCATATTGAAGAGGTCCTGCTATTTAAGCAACATATATCAAATACTTCCCCGTGATTAATCATCACAGGCTCAATGTTTCAATTCCTGCGATTAAAACAGCCTGTATTGATTCTTAAAATCGTATGACTTACTTTGAGCATCCCCCGAACTAAATAGATCTCTGTTTTTAAATTAAAAACAGTTCATGATCCCTTGGAAGATTAAAATAGCGCCAGGATTAAATATCACTCATTACTATCAGGGGGGACTCATATAAAAGGAATTCATATGCGACTCAAAAATATCTCCTATCGATTAACAGCCTGTCTCGGCACCCTATTTTCAACCCGGCAAAACAGCTTATTTAGCCTAGTGCCACTGGCGGGATTATTACTCATCTCCCCCCATGCTCACGCAGGACACGCACCACAGGATACAAGCCCAAGTTTTATTCCGGTTGCCTGCTCAGATATAGGGATATCTGATAGCTTCTACCGGGAGCACTATCAAAGTAATATCATCCCGACTTGTGGCAAGCTTAAGGTCCCGGCGGATTATCAGCAGCCCCAGGGTAAAAGATTAACCCTGGATGTTGCCATTGTTAAAAGTAGTCATCCTCAGCTCAACCCGCTGCTTTATTTAGAGGGAGGGCCGGGAGGAAATGGGTTAATTCCCTATGACAAGAATATTCTCTCCATGGCTAAATACCGTGACCTGGTCCTGATAAGTCAGCGTGGAACGGGTGTCTATAGGAAACACGGCGAGCTCACATCGGATTTAAGCTTTTGTGAAGATATAAATATGTTTGGCATCCTCACCAAAGATCAGGTCCTTGCATGCCGTGAGGATGGCGTCAACTCCCAGGTTAGCCGCCAGGAGCTCTCTTATTATACAGTCGAGAATAGCGCCCGGGATATTCACTTGCTCTACCTTGCCCTGAAAAGGCACTTTAGTTCACAGCCTGGGTACCGGAAGGTCGATCTTTACGGCGTATCCTATGGCACCTCTCTGGCACTAGAGATCATGCGAAATCCCCAGGCAAAAGATTGGGTAAACAGGGTCATTCTCGACTCAACCCTGGCCGCGGAGCGGGTGATTCAAAAATCCTTTAGCCAGACATTTTCCAAGAAGCTAGCTTCGAATAGCATCGCGGTGCTGGATACTCCGGGATTTTATACCCAGCAGGCAATCCACAAACTAGCCGATGACTATGGGAGAGAAACGGGCACCTCAGCCAAAACAGTTGTTGAGCACTTCAGGCAGTTGATTAAAAAACTCACGGGCCAGGGCCCACTCAACCTTGAACTCAATGGAAAAACTAAATCATTGGATGTGAGTACCCTGCTGGTGAGTATCAATGGTAACTATCAGTTGACTCCCTGGCTCCCCAAACTGGTTGACTATCTGAGCTCTCAGCCTGACGACTCTTTCGGTACCCACCAACCTCCAATCGTGCCGGCTGCTGAGTATGAAGCGCCTCTGTCCGGCATGCTCTCCGGAGGGCTGCTTCCCAACCAACTCAACGCCTCTAACTTCTGGTCGGTAGCCTGCCAGGGGTTTATGTCTTTTAATAATGCTGCGGCTCAGAAGACCATCTACACCCAGCTGAATAAGCCAAAATCTGCTGCGGAGGCCTCCTCACTACATGGGCTACTTTACGGATTTTTCAAGGACAATGCTATTGGCAACATCGAGGGATGCCAGGTTTGGCTGGAAGGCGATATACAGCGCGATCCCGGGATCAGGACTCCCTTTCGCAGCTCAATCCCGACCCTGGTCCTGGCCGGGGAGTATGATAATGCTTTTAATGGCACTCCGGCCAGCTGGGGACAAGCCACCGCGCAGATGCTGGGTAATAAGGCAAGGTTTGTTGAGTTCCCCCGCACCGGACATGTTGTGTTTTCCGCAGGTCAGCCTGTGGAACGGCTGGCAGAGCAGTTCTTAGCTAAGGGAAGAGTCACTCACAGTGAAATAGCGAAAGCGCAACAAGCGGTTCGTCAGTATCAGCACTTTCAATAACCTGTAAACCATGCGCCACACAAGGGATGCCGGGCATCCCTTGAACTGTGCCAAGTTACCCCTGAGGAACCGTCTCATCACTGATGGCATGGCGCTTGATCATCTTGAGGCTCAAGCCAACCAGGATCGTCATCGCCAGCATGGCGCCCCCCAGGGTGAGTTGCCCCTTCATTGGAAGCAGGGCTACCACCAGGGTTACCAGCCCGGAGCCTAAGTTCTGCATTCCCCCGAGAATGGCTCCGGCAGTCCCGGCCTGCTGGGGAAAGGGCTCCACCGCCCCGTGGTTGCGGTCGGAAACAGGATCCCCGAGCCGATAAAAAACAAAATGGCCCCCCCAATCAAAGAGATCGCTTGCACCTTACCCATTAATCCCGGGATCACGATCGTCAGGGAGCCCAGCAGCAAAAACAAAATCCCAAGGTTGAGTAGGTTCTGATGGGTCAGCCGCCCCGCTAATCGCCCGGTCAGCCAGGAGCCGAGCAAAAATCCGGGAAGTGGCACCACGAACAGCCAGCTAACGGTTTCGCTGTCATAACCCAGAACATGGCCCAGCAGCACCCCGGCCGCAGATTCAAACACCACCAACCCGGTACCCACGGCCACCATACACAGCAGGTATCCCTGAAAACGGGTATTACCCAGCACATAACGGTAACTGGCAATTACACAGTCATTGCCACGCTTCTCCCGGGGCAGAGTTTCCGGATAGAAAAAGCTCATCAGGAGCAGGGCGATCGCGCTAAACAGGAACAAGAACCAATAGCTGGCCCGCCAATCGAAGGTGACCGTCAGCCAGCCACCGATTACCGGGGCCAGCAGGGGACAAAAGATGATCCCCATGCTCATCAGGCTGTTGGCCTTTTGCAGCTCCACTCCCACAAAACGATCGCGCATCGCTGTGCGGGCCATCACTCCGCCACAACCGCTGCCAAGGCCCTGGATAAAGCTTCCCAGCAACAAGGCCGACAGGGAGCCGGCGATCAGGGTCACCCCGCTTCCCACCAGGTAGATGGTGACTCCAATCAGTACCACAGGGCGACGGCCCATACGGTCAGACAAGGGACCATAGATAAACTGGGAGAAGCCATAGGTGATAAGGTATACCGCCATCACGGATTGTAATTTTCCGGGCTGAACCAGAAGATCCTTTGCGATTTCACTGATCGCCGGAACATACATGGTCTGAGTCATCTGACCGATAGCCACCAAAATCACAATCAACAATAGTAGCGAATACACACCTGTCTGCCGCACTGCAAGGGCCTCCTTTGAAAATGAGTCTCAATAATGGATTCGGGACAGCTCATGTTAAAAGAAACAGGCCATTCAGTAAACAAGATAAATATAAAAATTAAATTCGCAAAATTAGACTAAACTAGGAACAAAATACACACAAACTTATAATAGTGATTTTTTATACAGATTCGATAAATACGAAAGCTTCGCGGATACGCGCAATAACCGGGAGGGAAAGAAAACAATTCTCACTCTCTTTTATCAGTTTTAACCCAGGAGGTCACGTACTTTTACACGGCCGGCGTGACCGGCCATCATCCTGCTCAGGAAGCATCTATCCTTCGGATAGCTAATTTTGTGGCTACCGCCACAGATGTCGGGGCGCCGACAGCGCCCTACTTTTGTATCGTCAAAAGTAGGCAAAATCTCGCTACGCACGATGGGTCCAACCATCGACCTTCGCAGCTCGCCATCCATGGCTCGAAAAGAAGTAGCACCACCGCGGCCTCGGCGCTCGCTAACGGGGTTTTAAGCTCTCCCCTTTGATTCGCACCGATGAATCATGAGGTGGTTTGAAGTTGAGCAGCAAGGACGCTGCGAGTGCGCAGCCAGTATAGGGAAATACTGTCTGGGCTGAACTTCAAAGAGCTATGATTCTGAGGATGATTGCGAATCGAGGGGCACCCTGGGGTGCGTATTATCGCGATGGCGATCACCGAATAATATGATGTCGATCACCTCAACATCCCGTCTCACAGACTGGGTTATTTTTTACCCTGAGTGATCGGCATCCGTCAACTCTGCGGTGATTTTTCTCATCGATTCTCCGCATAATTCTACACGGATCGCTCCATGAACCAGACGATCCAGGATCGCATCCGCATGGGTTGATTCACCGATCATTGTGTGCCAGTGCTCCAGCGGAAGCTGGCTGCCGATCAGTGTGGCTCCGTGACCATGGCGAGCATCGATTAACTCCAGTAGATCGCTACGCTGAAGCGCATTCAGCGACTCCAGTCCCCAGTCATCGAGGATCAGAAGCGGCGTGTTTCTCAACTGAACCATCAGCTTTCGATAGCTGCCATCAGCCTGAGCCAGCTGCAGTTGCTCCAGCAGCTCTTTAAACCGGAAGTAGCGAACCCCGAGTCCCTGCAGACAGAAGTGATGGCCCAGGGCGCAGGCCAGATAGGTTTTCCCGCACCCGGTCGCCCCGGTCAGGATCAGAGTCTGCCCCAGGCTAAGCCAGTATCCCTCTGCCAGTGAGCGGATCTGGGCTCTATGCAAGCCGCGATCACTTCGATAATCCAGTTGCTCCAGATTTGCCTGCAGCCGGAATCGGGCCTGCTTGATAAGGCGCTCGATCCGCCGCTGAGACCGATCCGTCAGCTCCTGCTCCAGCAGCAGGCTGAGTCGCTCTTCGAACCCGAGTTCCTGGTAGTGCCCGGGTTGCTGATGTTGCCTTTCCAGGGCATCCCGGATACCACTTAGTTTCAGCTCCCGAAGTTGCTGTTTGAGTTGTTCTGTCATCTTTGATCCTTAGTGATAGTAGCCTGAGCCACGGATATTGAGGTGAGTGAGCTCCGCCAGACGATCCGGCTGAGTTTCGGGCAGTGGCTGGCCATCCAGCCCCTTTTCCAGGATGGAGCGGATCCCTTTCTGATAGTAAACGCCCGTTCGGTCTGCTCGCTGGCAGGCCGCTTCTAAGCGGGGGCGTCCATATCGCTTTTCCAGGTTGAGGATCCCAAGGCTGGCCCGATATCCAAGCTCCGGGTGGGACTTTCGGTAGAGCAGCTGTTTGATCACCGCAAGCGTGGAGGGGCCTATCTCCTGAGCCCAGTTCAGAAAGCGTCCCGGGGTCCATTGCATCTGCTTTTGGTGTGCGACCGGCATATGATCGGGGTGGGTGGTTTGCCCTCCCTGCTGATAGCTGCGTGGATGTGTCGCGACACAGCGACCACCATGATAGATCCGTACCAGGTTGTCGCAGATATGCGCTTCAAGCTTGCGTTTGAGCAGGGTATAGGGAACCGAGTAGTAGTGCTTGTCGAGCTCGATGTGATAGTCGATATGAACCCGAACCGCCTTCACCCGGGTGAACTGATAGGGGTTTTGAGGCAGCGATTTGAGCACCGGTTTGTCTAGCAATTCAAACTGTGATTTACGGCTTCCCGGCAGCTTCTTGAACGGGCGATTGTTCAACTCGGTGAGCAGAGCCCCGATCCGCTGGTTTAGCTGAGCCAGACTGAAGAAGGTCTCATGGCGCAGTTTTGCCAGGATCCAGCGCTCAACGATCTGCACGCCCACCTCAGCCTTGGCTTTATCTTTGGGCTTGTAAGGACGGGCAGGAAGCACTGCAACACCATAGTGTGCAGCCAGCTGCTGATAGGTAGGATTGAGATCTGGCTCGTAGCGACACGCTCTACTGACTCCGCTTTTGAGATTATCCGGAACGATCATCTCTGGTACTCCCCCCAGAAATTCGAAGGCCCGTTTATGGCTCATCACCCAGTCTTCCAGCCCCTGACTCAAGGTTGCATCGGCGTAGGTGTAGCTGGATGCACCCATCACAGCGACAAAGATCTGAGCCCGACGCTCCTCCCCAGTCCTCGGATCCACGATGGGCACGGTTGGACCGCAGTAATCAACAAACAGTTTTTCACCGGCTTTATGGCTCTGACGCATTGAGGGAGACTGGCATTTACGCCACTCACGATAACGCATGCAGTAATGGTTATAGCTGTAGTGGTTCTTGGGATGTCGCTCAGCATACTCCTCCCACAGGAGTTGTAGCGTCATCCCTTTGCGTCTGAGCTCCTGATGGGCCACGGCCCAATCCGGCAGAGGAGGTGTCTGACGAACCGTGATCCGGGTCTCAAGGAACTCACGGCGCAGCCGCTCTTCATCCCACTCAGCAGGCAGAGGCCATTGGCATAGCCCCATCTGTTGGGCCCTTTTGCAGTAATTGGACACAGTCGACGGAGACACAGACAGGCTGCTTGCGATCTGGCGGTGACTCAGGCCGCCTTGGTACTTGAGTCTGAGGATCTCTTTGAGTTTTCGCATGGTGATATGCACCGTTGGCATGGCTGGCTCTCCGCTCGAGGTCAAACAGAGAGCATAGCCGGTTAAAAAAACACCTGCGAAACGGGAGTTGAAATGAATAACATTTCGGTCGGGACTGCATAATATTCATGCCGATCACCCAATAATATAAAACTCAAAAGTGATCGCCATCGATATTATTGAGCGATCGCGATCGATATTATTCAGTGATCGCTATCGATCTTATTGGGTGATCGCGATGGACCAAAAAACGCACCCTGGGGGTCGTTAGGGGGACTGGGTGCGCAATCCCCCTGACCTGCCGCCGGTCAGCACCGGCAATTATGCCGAAGGCATGAACTTGCTGCCCACAGGGCTAAGTGCAAAAGTACCGGGGTGTCCTTGGGAATTCCGAGGGTATTGGACAAGCATGTACCTGCTATACAGGGATGTATTAATGCCGTGGAGGGGGCGTAGTTGCATCGCAACCTAGCGAGAGACAGGATGCCGAACTGGAAAGGGCTATCAGGATGGTAGCCGCCTGGGAACGGCCTAACCCGTTGCTACTCGGCAGTGGCATGCATGCAGCGCAGTGGCAACGTCCTATTTCACGAGTCAAAGCCTGACATAGAATGACTTAATGGCTGCTAAGCTGGCTTAATTCCTGCTGGTTTTTGAAATCATTCAAAAAATTGTCAATCCGGATCGCCTACACTGAACAATTATCCGCTTCTTCACCTAAGGACAGGTTATGGCTTATAAACCAGCTCAACAAACGGAAATGCGAGTCATTCGGGTACCAACCTCCCTGGTGATGCGCCACAAACGCCTGTGCTATGAAAAGCACATGAACCTCCCCCTGGGAGAGTTTATGATTGAGGCGGCACTGTTTCTCCTCGAAGATATAGAGCAGCATTACGGCATCAGCTACGAAACAGAGCAAGACCCCGAGCAGGAGTCAGAATCTGAACAAGCTGACACCGCCGATCCTTAACCCTGGAGTCAGGTATCCCGGATGGCCTGACGACTCTTCAGCCGCATATATTGGTAGGAAATCACCAGTAACAGGGCACCTATCACCATAAACACTATGATCTTCTGCAGAATGTCGAAAGAGCTCAAATCAAGCAGTAGGATCTTGCCACAGGCCAGCACAAAAAATCCCAGGGCCAGCTTTGCCATCCCGGCTAACCTGTCCTTCAGACTCAAAAACAATAATCCACAGCCGTGACATACCAGCAAGATGGAGCTTAAGGGCGCTGCTCCCCACAGGGGCAACTGATAGCTCCAGATGAAATATCCCACCGCCAGCCCTAAATTCCAGCCGAATAGCTGCCAGGGATAACTTAGGAATACACGATCTAGCCTATGGTAGGGCCGAGCCCTATACAGCAGCATGCCACTCATCCCCAACACGATCAGATCGGCCAGCATCGGCAAAAACCATCCCGGCCGGGCACTCACCAACGACATGAGGTGCCAGCCAAGGGTCGCTACAGAAAAGAGCAGCGCCAGGCCATAGTTGAGATAGAGACTCCCGCGCAACGCAAGCGGCCTTGGCCGGATATTCAGAATAAGCCAGAAATAGCCCGCAACCAGGGCAAGTCCGAGGCTCCAGCTCCCCAACACTCCGTAAACCAACACCAGGATCACCAAGGCAAAGAAGTAGTAGCTCTGCCGAAAATGATGGGAGAGCGTAGGCCATAGATGATAACCCGGCAGATTTCCCGGCACCTTCTCCTCAAGACGATTCAAGCCAATCAAGCTAGCATAGAAAAGCAGGGCGATCAGCAGTGCCAACACTCCGTAGCCAGACATCTCCCAGCAACTGATGGCAATCACCAGCATCATCAGGTAGGAGAGCAGGGTTGATTCAAGTCGTAGCAGCTTATGCCTGGAGATCTGGCTGAACAGTAAAGAAAGCCCGGTTGAAAGACACAGGGCAAGGGGCAATAGCTCAGGCCAGCTGCGAATCATCTTGGGGAGATACAGCAGAGGTACCAGCAGATAAAATGCGATCCTCAATGCCTCGGCATGGGGTTTAAACCAGGAGCCGGGGTAAAGACGCCGGTAAAACTCACAGCTCAAAAACATCAGGGCCAACAGCTCCACCAGGGCGATCTGTCCCAGCAGCAGCTGCTCACTAAAGCGCAGACTGTCCGTTGCATTCACACTGTAAGCGATACCCGCCACCAGCACCAGCAGCTGAAACCAGCCCGCAAGCTCGACGATTCTAAGGCGATACCTGACGCTGTGCCAGAGTAGCAAAGCCATCGCCAGCGGCGCCAGGTTCAAGGCATAATCACCGAGAAGCTGCATCCCTACCAGGTACAAGAGCCCCACCTCGAGAAAACCGATCGCCTCACACAGCAGGGTTTTGACAAAGGCTTCGAATCGATCCCATTTAAGGGAGGAGCGCAGCAACAGTTCACGGGCGATAATCCAGATAAAAGTGGTGACCAAAAGTGCGATAAGCGCGCTCTCAGGATGAAAGCCCAGCCCATAAAAGGGGGCATACATCAGCCATTTTCCAATGGCCACCAGGGTCGCGCCCAGCCCTATCACCAGCAATAGATACGCCTCACTGCGGATACTATACAGGCGCTGCTCCAGCCCTATCCATAACAGCAACACTCCCTCAAGCCCCCAAACGATCCCCTGCAGATAGGGGTCAAGGAGTAGCAGGGCGGCAAAGGCGATGAGGCTGCCCCCAAACACCAGGCTAAACTGGCGCAGCAGCTTATTGCTAAACACCAGAGTCAGAATGAAGGGCACACTCGCTTTCGGGGTGAAGCTGAGCAGCACGAATAAACCGGCCCACAGCAAGCCATTGATCGCCAGAATGACTCCGGCCCCTTCACTAATCTGGATCACCAGCAGAATAAAGAAGGTGATGAGGGTAGCCAGTAGCGGCAACTGGATCTTCTGCTGGCAAGAGAGGGTATACAGGATATAGGCATAAAACAGCAGGTGCAGGCTCAGCATCACCCCGTAACCACCGTCAAAGCGTGACACATAGACCAGAGACTCAAGCACAGCGATCTGCAGGGCCGCCGCGATCACCATGAACAGCGGCCAACCCTGCTTATGGCTCACCCCAATCGACAAAATCGCTAACAGCAGCAGGTAGGGGAGATAGAGGTTAAAGTACACCAGCTCGGTGCCAAGCAGCAGGGGAGCCAGGGTCCCGCCCACCAGGGCGATCATCGCCACAATCTTGGTATTGAGTCGGTACGCCAGGCCATAGCCCGCTAGGGTGATCAGGGCCTGCAGCCCCAGGGTCACCGCGGGAGAGAGTAGCTGATAATAGTTCGCCCCCACATAGCAGGCCAGATAGTTGATGACGATCCCAAGTCCCACCAGGGCCGAGCCATACTCCTGCTGCCTGGGTCTTCGGGCTACTATGCTAACCCCGATCCCCAGAATGAGATTAGCAAGCACAAAGCCCACCGCCAACCGACTGATATCCGACAACAGGTGGTTATAGCTGTACTGCAGCAGGTAACCAACTCCCACTGTCATGGTGATGAGGCCTGCTACCATCAGCAGAAACACATGCCCCATGCCACGGCGCTGGTAGGAGTCATAAAACTCCCTGGTCATCCCCCACAATTGGGAGAAAGGCCCGATGAGCTGAGCAATAACTAGCTCAAACAGCCTTGAGCCCAACCAGGGAGCCTGTTGCTGTAGCGAATCATCCCCTTGCATCTCCTGAGCAGCAGGGGTTGGAGCCACTGAAACTGGCTGCTGAGTCAGGCCTATTGATTCAGCCTCGGCCACAGCTACCGGCTCCGACGGCCGCTCTGGGGGAGCCTTTTGGGCTTGAGGAGCGACACTCCCCTCGCCCCTCTCAAGGCAGGCGAGCCGCTCCCGGAGCGCCTCAATCTCGCGGCCAAACTGCTCTTTGGCACTCTGCAGTCTCGCCAGCTCCTCTTTTAACTCAGCAAATTCCCTGCTCACAGCTCTCCCCTCTTACAATCTGGCTCTCTGGCCCGCAGCAAATATTGGCGCAACTCCCCCGGGAGCCTCACTAGGCGTTTTTATCCACCAGCCACTGGCTGACCAGCTGGGGTACCTTCTCGCTGGCCCGCTCGCGATACAGCTGATAATCATGGGGAGTCGCTTCGACATCCAGGCTGACAATCACCTTCTCGGCCTCACCGGGAGCCTCATGCACCAGGGCCGCAACCGGAAATACCGACAACGAAGTCCCCACCACCAGTACCCGGGAGGCACTCTGGATATGGTAGAGACTCTCTTCGAGCTCGAATACCTCCTCACCGAACCAGACGATGTGTGGCCTGAGCTGACTGCCCCTGTCACAGAGATCGCCCATTTTGATATCCCGGTAACCCAGCTCATAGATAAGACTCGGATCCTCACTGCTACGGGCCCTGGTGATCTCACCATGGACATGCAGCACCTGTGTCGAGCCAGCCCTCTCATGAAGATCGTCGATATTCTGGGTGATCACCACCACCTGGAACTGACTCTCAAGCTCGGCGATCGCCCGGTGAGCCGCGTTAGGTTCGGCATCGGCCACATTGCGTCGCCGCTGGTTGTAAAAATCCAGCACCCGCTCGGGGTTGTCCTGCCAGGCCTCGGGAGTACAGACCTCGCTCACCTTGTAGTTGTGCCACAGGCCGCCACTGTCACGAAAGGTTTGCAGGCCACTCTCGGCACTGATCCCGGCACCACTGAAGATCACGATCTTGTTTTTATCCATCAAAGTTATGCTCCCGGCAAAATCTAAGCCTCTTAGGAAAAGATACAGGATGACTCGGATGATGCCCATGTTCGATGCATCATCCGAGTCATCCCACCTGAAGAATCGCGACTTAACGCCGCAATTTGTTGACCTGCAGTCAGCTATTTTGTGCCTATGGCACGAGTGTCCGGCCGCGGACTTCGGGTTAGGGGGACTGCTCACCCAGTCCCCCTAATAACCCCGAGGGTGCCCAGATCCTTGCCTGTTTGACCTGCGGTCAGCAAATTTATGCCTGCGGCACAGTTGTCCGGCCGCGGACGGCGGGAAGAGGGTATTGCTTGTCCAATACCCTCTTCACTCCCAAGGACACCCCGGTATTTGCTTTCCCCTCATGCTTCATCAGATTCACTAACGAACAGACGGAACGTCCCTGTTCCGGCTGCCCTTCAACTACTTCCATGTAGTTGATACGTTCATCAACAATGAAGCCTTCGGCGCAAATAGACGGGGCCCAAAACCCCCGTAAGCGAGCGCCGAGGTGGACTGAAGGGAATTGCTGTTTCTTTTCGAGGCAGGACGCCGATATGCGGAGCTCTGCGGAGGGACTCGCAGCGCGGAGCGAGCTTTTGATTACTTTTGGCGGTACAAAAGTAATGTGCTGCCGGCACCTCGGCAAATGCAGCGTAGCTGCAAGACGACTATCCGCAGGATAGATGCAAACTTCTTCTGCCGCCAGCCAGCGCTGGCATCCCTGTGGCGAAGCCACAAATAAGAGAGTTATCCGCTGGATAATAAAAAGGAGAGCTGTCATGCTCTCCTGAGAGAAATGGACAGGGGGCTTGCCCCCTTATCACACTGTAATAGTCTTTATTTGTTAGCCTGCTCTGCAACGGTTGGCAGGATCTCAAAGATCATCTCCGCCTTGAGGCGGGCCAGGTCGAAATCACCATAGGTCTTATTCAGCTCAACGATCAGCTCATCGAAGATCTCCTCCATCATCTCCTCTTCGAGCTCTCCCTCCATATCATCAAGCTTTTCTCCCTTGTGCTGTTCAATCAGTCCGGACAGCACCTTCATATCAGCCTCAAACACGTCCCGGCTGGGGAATGCCTTGTTGATCTGCATATCACGCTCTGACATCTGGCGTACGGCTGGCTTCTTGCCCTTGTTTTTCTTTTTACGGTTAGCAACTTTCTGGGCGCGTTTTTGTGACATGAGGGTTTCCTTTAAATCGAATTTTAACCCGATGATTGTAAGCTATTCAGCCCAATGATACGAGATAGAAGAGTGGTGAAGGATGATTGAGATCTGCTTGCGGCAACAAGGCAAGTTATTTTAACCTCAGATCTGCATAAGCGCTTCCTTTTCAAGCCGAGACATTCGGATGCTCGGCTTCTTTTCCTGGAAGGTATATGCAATGAGGCCAGCAAGGAGATTCACCATAAAGCTGACGCAGCTACGATGCCGTGAGTGTTCTATCTGAGAGATGTTCTTCAGCTGATCAAAGACGGTTTCAATGATGAAGCGTTTGCGAAGCATCAGCTTATCCCATAGCCGCATCAACTTTGGTTTCATATTCTTCCTGATGCTGGTAATTAATGTGACCCCTTGGTCTGCCAGCTCTTCTGCAAGTGGTCCTGAAATATAGCCTTTATCTCCATAGAGTGAACCCCAGAGCTGCTCGCACATTTCAGGAAGAGGAGTTCTGTCATCAACATTGGCTGGGGTTAATTTGACCGAGATAACACCACCTTGATCATTGATAATAAGGTGCAATTTAAATCCATAAAACCACCCCATGGTTCCTTTGCCACGCTTGGCTGCACCTTCAAATACTTGATGCCGAGGGATGCGAAGGTTATGGCAAACCTGAAGTTTTGTTGAGTCGACGAATGCAATCCCAGTAGGTTTTGCTTGTCTGTGGGTGAGATAGGAGCACAAAGGGATCAGGGTCGCTTGCATCAATTTCAACATCCGACTGTAACTCACCAGGCCGGGGAACTCACTTTTCCAGTACTTACAGACAAACTGAAGATAATAGGATTTAAAGTCTCGGAAGCCCAAGCGATGAAATGCGATGACGATGGTCATCACTTCACTGACAGCCAGGCGAGAAGGTCTGTTCCGCTGCTTCACACCTAAGGAGATCTGCTGTTTTTGCCAAGCGGGTAGAAAGACCTGACAGAAATCATCGACATCAACGAAAATAGCTTCTAAATTGATCATGCCCAAGCTCCTTGGCGATTGATGGTTCTGGACAAACGATCAGATCGCAGCTTGGGCTTTTAGTTCCCCTCTTATGCGCAGCTCAGGTTATTTTAGGGTGCTGACTGACGGGTGATTTGCAAAACCTGGTTGATCAAAGCCTTACCCTTTTTTGGATCGCCATAACCTATGTAAGGGTAATACTGCTTCCACAGCGGCCGGCTGGCCTCTATCCAACGCTCTTTATCCTCCAACTCATCAATGCTCATTCCCCGCTCCAGCAAAATTTTTTTGAATTGATCATTTTGCTCTACTATCCAGCGCCACTGATATTCAGCTGCCTCACTCGCCGCCCGTTCGAGCAGTGCCCGATTGCGTTTCGAGAGACTCTGGTAAAACGGCTCGTGGATCAATATGGGACCAACCCATAAAAATGGCCCATTATTGGTCACAAAGCGCTGGCCCGCTTCCCAAAACTTAGAGTCAACAATCACGCTATAAGGGTTCTCCTGACCATCCACCTGGTTGGATTTTAATGCCTCAAACGTATCCGCCCAGTTGATGGGTTTAGGGGTAGCACCGAATGACTTGTAGGTATCACGCATGATCCTGCTTCTGGGGGTTCGAATAATCAGACCCCGGATATGCTCAAGCCGGGTGATATGTCGCCGGGAGTTCGTCAGGTGACGAAAGCCGCCAATCAACCAGCCAAGGGCCCGCACATTGTGTTTGGTTGCGATGATCTCATTGAGCTCTTTGCGCATCAATTCACTTCTGAACAGCCGCTGCGCCGAGTTCATATCCGGGAAGATATAGGGCAACATCAAAAATTCCAGGGCCCTGGCCTTTAAAGAGGCATTCCCTGCCGCAATCACGGTCACATGCAGGGGGATCCCCTTGTCAGAGACAAACCCGCCCATCACCATATTCATGTTGGCCTCCTCCCCACCCATAGCTGGCAGGTTGGAATTGCCCCGGTAATGGACCCGAAGCTGCAATTCACCACTGGAGGTGTGGTTAAGAAGCTCCGAAAACTTCTCAAGGGCCAACACATGCAAGGAGCCTTTCGGATTATCGGTACTGGCGATGATATGGATGGTCTGAGCAAAACTTGCTGGCGACAGCAGCACCTGGAGCAACAAAGCCCCGGCCATACCTAACTGTGAACACCATCTTCTGACCATCGCCATCCCCTGGTTTGTTGTCGCATACGAGAGCAACAAAGGTTTCAACGGCAGGCCTCAGGTTGGGCCTCTTACTA
This sequence comes from Dongshaea marina, assembly GCF_003072645.1. Lineage (NCBI taxonomy): Bacteria > Pseudomonadati > Pseudomonadota > Gammaproteobacteria > Aeromonadales > Aeromonadaceae > Dongshaea > Dongshaea marina. The sequence goes on from NZ_CP028897.1 coordinate 3,889,430, forward strand.
ACAACTTAGCTCAAAACAGCTCGCCCTATACTCGGCATGGGTGTTTTCAGCTGTGCCGGGGTCGCACCCTCCCCTCAAGCTAAGAAAACAACGCCTCCCCCGCTCAGCTTCTCTCCCGCAATCGGATACCTGAACCTCAGCCACCTCAGCGAGCGACTTAGCCTCACAAACCCGGTAAGCTTGTTAAGTCATAACCTGGTTTTTGGAGATTTTCATGGATGTAATGAGCCGATTAATCTACGTACATGACCCCATGTGTAGCTGGTGCTGGGGCCATAGGCCCGAGTGGGATAAACTGCAGAGCGCATTAGCCGGCCAGCTCAGGATTGACTATTGTGTAGGCGGGCTGGCCCCCGACTCGGACCAGCCGATGCCCGATGAGCTGCGCCAAACCATCCGGGGCTATTGGCAGAAAATCCATGAACTACTCGGCACCGAGTTTAACTTTGATTTTTGGACAGAGAACACCCCGCGCCGCTCCACCTACCCGGCGTGCCGCGCCACCCTGGCCGCTCGCAGCCAGGATGCCGAGCCCGAGATGATCGATGCCCTGCAGCGGGCCTACTATCTCAGGGCCCTCAATCCCTCGGATACCCAAACCCACCTAAAGCTCGCCGCCGAACTAGGGCTGGATCTCGCGCGTTTTGAGAAGGAGCTTACCAGCGATGCGCTCAACAAACGCATGCTTCGGGAGATTAAGCTTGCCCATAGCCTGCCAATTCGCGGTTTTCCCTCCATGGTGTTGCTTCACCAGGGAAAGAGCCACCCCATTGAGCTTAATTACCAGGATCACAGTGGAGCACTGCAACAGATCCAATCCCTGCTGCAGCCTGGCTAGCCGCCTAATTACAGCTGATAGAGCACGGTCACCGCGGTGCCCTGGGCATCCACCTTCGAGCCCACCGTATCCGTGTTGCCATCACGGTAGGGCGCGCCGTCACGCATCGCGTAGTACCACTGGCCATCGCCTAACAGCTTCTGCTTATCGTATTGGCGGTTGCCTCCCGAGTTATAGATCACCAGGATATTTTTCCAGCTATCACCCACGGCTGCCCCATTGAGCCTGCTAATGATCACTCCGCCACTTTGCTCGCTGGTATTGAGGTTATCCGCTATCTGCTGGTAGCTGGTCATGCGAAACGCCGGGTGCAGCTTTCGCATCCGGATCAGCTGCTGATAGAAGCCCACCACATCACTATTGCTCTGGGCGAGCTGCCAATTGATCTGATTGACCGAATCCGGTGACTGGTAACTGTTGTGATCGCCCCCCTTGCTGCGCAGCATCTCGACCCCTTCATGAATCAGGGGCACTCCCTGGGAGGTAAAGAGGATGGCAGCGGCAAACTCATCTATCCGCTTAAGATAGCCTGAATCGCCACTGCGCCCATTGAGCCCGGCCCAGGTGTTGATCTTATCCCACAGATCCAGGTTATCGTGGCAGGTGATATAGGTAATGGTTTCGGCCGGGTTATTGGCGAACTTGGGATCCCAGGTATTCTGCAATCCCTGGGGCTTATCCTGGTACTGGTCACGGGCCGCTCCCTTCACTCCGGCGGCTATCTTCTCCAAGTCCTGATCCGAGGTCTGATTAAAGATGTAGCCTCCCCCGTAGCCATCATCGGCCCCACCACGTAGCGCGTCGCGAAACGGTCCGTTGAAGATCCCACTCTGTTCCCAGGGCTGATGAGTGACGGTCGCCGAGCCATCGCTCTTATCCTCATATTCGGTCAGCGAGATGGTGTTGGGACGGATCTTCTGCCCCTGCTGGTAATTGTTATCTGCCGCCCAGGGCTCACCATAGAACAACAGGTGACGATCCGGGAAGGCAGCATTGAGCTGATGGCGCCACTTTCGCACCATCTGGTAATCAAAGGATCCCATCAGATCAAAGCGGAACCCATCAATATGGTATTCGCTCACCCAATACTTAAGGGAATCCAACACCATCTTGCTCACCATGGGCTCAGAGGCGTTGAGGGTATTGCCGGTGCCCGTGATATCGATATAGTGACCGGCACCATCGGTCAGGTAATATTTTTTGCTGATCGGGCCCAGCACCTTATCGGCACTGGCGGTGTGGTTATACACCACATCCATCACCACCCGCATGCCGTTTTTATGCAGCTCGTTGACCATCGACTGAACCTCACGGATCCGCTCGATATAGTGGGGCTTGCTGCCCGGCAGCCCGTTCACATTGTATTTGGAGTAGCGCCATTCGGGCACGTTGTAGTTTTGGGGATCATAACCCCAGTTGTAGCAATCGGGATTTTGTGCGACATCCTCAATCGAGCAGGAGGCGAAGTTAAACATCGGCATCAGCTGCAGCGTATTCACCCCCAGCTGTTTAAGATGGGCCAGGCCGGTGGGGGTTGAGGTACCGGACAGCTGAGCATTAGGGTACACCAGGCCGCTAAAGGTGCCCCGCTCAGCTGCGGGCACCCCGGAGTTGGGGTCTATGCTATAGTCGCGCAGATCCAGCTCATCAATCACCGCATCCTCGGGATTATTGAGCTTGGGCGAGGCCACAAAATCAGATGCAGCCATGGTCTTGGAAAGGTCGATGACGATATCGTTCTGCTGGTAATTGCTCTCGCTGCGGTTGAGATCCACCATCCGCGCATAGGGATCGTGAGCCGGTTTACCATTGATCACAAAATGATAGGGGCTGAGGTTATAGTTGTGGGGCAGCTTGATGCCATAGACGTTGCCATCATCCCCGCTCTGGCGCTCGAGAGAGTAGAGCTTACCTGCCAGCCATAGCTGAACATTGGAGCTATCGGGGGACCAGATCGCAAAACTGGTGCTATCACCCTGCACCGTCGCCCCCAGGGGTAAAGTTGAAGCCGCTGCGGCTCCGGCACAATAAAATCCCAGCAGTAAACCGGCGGCAGCCGCCCCCGGTATGAATGATTTCCTTATCATTGTTGATTCCTGATTGTGAGTGCCCGGCAACCCGTGAAGATTACGAATACAACCGAAGCCCTGCTGCGATGACGGGATCCTGAAGATCTTGCCGGACGATGTTAATCGGTTAACAGAGCCCAATTACTCTCTATGATCAAGCTCCGCTGAATCAAGGGAGTTGGGGTAAAAGTGTGAATACATTCACACTCCAGGCAAAGGTAGGACTCGTGTGCACTGAAACTTGTTTGACCTGCGGTCAGCAAATTTATGCCTGCGGCACAGTTGTCCGGCCGCGGACTTCGGGCCAGGGGGATTGCTCACCCAGCCCCCTAACGACCCCAAGGGGGCCCCCGATTCGCGATCATCCTCAGAGTCCCTGGTTTTTGAGATACGCAAAAACGAGCCATCCATGGCTCGGCCCTGCTTTTAGGATATCCATATCCTTCAATCTCAAATTCCAGCGTGACTCTTCGGTGCGAATCAAAGGGGAAGTTACCCCCCGTCAGCGAGCGCCGAGGTGAGCCTTTGATTATTGCTACTTCTTTTGAGGCAGGACGCCGAACCGCGTAGCTCTGCGAATGGACACGCAGCGCGCAGCGAGTTTTTGCCTACTTTTGACGATACAAAAGTAGGGCGCTGTCGGCGCCCCCGACATCAGTGCCATAGGCACAAATAGCAAGCTGCAAGTCAAGCTATTATGATTTACTGCCGATGCTCGGCAGCTATAACCATCCCTGGTGATCGCTGCATTCGTATATCCTATACATCGCACCGGCAATTATGCCGAAGGCATGAACTGGCTGCCCGCAGGGCTAATTCCAAAAATATATGGGTGTCCTTGGGAGTGAAGAGGGTATTAGACAAGCATATCCTGCCATACAGGGATGTATTAATGTCGAGAAAGGCTGGATGCCTGGGAGCGACCTCCTCCCGGCAGAGCCTCTGTATCAGGCTCAGCTGATATGCTGATTAGCTAATCAGCATATCGCAAATCACATAGAGCAAGAGCAGTCGAAACACCCACAGAGAAATGCCCTCAGGGCAGATCTTGACGATTTTTACTCCTATGGGAGTCCCAATCACGGAGCCTAACAGCAAACCGAAAAAAGCAGGCAGATAGAGGTAGCCCAAACTGTAAGCGGGTAACCCAGCTACATGATAGCTGGAAACCAGCATGGTAATGGTCGCAAACAGCCCGACCGGAACTGCTGTTGCCGCTGACATCGCCGCGCAATTTTTCATCGGGAAATTATAGTGTTTCATATAGGGGTTCACTATGCTCGAACCTCCAATACCCACAATGCTCGACAGGACGCCGGTTAGAGCGCCAAAAGAGGCGCACGAAGTAGCTGAGGGAAGAATAGACTGAGCTCCGGTTCCGGCCTGCTTGCTGACCCAAAACGTTTTAATCAGGCTGACCAGTAATACCGCAGCAAACAGGAACTCGATACCATTTTCTGACATCATCTTGCCTATAAATGTGCCGACGATAGCGCCGATCAATAATGCCGGCATGGCTTTTTTTAAAATATCTATAATCAGGTGGCCATGCTTATGATGCTTGTAGGCCACATAAAAGGCATTGACCATAATAAAACCAAGGGATGTTGCTACAGCAAGGTGAATAGCGATTGCACCGGGTATCCCCTGATATTTGCACACCAATAAGATTAAGGGAATGATAATGGCTCCTCCCCCTGCACCAACCCAGGAGGATAGAATCCCACATAACACACCACCAGTAAGGTATATCAATAAAACCATATGAACTCCCTCGGGATCATAAATAACAAAAACAATGAATAGAAAATAAAACTTACCTTAAATAAAGAGTCTTACAGCTCCCGCACCGAAATCATTTAAATAACATTTATTATGTGTTTATTTTTAAAGCCAGGTTAATATTATTTGCCAGTCGACTTTGGACTCTATAGATTCGATTAATACAAATATTAAAGCCATCTCAGAATGGTTTAATTCAATAATGATTGATGGATTAAATAATGCTATTCATATTGAATTATCCAATATAATAATGCCGTAAAACTTGTATCTATAGACAATTTAATGCGATGTAAATAGACTATACGTCCGTTAGCCTGGTTTCTATCTCAAACAGGATATTTTATGTCGAAAACGGGCCACACTCCCCCAGATCATGACACCAAGCTCCCCCGTCCCCTCGTGGCACGTGTCGAACAGTGGCAACGCTCTGGCCATTATTGGCGCTCTGGCTGGCACAGCCATCCCTGGGGTCAGTGGTCCTATGCAACCCAGGGCACACTGCTGGTTAAGACCCCCGACAGCTGTTACTTTGCCTTTCCTAAATTGGCAATCTGGATCCCGCCCCATGTGAAGCACCTGCTCCAATCCACCAGCCCCAAGGGCACAATCAAAAGCCTGTATGTTGCCAATGAGCGGCTACCAGAGCCCGCTGGCAATCGGTTCATGTGATGAGCGTCAGCCCTTTGATGAGGGAGCTGACTGTTGAGTTTTGTCACTTTGAAACTGAATATGATGAGATGGCTCATGAGGGGAGGCTTGTCGCCGTACTTCTCGATCAACTTAACTTTCTACAAGAGATCCCGGCCTCCTTACCCTTGCCCCGGGATAAACGCCTGCTCGCCCTCTGCGAGTTTATCCAGCAAAACCTTGAGAGCAATTTGAGCAAGGAAGAGCTTGGCAGTATGTTTGGACTCTCCGGCAGGAGTGTGAGCCGCCTGTTTCAGGAGCAGACGGGCATATCCTTTGTAAAATGGCGCCAGAGATCGCGGATGATCGAGGCCATTGAGCGGTTAGAAAAAGGACTCTCGGTGACCGAAGTCGCCTCTGCCTGTGGTTATGAATCGTTATCAGCATTTGTCGCTATCTTTAAGCGAATCCTAGGGATCACCCCGGGCCACTACCTTGCCCGGCACGACTAATCCTCCAGCGGCTCCCAGCTAAACTTCAGTCGGGCTCGCCGATGAGCATGGATGCTCGAATACAGCGAGAGCCATGGATGGCATTAGGTGCCGACAGCGAGTAAAGGCCAGTTCTATCCTGTGGATAGCTTATTTCGCAGCTGCGCTGTATGGATGTCGGGGTCGCCCGACGGCAAGAATTAATATTGGTTTGACCTGCGGTCAGCTATTTGTACCAGAGGCACAGAAATGCCGGTGCTGACCGGCGGCAGGCAAGAAGGGGCGCTCGTCCGCCCCCTCTTGCATCTCCCGGGACGCCCCGAACCTCGCTGAATCCTCGCCCCACCTGACATTTGAAGTACCACGTAGACAGGCCCTCCATGGCCTGACTACGCTTTCGCAACGTCCTGTTGCTCAACTTCAAATATCTATGGTTCACCTCAGCGCTCGCTCACGGGGAGAGTAAATCCACTCTTCGATTTAGTACAGTGAATCGAATTGAGTAATTTATTCTTATTTCGAGCCAGGGATGGCGAGCCGCGCAGCTCGATGGAGGGAATCATCGCGCGGAGCGAGCCTTTGGTTACTTTGAGCGATACCAAAGTAACTCGACCGCCGGGCGAATACGGCTATATGGCGAAGCCATGAATCAGCTGACCGCAGGTCAAACAGGCAAAGATATGGGCACCCTCGGGGTTGTTAGGAGGACTGGGTGCGCATTCCCCCTGACCTGCCGCCGGTCAGCACCGGCAATTATGCCGAAGGCATGAACTGGCTGCCTGCAGGGCTAATTGCAAAAGTATCGGGGTGTCCTTGGGAGTCCAGAGGGGGTTGGACAAGCAATACCTTCTTTCCGAAGTCCGGGGCCGGACACCTGTGCCATAGGCACAAATAGCTGACTGCAGGTCAAGCAAGCAGGATTTCCTGCTACATCCCGCTGCCAACACCCGAAAATTCAGGGTTTTCCCTTATCTATTCCCGCTAAGCGAAATGCTAGGCTTTCCCCCGGAAACAACACGCTTTCCAATCATCATAGAGACAGTTCATCATAAGGAAGTGAATGGATGCAAAAAACCAGTCGTGTCATCATCTTTTCCAGCCTCGGCGGAGTCCTGGAGTTTTATGACTTTATTATCTACGCCCTGCTGGCAAGCTACCTGGCCCACAACTTTTTTCCGACCCACGACACCCGGCTATCGCTGCTCCTCACCCTGGCGACCTTTGCCATCGGCTATATTGTGCGCCCCCTGGGTGGGATTATTTTTGGTCACCAGGGAGATCGTCACGGTCGCAAGAAACCTTTTACCCTGACAGTTATCATGATGGCGATCTCAACCCTGCTGATCGGCTTTTTGCCAACCTACCAGCAGGTTGGCCTGATCGCTCCGGTGGCTCTGATTATCTTGCGGATCCTGCAGGGTTTTTCGGTGGGCGGTGAGATCCCGGGGGGATCACCTACCTGGCTGAGCTCGCTCCCTCGCGGCGGGGCACCGTCTGCTCATTGCTGTTCCTGTGCCTGATTGGTGGGATAGTGCTGGGGCTGGCAACCAGCCTGGCACTGCATCACTACTACACAACAGAGCAGATCATCGAGTTCGGCTGGCGGATCCCATTTGTGGCTGGAGGATTAGTGGGACTGCTGAGCTTTGTGGTGCGCCGCCAACTGATCGAGTCTCCTGTCTATCGCCAGATGCTCGATGAAAAACAGCAGCTTGAGCATAAACTGCCACTCAAGACCCTGTTCACCCGCTACCCAAGGCAGCTGCTGGGAGGCTTTTTGCTGACCGGGGCCGGCGCCAGCGCCATCATGATCTTCTTCCTGTTTCTGCCTACCTATCTTGGCAAGGTACTGCACTACCCGATCCAGGATGTGCTTGAGAGTACCACCCTCAGCCTGCTCGCTGGCTGCGTACTGATCCTCTGCTGCGGCCTGGTGATCGATAAGCTGGCCAAACGCCTCAATCTCTGGTTGTCTCTGGCCCTTATCATCAGCATGGCGCTGGTGCTCATCAGCTACTCCCTCTACCAGAGCCATGCACCACTGCTGCTCCCCATGCTACTGAGCGCCCTGGCGATCGGCATGATCTGGTCCCTCACCTCGACCCTGCTGTCGCTACTATTCCCGGTTCCGGTGCGCTATTCGGGGATCGGCCTGGTGTATAACATCGCCTTTGCCACCATCGGCGGGCTGGCTCCGGCCATCGCCCTGAGCCTCATCGACCTGACCGGCTCAACACTGGCACCGGCCTACTACCATGTTGGCGCCTCGGCTCTTGGCTTAATCGGCCTGGGATTGCTGGGGAGTATTCGCCTGCCACGACGAGTAAATCCTGAGGCTGCAGGTGAGGAGAGTGCTGTCGCTCCCCATCCCCTGAGCTGATCGATGGCCCCAGTGATGGGGCTAGTTGAGGTGCATTGCATGCAGATTGGTTGTGGCTTCGCCACAGAGTTGCCAGCGCTGGCTGGCGACAGTAAAGGATGACCTATCCTGCGGATGGCGTTTTGCAGCTGCGCTGCATACATGCCGCTGCCGAGCGGCGGCGGGTTAGGGGGACTGCTCACCCAGTCCCCCTAACAACCCCGAGGGTGCCCCCCGATTCGCATAACTCCTCAGAATAACTGGATTTTTGAGAGAACAGACAAACGGGACATCCCTATCCCGGTTGTCTTCTCACGACGTCCTGTCGCTCGCCCTCAAAAATTTGCGTTATTCTTCGGTGCGAATCAAAGGGGATGTTTAACCCCCCGTCAGCGAACGCCGTGGTGAACCGTAGAGAATTGCTGTTTCTTTTCGAGGCATGGATGCCGAGCCGCGTAGCTCTGCGAATGGACACGCAGCGCGCAGCGAGTTTTTGCCTACTTTTGGCGATACAAAAGTAGGGCGCTGTCGGGCGCCCCCGGCACTGTTTGCAGCACAGCTGCAAACAAATTGCATTCGGATAACCGTTATATGATAACGATTAACTGGACGACTCAGTTTCAAGCATCTTCTTGCGAGAGTTGTACAAAGCTTCCCTGGCATGCTTTCTGAGAAAAGGCCGAACACCTGCCCACCAAACTATGTGTCGCCAAAAGTAACCAAACACATTCGGCTGAGGGCTCTGATAGAGATCTAAAAAGAAGGCTCCATTGGCGATCCACAGCTTAAGATCTCCCTTTTTCAGGGTATAACCATTAGTGACCTTCCACTCCCCGGCTCTGAGCTGGCGGATCATCGACAGCGCAAACTCTTTATTACTCAAAACTACAAACCTCATCAAAAAATATGAATCAAACACCAACAGATCCCGGGCTCCGGGTATATTGCAGCAATCTCGCCAGTACATTGACCTTCTTCATCTGCTCCAGCGAGTTCACCGAGTTGGAAAAAAGCTGTGGGTTACCCACCACCACTACCAGTGCCTGAGCTCTGGAGATGGCGACATTGATCCTGTGTTTATCAAACAGAAAATCGACTCCCCGGGGCGACTCTGCCGCATCACTGGCGCACAGGCTAAAGAACACTATGGGTGCCTCCTGCCCCTGGAACTTATCAACACTCCCGACTCTGGCCTGCTCACCCAGGGCTTGCTTAAGCTTGGTTACCTGATGGTTATAGGGCGCCACGAACAGCATATCCTCCCAACTTATGATTCGCTGCTCACCACTCTTGCTGGTAAAACGACGCCCCAACAGCTGATTGGCAAGCCGCTTTATCTCAGCAACCTCTTCATCACTCGCCTGGGTATTGCCCTCATGCTCCAGTGGAACAAACTGCACACCCGCCTCACAGCAAAGAACTCCGGCATACCCCTCCGGGGCCTCAATGGACTGAAACTCATTCCCCGATGCCGCATCCAGCTCACCATCATAGATGGCGTCACTGATAAAACGGTTTACCTCAGGATGCATCCGATAAGTGGTTCCCAAAAAGACTCCCATATCCGGCGCAATGATCGGTGAGTCATACAGCAGATAATCCAGAATCGACAAACCACTGTCTGCCGGGTGTGAGCCCTGAGAGGGTTGACCCAGCTGCATCTGATCGCCCATCAACACCAGATTGCTGGCTGAGCGGCTCATCCCGATGAGATTGGCCACCGAAACCTGCCCAGCCTCATCGATAAACAGATAATCAAACTGCTCACTGAGCTCATCCCGGCAAAAACCCCAGGCCGTGGTGCCGACGACACAGGCATCCTTGAGTTTGTCTGCGATAATATTGTTCTTAACAATCTCAATACCTGCCTCAGTCAGCTCATCGCCGGTCTTATTAGTGCAGTAACAGTGTGCCTCGATCCCCTGCTGCTGACAGAATTGAGCGACTCCCAGTAGCAGGTTATTGATCGCCTTATGACTATTGCTGGCTATCCCGATCCGCTTGCCCTGCTTTAACAGCTCGGCGATGATCTGCTTGCCGGTATAGGTTTTACCAGCCCCCGGAGGCCCCTGAATGGTCAGGTAGCTGTTATTAAGTTGAGTCACCGCATTGATAATCTCTTTAAGCCGCTCATCAGATGACTGGCTGCTGACAATGGATCCACCGGAGTGCCCTTTGATTCTGGGTTTACTCCGCAGTAAAAAATCTCTAATAGCAGATTCCCCCAGAGCACCCTGCTCATGGCGGCTCACCACATCAGCAATCGCCTCAGGGATTGGTTTGGGATTCACATATTCATTTGGGATGAGTGAAATGAGCTGTTCAGGCTCCTGTTTGGCCTTCACCACCAACCGGCCACGCTCAAAGTCACACTCATCCAAATCCAGAGTTATTTTTTGCCTATCCTCCCCAAGGAGATACATCCCCTCATTTCTTGGGATTTTAAATTCCTGTTCGGCTGGAAATTGGTACTCATAAGCAAGGAGTCTTGCTCTGGGTTTAGGCTTGTAAGGCTCCAGCCCGGTTCGTTCGCAACACGCCAGACAGTCGATATCGTCGGTGAGCTCATGGTGACTCATCCCCAGACGGTCAAAGAGTCGCCAGAACACAGGTTTTGCCTCGCGCCGATGAAACTCCAAAGTCCAGGCAAGATTCTCATCGAGCAGTGTTTGCTGTGACGAGCCATCTTCGCTGCGCGCCAATAATCGATCGCGAAGCAGGGTTCGCTCGGTGACCTCTTCAGGAATCTCGGGCTCCTCGACCTCCGTCTTGCCCAGATAGCTGATGCCATGCTCGGCTTGCTGTGCTCGCAGCCACTCGACCAGCTCCTGAGTCGAGTTACAGTCATCGATGTTGTAGTCACGGATATCTTTAAGTGTCTTCGAGGTTTGCCAGCTGTCTCCCTCTTCACCCAGGGCATTTAGTTCATGCCAGTTTTCATACACCACCACTGAGTCACTACCATTACCGACCTCTGTGTCACGCTGGCCACGGTAGAGGTGCTCTACATTCTTGATGGAGTAGCGGGGCTCACCGATGAGAAGCCCACCTTTGACAACCTTATAGAGATCGACAAATACCTCATTGCGCAATAGCTGATCCAGCTCATATTCACAGCAGCCATAGCGCCCCATCAGCTTGCGACAAGCAGCAATCTCATAATTGGCATAGTGGTAGATATGCATATTCGGATCACGCTGCCAACGCTGATACACCCAGCGAATGAAGTCGGTAAAGGCCTGCTTCTCCTGCTCACGATTGTGCGCCCAAAAATCGATAAATTGGCGCTTACCTTGCTCATCAAAATAGGAGTTGCCCCACAGATACTCCAGCCCGCCCTCATCCAGGGGAACCCCTCAATATCAAAGAACACATCCAGATCCGAGTGCGGAGGCAACAACGCGAGCCCCATCTTTTTACCCTGCTCCAGCGGTTTGACCTTAAATAGTGGTGGGATCTGCCCTGCACTGGCTTTTTGGATCCCGGCCTGAGCCCTGAGGGTTTTGAGTGTTTGCTGATTCAGGCCCGGGATATAAGATGGCTCAATGTCCAGTAACTGCTGGCAGCTGTGGATCCCGGCCTTATTGAGCTTTTTCACCTGTGATCGGGTGATGTTAGCAATCAGCGACAGGTGGTCCCGCTCTTCAAGCAAAGTTGCGGCAAAATCACTCCAGCATCCATGGCTTTTGGAGTCGGCAGGATCGGGCATCTTATTCGGATCAAACTCAGCCTGCTCCCCCAGGAATCGGGCCTTGAGTGCCAGGTAGTAGTAATAATAATCTTCTGTCTTAAGTGTTTCCTGCTCACCACTGCCCAGTGCCACCACCAGATGTTTGGGTTTTACACCCTGCAGCCGCTCCAGCATTTCGGCATAACAGCAAAGCTGCACTACAAAATAGGGTTTTACTTTAGAGGCAAGCTTGGTATCCCACACCTCATAGTGATAATCCCCCAGCTTGCTTGCTCCTGGTACCTTGAGCAGAAAATCGGAATAGCCTCGAAATGGCGCAAGCTCTAAAGCTCCCTGAAAAATCACCTCCGCTCCGCATTGCATCGCCTCCAGGGTCAGCTGATGGCGCCAGGCAAAGCTCAGTTTTTGCCCATCAAGCTCCTCGGGGATCTCAACCACATCCAGGCCTTTTGCCCGGAATTCAGCCAGCAGATTATCTTCATGCTGATAGCCTCGCTGCTGCAGCAATTTATTCAGTTCATCCTCATCATCATGAGCCGGTGCCTGCTGTGGGCACTGCTTCGATAACCGCTCCATCCATGAGGCAAAGGAGCTATCCAGAAACACCGTCAGATCGGAGGGGGAATAAACAAGCTGTTGATCTTCAAAATACATGGTTTAACTCTCTTTGGATTGGCTTAACTTTGCCAGCCATGAAAATAGGGCCAGAAACACGATGAGTTGCAGTATGAGAACTCCCAGCCAGGCCCAGAAAGAGCCCAGCGAAAGATCAGACTCCCACAGCAACCAGGTCCCGCCCACCGCACAGATAGAGGAGAGCGTGGGTACCGGGTCACGGCAAAGCGACTCCAGCAGTTTGCAGCTATCAGTGATGATTGAAGAGATCATCATCAACGGCAGGATGATGATCAGGACTATCACAATAAAAATCAGCATTACTGAGCTGTTTTACGGGTATTGCGCTCTATCGCCATCAGCACCAGTAAGATTGACATCAGGGAGATAAAGAATAGGAATCCGGCCATAACGCCCCATAACACATAACGCTTAGAAGCCTGCTCAGCATTCCAGAGGTTACTACGCTGAATCTCAGACAACTTAATCTCTTTATATTTGTTAATCGATCCTGTGACATCCAGGTGCTGTTTTTCTGCCGAAGAGATCACTTCAGACAAATTATCGATGAAATCCTGTTTCTGATCCTCTGAGGAGAGTGAATCCAGCCAACCGTCCAGGACATGTCTGTTATTACCTGTAAAGTAAGCATTGATATTATTGGGTAGATCCAATCCAGCTTCCGGGTTAACTTGAACATTGGAGCCACTACTAGCACTGTCCTGGCGCTCAGCGGAATAAACAAACTTTCCATCTTTAAGAGTGACTGAAGTATCGATATGAGTTGGAATCATCTCAATTGCGATAATCACCACAGCCAAAATACCAGCCGCCGCTCCAAAAATAGAGAGTCCTCGAGTGAATGAAAATAATATCCGCTCAAAAAAAGTAACGGTTTTGTTCTGTTTACTCATGAAAATGACACCTTAAAAATAATGACTATGGCTCGTCTCGGCCGACAGCAGGACAACCACGACAGAAATAATCGCGTATTGTTCTAAATTCACTCAGCGTGGAACAGCATAATACTGCGAAATTTTCGCAGATCAAGCCTGGTGGATAAAATTCCCACAAAAACCATGCAAAGAGGATGGCTTTGTAACAATTGATCTCATGATGTTGAGAGTAGCTCTCATGCTTGTTATGATACTGCGAAAATTTACCAGTATTAAAAGCGTGCATCATGGCCAAGAAAAACCCCAAGTCTCTGGATGATCTTTCCGCTCCTCAGCGCGAGCGGCTGTGGCTGATCGACTTTCTGGCTCAGTTCAAAGGTGAGTTAACCCGTAATGATGTGGTGAAGCGCTTTGGGGTGACACTCTCTAATGCCACCATAGATCTGGCGCTGTACCGCAAGCTGGCTCCGGAGAATATCCACTACGATGCACGTAGTAAGACTTACCAACGCACTCAAAGCTTTGTGCCACTATTTGACTATGAGCCACTAAAGACCCTCTCGACTCTGAGTGAAGGTGTTTCAGAGGGCTTTCACAGTGGCCCCACTCCGGTCTCTATCAGTCCCAGCCATCACCTAAACCAACCAGACCTTGAGATCCTGGCCAGTGTCTGCCGCGCCATCCATTTCAGACAGGCCCTGCGAGCCAGCTATATCTCCCTCACCAGTGGTGAAACCGAGCGGGAGCTGGTTCCCCACTCTCTGGTCGACACCGGGCAGCGCTGGCATGTCCGCGCCTATTGCCGCAAGCGTCAGGAGTTTCGTGACTTTGTACTAACTCGCTTTACTCAGATCTGCAGCGAAGGATTAACCATTGACTCTGAGCAGGAGTCCGTTGAGTGCGATAACGACTGGAATGCAAAAGTCACGCTCACCCTGATCCCACACCCGGGGGTGAGCTTTCCTGAAGCGATAGAGCGTGACTATGGAATGCAAAATGGCACACTGGAAGTCACCGGACTCCCTGCAGCAACAATAGGCTATCTGCTTAGACTGTGGAGTGTTGACTGTTCAGCTGATCACAGGCTAAGTGCCGCCGAGTATCAGCTGGCGCTGGCAAACCCAGCAGACCTTCACTCTGCAGGTAATTTTGCGATTGCGCCAGGCGCACAACTGAGCTGATCTCCCAAATGGCAGAGCCACCATCGGCTCTGCCTTCAATTTCAAGCATCTGCCCGATTTATTTTCCCCACCTATTCGATTATTTTTCACTCACTTCAAAAAACAAGACCGACAGCTCCCGAAAAGATCGCAAAAACTGTCGCATCTTGCTTGATTTATAACCTCGACGGGCCTATCATACTGCGAAATTTTCGCATATCCAATTTAATATGCTCAATCACCAGTAGTAGAGCCCCCTGATGTTTAAACGTTTAGAAGAGATTAGCTGTTATCTAAATAATGATGAAGGTGTTGTTGTTTCTGAAGAGCTAAAACGCCGCACTAACCTTGAGAAGATGCCTGAGGCGTTCCGAGAGTGCTTTAATCAAGATGTGCTCCCCATTCTTAAGGCACTTCGTGACAACGCTCATACACCATACTTTACAACACGAAATGACAGTCGCCTCAAGTTCTACTTAGAGAATGGAATGTGGTTATTTACGATAGAACCACTACAAAATTGCCAGTTCAATATAAGGTTTTCTATACGCCAGCAGATTAGAAACGAATTCTATGAGCTCAATTACTTTAAAAATTTATATGAAGCGAGAAATATAGACGATACCTACGCTCCCTATCAGTATCGCTTCACTGCCGAAGATATTGATGGAATGAGAGAGGCTTGTCAGCTATTCAAAAGCCTCCTAGCAAAGAGCTTAACAGAAGACAGAACCATTGTTACGGGTACGATCAACTCAACTCATAACTCTCCCGATGGTCTGGCGATTAACTTCAGGAAAAAAGATAAAGAACTCCTGCCTCTCAATTCAAATGATGTGCAGCCCATACAGCTGGAGCTCAATGGTAAATCCTACCAAGCCAAAATCCATCATCCTGATAAGGGTGGTGTCTGGGTATCTCCTGTCTGCTATTTTGAAGAGGAAAAGATCACCCTATCAAGCATCCTTCTTCCTTGTGGCTTCCGAGCAAAAGATAAAATCCAGATCGCGTTTAACGGTACTCACGGCATAGTTCTAAATACCCAACAAAACAGTAATACTCAGCAAGAAGCCCAAGAGAAAAATATGAGCCATATCCCTCTCAATACCATATTGTTTGGCCCTCCCGGAACCGGCAAGACTTACCACACAACTGAGCATGCGGTGAAGATAGCTGATCCCGAATGGTTTGCTGAACAGTCCGATCTTCTTAGCGATGATGAACTACGCAAAGCATTAAAGCATCGTTACGATGAGCTGCTTGAGCAGAAGCGCATCGTGTTTACCACCTTCCACCAAAGTTTTGCCTATGAGGATTTTATCGAGGGGATCCGCGCAACCACAGATGAAGATAGTGGTGCTCTGAAGTATGAGATCCAGGATGGGATCTTCAAGCAGCTCTGTGATAAGGCCTGCTCCAGAGATGCCATCCTCTCTGAAGAGAGTATTGATCTCAGCGGACGCCGGTTCTGGAAGATGTCACTGGGTAACACCAAGCTGGAAGATGATGATTACATTTACCAAGAGTGCCTTGAGAACAACTACGTACTTTTGGGCTGGGGTGGGAACATTGATTTCAGTGGCTGCAATAACAAGGACTCTATCAAAGAAAAGTTCGAGCAGGAACATGGAGAAGTACACGACTTTGCCCTTGCCTCTGTCCATCGTTTCAAAAATGAAATTCAAAAGGGTGATCTAATTGTAATATCTGATGGCAACCGTAAATTCCGGGCCATTGCTGAGATCACTGGCGAATATATGCATCAGCCAGAAGATGATAGAGATGACTATCATCAGGCTCGTAGCGTAAAATGGCTTCGCCGTTATGAGCCCAGTCAGCCAGTTGAAGCTCTATTCAACAAAAATCTAACCCAAAAAACACTATATGAGTTGAAGGGTGAAACCATCGTTCTGAAGCGGATGGCTGAGCTTCTCGCTCCAACCGGGACTACAGAGCAGGCCCTGAAGCCCCATGTCATAGTGATTGACGAGATTAACCGCGGCAATATCTCGCGGATCTTTGGTGAGCTGATCACCCTGCTGGAACCCAGCAAGCGCAAAGGTGAGGATGAAGGACACTCAGTGACCCTACCCTACTCGAAGACTCCGTTTACTATCCCCAACAACCTCTATGTCGTTGGCACCATGAATACCGCCGATAAGTCTCTGGCCCAGCTGGATCTGGCGTTGCGGCGGCGCTTCAGCTTCATCGAGATGTTACCCAATCCGAAGCTGCTTCAAGGGATAGAGGTGTTTGGAGTCGAAATCGACGAACTACTGAGCACCATCAACCAACGGATCGAGGTGCTGCTGGATCAGGATCATATGATTGGGCACAGCTACTTTATGCAGCTGCCATCTCTTGAATCTGAAGAGGATCGCCAGCAGGAGCTCAAACGAATTTTCAAAGAGAATATTTTACCTCTACTACAGGAGTACTTCTTTGATGACTTTGAGCGAATCGGCTGGGTATTGAACGATCCCAAGAAGTCAGACGAATGCCGCTTTATTACTCAGGGAGGCGATAACTCTATTGAGAAGCTATTTGGCGCCGAAGTTGCAGGACAGCTCAGTGATCGACGCTATCGCCTCAATGAGAGTGCCTTTGAAAATCCCGAAGCCTATCTGGGGATTATTGGGTAATGCCTGACATCATCCAAATACGCGAGTATGCTTCGATCACCTGCGATCAGAGTCAAACTCGAAGCCTCAACCTGGGAGTGGTCTCTCCGGCAACCTTTAACTGGTTGCTTGAGCTACAGGCTCGCTGGAAGGGACGAGCTCAGCTCTTAGAGATTGAGGGTAAACAGAGGCTTAAGATCTGTAGTTATGTTGGTTTTTTGCGAAGCCCGACGGGTGAAGAGATCGAGATCCTGCCTAAAACACAGCAGCATGAGTTTTCAGATCCCGGGGAGCTCGATGGCTGCCGGGGGCTGCTGTTCAATATGCTGTTGGTGGCGATGCACCTTAAGCCTCGGGAAGCAGAGTCCGCTCAGCTACGCCGAACAGACGCACCTGTGCATGAGTGGGTGATTCAGTGCTTTTTGGCTGAACTTAAGCAGCTGATTAACCGAGGGCTACGCTTTGACTACCAGGCTGTAGAAGAGGAGAGCCGCTTTATCCGGGGGCAGATCAATCTTGCCCGTCAGAGCCGACAAACACCGGATCGGGCAACCTGGTTTCATATCCAGCACAACATCTATAGTCCACAGCGCCGGGAAAATCGGCTCCTGAAAACGGCTTTGGATTATGCTCTCAAACTAACCAAGAGTTCAGATAACTGGCGCCTGGCCAATGAACTGGCACACCAGCTCATCACCATTGAAGCCTATCAGCAACCTATGCAGGAGTTACCTCGCTGGCAAAGTAGTAAGCTGATGAAAGGCTATGACGCGATCAAACCCTGGTGTGAACTGATTCTGGAACAACTCAATCCCAGCTTTCAACAGGGGCAGCATGAAGGTGTAGCGTTGCTATTTGCGATGGAGAGACTGTTTGAAGAGTATGTTTCCCACTGTCTACGAGGTTCGCTGCATAGCAGTGCTCGCCTGAAGACTCAGGCGGCCAGCAAGTATCTTCTGAGGCATCAGCCAAGAGAAACAGAGCAAGTGAGTAACTGGTTCCAACTCAAGCCAGATCTGTTATTAGAGACCAAACAGCAGTGCTCCGTGCTGGATACCAAGTGGAAGCTCCTTAACGACATGCACAACACCTCTGAGCACAAATATGGGATCAAGCAATCCGATATCTATCAGCTCTATGCCTATGGCCACAAGTACATGCAAGGCCAGGGAGATATGATGCTGATCTACCCGAGACACAGTGCATTCGATGAGCCTCTCCCGGTGTTTAGCTTTGATGAAAGACTCCACCTGTGGGCTGTTCCTTTTGATCTTAAAACTCAACAGCTGGTGCCTGGCGAATGGCAACAGGCATTCTCACAGATGCTTATCCAGTAATGCATAAGCCCACATAACCAGATAAATAGAGAATAATATGCTGAATAAAATTACTCAGATTGGCTTTAGAAAAGTCGGAGAGTGGTACCTTGATAACCAAAAGCCTCAATTGAATATTCATGAAGAGGCAGAATCATCAAACATCTTGTATAGCTTCGTTGTCGATGGGATCCCAAAATATATAGGGAAGACAACTCAGCCTCTCAAAAAGCGTATGTATGGTTACCTCAATCCGGGAGCGACACAGAGCACCAATATTCGCAACCATCAGAACATTCTGGATGCATTGACAACAAACTCCTCTATCGAGCTGTATGTACTCCCTGATCATGGGCTACTCCATTTTGGAGAGTTTCACCTCAATCTGGCAGCAGGATTGGAGGACTCTCTCATCGCTAAGCTCTCTCCAGCCTGGAATGGCGGAGAGCCAACAGAAACAATTAAGATCCAACTTGGCGATACCTACTACAACAAAGGATTCTTTAATATCCCTGTCGCATATCAGGAGCAATTTGGTGCTGATGGTGAAGAGATTGAGATATACCTTGGCTATTCAAAGACACGGGTTAAGGGCTATATAAACCGCACTGCGAATACCAATGAAACCCCAAGAATCATGGGTGGCAAAGAGATGACAAGCTGGTTGAATAACCACTTTGAGCAGGGTGACGTTATTTATATCGCGATAAAATCAAGTCATGCAATTCTGATCCGCAATAACAGTTCTCAGCTTCAGCCAGCGTAGCTCGAGGGTATTTGGATGATCCAGCTTCCAGGTTGTGAAGATATTCATACTGCTCCCTGATGGAGCTGCACTCAGCAAGGTGGCCAAATCCTTGGCCTCTTTAGCGATTAGAACTTAAACCGCACTCCCGCCAGGTAACTGGTGACCTTTCCGGTGGCATCAGAGTTGATCTCGCGCTGTGAGTTCACCAGATCATCTTTGCCGAAGTAGTGGTTCACAGTGAGGTTGAAGGCGATGTTCTGAGTCAGGTTATAGCCCACACCAAAGCCTGCCATTGGTACCCAGCTGTTATTGGTGTCGGACCACCCGGTTGATTCATGCTTTAACTTGGCATACTGATAGGAAGCACCGCCCTTAAAGAAGATGTCCCAGCTTTTGCTTGCATGGAACATGGCAACCATCGCTAGATCGATGGAGCGGTTGTTGAGATCATAGCCTTGGGCCTTGAGCTCATCGAGCTGGTTATAGGCAGCTTCACCGCCCAGCCCAAAGTCCGCATTCAGATTATGAATAAAACCGGCTGCCGCTGAATAGGCCAGGTGACTCCGGTCACTGGAGACGCCCAAAGCTTGCAGGCCATCATCAATATCTGTGATCAGGCTATTTTCTCCATAACCTGCCGACAAATTAATATAGGCATAGTCTTTAGCAGAAAAATCCATCGACTCATAGTGTGCAGGAGCGAGATGGCTCTCGGTCGAACTCAGCTGATTATTAAGATTTACCTGAGGTAATCCGGCAGTGGTTAGATTGTCGGTATTTGCCAATGCACTCTGGGCAGCCATTGCAGAGACAATGGCTAAGCTAATCATAGTTTTTTTCATTCGGGTTCCAATATAAACCGTTTAATCAAAAGACACATAAAGCATGGCAACTGGAAAGTCAGTTGCCGGAAAATAGGAAGTGACAAATATAAGTTCAGTGATCGCAGGTAAACAAATTTTTACAATAATCACTTAGGCTGCTGAACGGTCATCGTTACTTTCTGAACTGTTTTCATCTTGCTGGCAGGCTTAGGTTCTGCTGATTTTTCATTCTTTTCATTTACAGCTTTAATTATCATATTTGGTGAAACTTTTACCGGATAGTGCCAATTTTTGTAGCCGTCACGGACAACCTTAACATCAATCGTCACACCGTCTTTAAATGACCCAAAGCCATTACCCGTGGATACATAGGATCCATTCACTAAAACCATCGCATCAGGGGCAACCTGGAAAGTCACTTTGTCCATCTTAACTTCGGCCTTAGGCTTCACCGCACCAATCTTGTACTGGAATGTCTCATCACCAACCAGCTTTCCAGCGGCCTTACGCACCAGAGCCGTCCAGTAGCTTGAACTACCGCTTGCATAGGTATGGGTCACATCAAAGTTCTTTGAATATACCAGAGTACCTTTTGACACATCGAGCATTTTTATTTGAAGCTCCAGCTCTAAGTTAGCTTTATGCTCTGTAAAATTACTAAAGTGTACCGAACGATCAGTTGCTCTTGCATAGGTTATCTTTGGGATGACCAAGAACTTAGCACCAGCCATCTCCCCTGCACTTTGCATGCTTTCCTGTGATACCTTGCCCGTATGCTGGAATGCAAATTCCTGATCGATTTCATGCTGATTGTTACGATCAGCCAGAGTAATGTTTGGCAGGTTAACCAGATTCGACTCAAGTATCGAAACAATCGATGCAGGATTAATCTTAGCCTGAGTTAAATTCTCTGGCTGCTTAATAGCAATGGTTGTTGCTTTCGCAGATCCTATACCAGCTAGAACCAGCATCATAGTGAATATTGTTCTTTTCATATACATCTCTCGCTTAATTTTGAAATGAAGTTTTACCAAAAATTCAGTATTTATCTAACATTCGCACTTGATTTAAAAACCCATGCTTTTTCTCTACGAGACTTGCAGAAAAATATTGATATCCTTTGGGTCTGAGAATGACTCACAGATAATATTTTTGCGAACGGCATTCATGTTTGTAATTAATGCTTGTCGTAAGATTTGCTTTGATATCTACTACATACCTATACACCCAGCAACTCTGAAATCACTTATAAATTTTTATTTATTAGCTTTTCATTGGCTTGTTATTGTAGTCAATACGAACAGTAGCTTTACCGTCCTTATGATAAGTGGTTATCTTGTCAGCCTTTCCGCTCTTAAACCACTTAGGGTTACCCATCTCCGTAAACAGCTTTGTATAGCCATCTGTATCACGGTACTTTAGCCTAACTCCATCACTCTTATGCAGAGCCCCAGCAATACCGCCAACAGCTGCACCGGCACCAGCTCCAACCATCACCGCAACGTGATTATCACCAATCAGAGAACCAAGCCCCCCACCAATAAGAGCACCAATTCCTGCATCACCTTTGGTTCCTGTGTCATTTTTAATTTCGACCTTTTTTACCGACAAGATACGCACTGTTTGAATGCGAGATGTTGCATTCAGATCTGACATATTTACCTCGTCCGGATTCATCGTTTGAGCGCATCCAGTCAGGCCAAGCGCAGCAATAAGCCCACCAGTAATAACGGTGTTTTTAAACAGCATGATAAGTTCCTTAGTAAAACTACTTTGCCACTATAAATGAAAGTGTATAAAAAATAATTGTAAACTCTAGTATTATATTCCAGCTTTCTTGCAGGATGCTACTTTAGTTGTTACCCAGGTAAGAGTAAGTTTCTGATCATTAACAGAGCTATAATAATTAGCTATTTTATCAGACAATTTACACATATCTGAGTAATTATTATCTTTCTTCGCAGAAACAAAAGCCGTGATATTAAGCTTATTCTTTGCTTCCGGTGACATAATTGAGCTAAGACCAAACGCATTCGCATAGCCAGCAGTAAATATTAATGCAGCAGATATTGCGAAGATTACTTTTTTCATTTCAAATACCTAATTTAATTCTATGGGATATAATACCCGACTTTAACCCTTACCAATTCCCATAACTTCTCCTGAAATAGCGATATCTGAGTTGTTACAACTCAGATTTAAGCCACCTATATAAAAACTTTCCCTGAACTCTGGGAGCTATGAGGATTACCATAAAATACCGATGTTAAATGTCCCTGCCAGTACTCTGAATACATGCTGCATAATCAAGCAACATAGAGTGTGCCTACCCGAGCCAGGCAATAGCAGACGATGGTGATTTTATCAGCGTGCAGATAGTAATACTCTCGGTCATTTGCCCTATTTCCATGCGTAAAGTATGGAAAAGCGAGCACATGTTATGTAGGCTATGACGTCATGTCTATACTGTTTACATACACATGTCCTCTATTCAATCAGACTCAGGAGAGTCATTATGAACTGGCCGCTTCGCTGGGATCTGCTGCTGCGCTACCGCTTTATTGAGATTGTCGCCCTGTGGGAGGGACGACTAACCACCAATCACCTAATCAAGAGCTTTGGTATCGGTCGCCAGCAAGCATCCAAAGATATCAACACCTATATAAAGGAGCATGTTCCGGATAATCTGGTTTATGACAAGAGCCTTAAGGGATATACACCCACCCCGGGCTTTACCCCCAAGTTCACCACGGGTACGGCAGATGAATACCTGCACCTTTTGAGTCGCAATACAGATATTCGCAACACCTTTAGCGGTTTGGATCTGGGTCTGAACTGCTGTGAGGCATTGCAAATCCCGCTCCGCAATATCGAGCCCACCATCTTGCGTCCGCTGGTTCAGGCGGCCCGCAACCAAAAACGAGTCGAGTTAGACTACATATCGATGCATAGCCCGGAGGTCGAAACCCGGGTGATCGCCCCTCATACCCTGGTCTGTACCCCGCTACGCTGGCATTTGCGGGCCTATTGCGAGAAGAATCGTGACTACCGGGATTTCGTGCTGAGCCGCTTTCGCGGTGAGCCGGATATCATGGATGCCTCACCAAACCCCATGGCCGAGGATCAGCGCTGGATGACAGAGATCAGCATCATCTTGGAGCCGGACTCTAGACTTAATCCCGCTCAGCGGGCGATCATTGAGCATGATTACGGAATGCGAGACGGAAAGCTTGAGATCGCCACCCGGGGCGCCCTGGTTGGCTATACCCTACCGGCTTTGAATATCGACCCACACAAATGTGAGCAGCAACCCGAAGCCCAGCAGATCCAGATCGCGAACCGAAAAGCCCTTGAGCCTTATCTGTTCTAAGCGCTCAGCAGATTCTATTGAGGCTGGATCTCCAGCCTCAATAGAATCCCCCTGGTATCAGCTTGGTCGTGGTCAACTAAGTGTGGCCACGACCAAGCTGCTCTCGGCACCACTGTATGCCTTCATTCGCATCTTTAAAATATCTTGTTGTCAGGATATTCCCGGCGTGATTGACGTACTCTTTCGCCAAGCTGCCTTGAATATTGGTGTGGGAGATGACGGCTAAAAAGCGTTCGTTGCGGTTACCAAGATCTTCTGCCAACTGGTTAAATCGAGCCATTGCTTCAGGGGGGCACAGCCCCCATTGCGAGATATCGGCAACAAATCCCCAGGGAGCATGTTCAATGTGGCTGACAAAGTTTTCATTGAGCTCTTCACAAAAAGCCTCGGTCTGCTCCAGGTTCCATGAGTCGAAAGCCCGGATCATGATAAGGTTGGGGTCTACAAACTCCATGGTATAGAGACCATGCCTTTTCTTTTGCTCGCGCATCATCAACTCCGGTATCAGCCTCCCCTAAGTATAAAAGCTTACCCAGCCGACTGGAGCTAACACTTTCTGGTACGACTTTTTACAAAGAGTACTCACCTGTGGTTACCTGGTTGATCTTTCTTATTCATGTTATTGCCGATTATGGCAAAGCAGATCCAGATACTTAATGACAGCATCGATCAGTGACGAGAGCATCAGAGAAACAGCCACGATCAGCAGCACAAACCCAACATCATAAGCATAGCGTACCGGCTCAAAAGCAACCATCTCGTGATTCGGTACGCTTGCGAAGACCGAGTAAGCATCATGCAAAAACATGAATGATGTCGCCAAAGCAGCTAACCAGATAACAATCTTTAACTGACACAACCTGAAAATCAGTTTACGCATAACCCTTCCCCTACCGCGTGGCCTGTATCTATTTTTCAGGATAGTTGAAGCTCATTGAGGGAGATGCCCGCTGGATGAAAGAGATCTGCATCATCCTTAAGCCCGATTCCAGGCTTACTCCGGCCCTATCTCTTCTAGTGAACAGATACAGTGTACTGCCCGGGCTTCCTCCCTCGGCACTCGCTCACAGAGGTTAAACCTCCCCCGTGAGCGAGCGCTGAGGCGAACCGCAGAGGATTATGGTTGAGCGATAGGGATATCGCGAGAGCTTAGCCATCACATGGACGTGATGTCTAAGCGGCGCCTTAATCCTTAGGAGAGACGAGGATACAGTGAGATCCGGGGCGCGAGGGGATTGCAAAGGGGAAATGCGTTTGCCCCTTTGCCCGCTGTCGGGCGGCCCCGACATCCCTGTGCCGAAGCCACAAAAAATCGGACCACTGGTTAACCATCAGGTTTCTTTGTGGCGCAGCCCACTTCAAAGATACTAAGACTCAGGTTAACGCTAAAAAATAACCCGGGTATCTAATCCAACGCATCATCCTGCGGATAGGTGTAGGATAAGTTCTCTACTGCTCAATTGAATCCAATTACGATAAGAGGAAGACTTGGATGAAAAAACGATTGCTGCTGATAGGCTCGCTGATGGCGGCCGGCTCATTTCTCTGCACCCAAGCTATGGCCGAAACCGTGAGCCTCACCAAGGATATTCAGGGGTTTAGTAAAATCTCCCTGAACTCGGCCGGTGAGGTGATCCTCAAGCAGGGTGATAAAGACTCAGTCCGGGTAGAGATTGATAATACCCTGCTGCCTGAGCTGGAGGTTTCCAAGTCATGGAACACCCTCAACCTTGGCTTAAAGCACAGTGATGATTATCGGCAAGGCTCGGTAAAGTTCTATGTGACCATGAAAGATATCAGTGAGATCAGCTCCCGTAACTCGGGAACCATTGATGTGGTGACTGACATTAACACCAAGGATCTGGAACTCTCTTTGAAAAACAGTGGCTCGATTCATAGCAAGGATATCAATGCTAAAGGTGAGACAGAGATCGAGCTGGTGAACAGCGGAGATATCAGCCTGGGTCAGCTCAAGACCAATCAGCTCGAGCTTGAGCTTGCCAATAGCGGCAGCATAGATATTGATAAGCTTGTGGCAGATAGCCTTAAGTCCTCTCTGGAAAATAGCGGCTCCATCTCTATTTCGGGCGGCTCGGTCAACCACCAGGAGATCAGCCTGCGTAACTCCGGCAGCTATAAGGCGAAGGACCTTGAGTCGAACACGGCTAAAGTGGATCTCTCTGGCTCAGGAAGCATTTATGCCAATGTGAAAAATGAGATTTCGGTGGATATCTCGGGCAGCGGCGATCTCTACCTCTCAGGCAAGCCAAGTTTCAAATCTATTTCAACTTCGGGCTCTGGCAGTATCCACTCCATGTAACCCATCTCAGTAGACTGACCCCGGCACGGATGCGCCGGGGCTATGATTAGTTCTTCAGGACAGATCTTTTCAAGGAATCAATCGTGCAAAATCTTCCGCCGTCACCTGTGACCTTACCCCGGGGTGCGGCCTCCCCCCTCAGCCACATCATCCGGGGAATCGCTGATGAATAAGAAGTTAATCCCTGTCCTGCTAACAGGCTGGGTATTCGTGGTTTATGAATACGCCGTCAGGGTATCCGATAGCGTGATCCTCCCTCAGCTCTCTGCTCACCTGGGGTTAGACCCTGCGGCCCTTGGCTGGTTATCCTCGGCCTACTATTTCTCTTACGTCATCTTCATGATCCCGGCCGGGATCATGATTGACCGCTACGGCCTGTACCGGGTATGGCTGGTCGCCATCAGCCTGCTGATGCTTGGTTGTGGTCTGTTTGCGATGGCACCCAACCTCGGTCTGTTGATCCTGGCCAGAGTGCTGATGGGGATCGGATCCAACTTTGCGGTGATCGGGACCTTTGCCCTGGTGATGGGGAGTAAGCGTAAGGGGCTGCTAGTCGGGATCACCATGGCCTTTTGTATGCTGGGCGCCTTCCTTGGCCAAGGCCCCTGGATCTGGCTCACCCAGACCCTGGGGAGCTGGCAGCTTGTCTACTGGCTGGCCGGGGCCTTTGGCGCTCTGTTGCTGTGTGGTTGGGCCCTGATGCACAGCAAGGTGAGTCAGCTTAATATCCAGTGCGGGATACACGGCATCGCCAGCACCCTGAAGCAGCTTTTCACCTCTCCGGTGTTCCTGCTGGCTGCCGTTTATGTGGGCTGCCTGAGTAGTCCGCAAACCGCCTTCTCAGCACTGTGGGCACCAACCTTCCTTGAAAAGGCCTATCAGCTCCCAGCACAGAGCGCCGCCTTCCTCACCTCATTGATCGCCATCGGCGGCCTGTTTGGAGGCTTGGCTCTGGGACTGATTGGCGATCACTATAAACGTACCATTCCCCTGCTTTCCGGCTGTGGCGTGATCGCGGCGCTGACCATGGGGATCATCCTCCGCGGACAACTTCCCTACCCCGCACTGGTATTTTGCCTGTTTGCACTCGGTTTTATCACCAACGCCAGCGTGGTGGTGTTTGCCTTCATGGGAGCACGCTTTGCTGACTCCCCCCGGGCCACGGTACAGGCCTCGACCAATATGTTTAATATGGGAGGCGGCCCCATCTTGCAGATCCTGGTCGGCAGCCTCATCGTCGGCGCCGGCTCATCTGCGGCAGGTTCGCTGGCCCAGATCCCGGTCCACAGTATCACCCATGCCCTCTACCTGATGCCGCTACTTATCCTTATCAGTAGTGCCCTGATCCTACTGGTACAGTTTAAGCAAAAACCGCTAGCCAGGGATTCGGCCTCCAGAGCCTGAGTCAGAACCAGAACATCTAGGCAGACCCGTCACGATAGGGCTACGCGGCGGGGACTGTCCTCCAGGCGACAGCAGCTGTCTTAGAAAAACAGCGGGCAAGTGACACGAGATCGCAACCCGACGACTCCCGGCCCCGGCTGCTTAGCCTCAAAGCCTGCTCCAGGGGGCTCATCCCCCGGGAAAACAAAGTGAATGATTTCTTATAAAATATGCTTGTTTATGTATATCCCAGACCGTATAGTGAATGGCTCGGCAACAGGGCACAGGCAGGATTATTCACGACTAAATAGCATCATATTACGCCTGGTTGCCTCATATGTGTCCTTTATTTATTCATTTAGGTTATTCAATTATCTATATGTGACTCTTTCTATTTATCTGACGGGAATTTGATTTATGCATAATCAGTCTCAGCCAAGAGGTATGGTGTACGTTGTTGGCGTCCAGGCCTGGGAATACTTTAGTTACTATGGGATGCGCGCTCTGCTCATTCTGTATTTAACCCAAAAACTACTATTTACTGATCAGCACGCCTACGCCCTGTATGGTGCCTATACCTCGTTAGTGTATGTGACGCCTATCATAGGTGGATATATTGCCGATCGAATCCTTGGAAGTTATTGGTCGGTGATTATTGGCGCCCTGTTCATGGTGGCCGGACATACGGTATTAAGTATTCCCACCTCAGATAACCTTACCCTTTATACGGCATTGGCACTGATTATCGTTGGCTACGGTTTCTTTAAAACCAATTCCAGCTGCCTGCTCGGGGAGCTCTATAAAAAGAACGAGTCGGCCCGAGAATCCGGATTTTCACTCTCTTATATTGGCGGCAATATCGGTGCCTTTGTTGCCCCTCTTGCCTGTGGTTATGCCGCGCAAACCTATGGCTGGCACTACGGCTTTGGGATCGCCGGTATCGGTATGCTGCTTGGCCTGATCCTGTTTCTCACCGGGCGTAAGCACTTTCAGGACGTCGAGAAAATTCGAATCGATGTGATCAGGGCAAAAACCCTGGGGATCCCAAACGGTCCGCTACTGGTTGTGGGCATCCTGCTGAGCGTGGCATTTTTTAGCGTCATCCTGGCTCATCTGTGGGCCGGTTATATGCTGGCTATTGTCGGTGCCATCTCGCTGTTTCTGCTGGCGCAGATCTATATCAAGTGTGGCGAGGTTGGCCGCAAAAACCTGTGGGCCATCATCATCTTCATGCTGTTTGGCACCCTATTCTGGGCCTTCGATCAGCAGGGCGGCAGCTCGATTAACCTCTTCATTGAGCGCAATGTAAACAAGGAGCTGTTTGGCTGGACGATTCCGGCCTCCTTCTACCAGTCGATCAACCCCTTTGCGGTGATTATCGGTGGTGCCCTGGTCGCCTGGATCTGGCGCTTTCTGGCGGGACTTGGCTTTACCCCCAAGACACTGTCCAAGCTTGGCACCGGATTGTTCCTGCTGACCCTCGGATTCTTCCTGATCAACACCTCATCCCAGCTGGCGATGAGCACGGGGCACACCTCGATGCTTTGGGTTACGGTTGGCTTAGGTCTCATCGGTGTTGCTGAGCTGTTTGTCGATCCGGTGGCCCTGGCCGCCATCACCCGCCTCAACCCGGCCAACGCGACCGGGACCCTGGCCGGGATCTATATGCTGCTGAGCGGCGCGGTGGCCAACTACCTGGCGGCCTGGATCGCCACAGCGGCCTCCACCGAAACGGTACATGGCAAGGCCATTAGCCTGACCGATGCGGCGCAGAACTACCACCATGTGTTCCAGAGCATCTTCCTGATTGCCCTCACCGGCTTTGTGATCTCAATCGTGGTGAACTTCCTAACCCGCAACAAGCTGGCCCTGGACTCAGGCAAATAATCCCCCGCAGTTTCCATCTCACTCAAAGCTCAGCTTCTACAGAAGCTGAGCTTTTTACTTTCAGATCCCAATCCTTTCTTGGTCAAGTTTGGCTCCAGCTACTCCCCTGGATATCAAGCTCGCGCTACTGCCTCTTTGAAGCTTGGTTAACCACTAAGCGGCGGCCAGGGCATACCTTATCCTGGCTCATCAAGCAGACTCTGCGATAGCCCCAGTCCATTGCACATAGCTACAACAGATCTCCTGCTCCAGGCCCGGGAGAACCGGGCCAAAATCGGTAACCAAGGACAATGCTCCAGAGCGCACCTTTCAGCCGCGGGGTATACTGCAGGACACTTTACCCTTGCGGTTATCATGATGGCTGTCTCCCCCTATAGACAGGAATCTTACAGACTTATTCACGGGTCGGGATCATGCTCCCCTTGATCTCATTAACCTCTGAGTGATTCAGGTTTTCCCCCTCACAGAAGAGTATCCGGATGGCATTACTTATCTGCCATTCATTACCGATGGCCTGGTGAGCATTGTGCAATAGGCACAAGTTCAGCCATACAGAGGAAACGATTTTAGATCTTGGGGTTGGCCCCTCGAAGGTGCATCAGGCAGTTTGCACAAATCTCGGGGCCATGGGGGGAGCCGGTTTATTTGATGGGGCTAACCACATCAAACTGATTCTGTTTTTGATAAGGAGGATTCGGGTTTTGCGGGGTCTGTTTATAGCTGTGTAGCTGCACTCCCGCCAATGTCAGTACACATCCTGCAATTAATCCAATCAATACACTCTTCACGTCCATCCTTGAACCTCTCGAAGTTAATGTAGAAAATCGATAGCTTTTTTCGCAAAGTAAAATAATAAGCGAAGGGTATGGTCGCAACTGGCATGGGGAATAACTGTGATCGGAATCACTCTTTTTGAGTGAACTCGATTCAGCCAGGGTTCAAAAAAGTATAAATAGATCACAAAATTGTTACATGAGCCGTTGCAAAACCGGTTTTTGGCTTTTGTTAAACGCTCTCGGAAAGGGATTTTCAGGCGACTCTGAGGGGGAGCCTGTTCCTGTATTTATTGCATTTATCAAAAAAATGGCTAAGATGGGCCGTTCAAAGGCTGGCTCTACAACAGCTGGCATGTCGACAGGCATGCACGTGAGCGTTAACGTGATTCGACGCGCAATTGACTTTACTCCAAGGTCGATAGCGCTTGTCTTATGTTCGGCTCAGCGTATCGACCTTAAACCATAAGGTGATACCAATGAAAAACTCAGAAAACTTAACCTCAATATCCTCTTTCGAAGCACAACATCAGTCCCCCGCTCCTTTCGCAGGCCATGACACCAAGCCGGGTGCAGCATCGACTCAAAGCTCCCTCACAAGAACCCACTCCCTGCTGGCAAGGTTGCATCAGCAAGCTGAATGCTCCGAGTCGGAACCTGATCGAAGCCTTAAATATATGGCGATCTCTCCTGAGGCGGGCAAACTACTGTATATGCTGATCCGTAACTTAAAACCCGAGCAGGTATTTGAGTTTGGCACGTCGATGGGGGTCTCCGGACTCTACCTGGCAAGTGCTCTGGAAGATAATGGCCGGGGCCAGCTCATCAGTTGTGAGCTGGATAAGGGAAAGGTTGAAAAAGCCCGGAGCCATTTTTCCAAAGCCGGGCTAGATCATCGAATACAGCTCTGCCAGGGGGATGCTCTCCAGATGGTTTCCGGGCTGCCGGGGCCCATCGACTTTGTGTTTCTGGATGGACATAAGGAGCTTTACCTCCCCCTGCTAAAGGCTCTTGAGCCGAAACTTGCCGACAGCGCTCTGGTGGTGGCAGATGACACCCACAAGTTTGCCAATAAATTAGCAAGCTACCTTGATTACGTCAGGGAGCCTGGCAAAGGGTTCATCTCTTCGACTCCCCTCACCTGTGGTGATGGAATGGAGCTAAGCCTGTTTGCCAGAGGCTAAGCGGGAGTCCGGCCGCGGATGCTGCACATGGAGGTGCGAATGTAGCGATAGTCATGGGTGTAGTTACTCTCGGAGTAACGTAACGTGAGGTAAGGATACCGAGCAGGGAGAGATTATCAGAGATGGTAATCGACGATAGCTACCTGCGGGAAGAAGCCGTTCACTGACGTCCTGTCTTCCACGGCATTAATACATCCTTGTATGGCAGGGATGCTCACCCAGTCCCCCTAACGACCCCAAGGGCGCCCCCCAATTCGTGTGTCTCCTCAAAATCATAGTGCTTTGAAGCAAAGCGCAAACAGTACATCCTGTACTGGTTGCGCACTCGCTGCGTCCATGCAGCTCAACTTCAAATCACTCTATGATTCTTCGGCACGAATCAAAGGGGGAAATTTAAAACCCCGTGAGCGAGCGCTGAGGCGAACCGTTGAAAGTTGCTATTTCTCTTCGAGGCAGGCCGCTCTCAGGCTTCCTGCCTTTCACGGCATTCGCACATCCTGTGCAGCAGATGGCGAGCCGCGAAGGTCTGCGGAGGTACTCGCAGTGCGTAGCGAGATTTTGCCTACTTTTGACGATACAAAAGTAGGGTGCTGTCGGCGCCCCGACATGTCTGTGGCGAAGCCACACGCAATCTGGATGCAGCGCAGCGGTAAAAACGCTATCCGCTGGATAGGGGAAGCGCTGGCTCCCACACCCGGCCACATACCTTACTGAGCAGAGCCCGGCTATGGCTGAATACGATGAGAGAAAGCGGGCGTTGTCGGCACTCGACAAGCAACTCCTGCCAGATCTGGCGCTGCACCAGGGGATCGAGCTGGGCGGTGATCTCATCGGCAACCAGCACCCGGGTCCGGGGATCCAGGGCCCTGAGCAGCGCAATTCGTGCCAGCTCTCCCCCCGAGAGTTGATGGGGCCTGCGGCCTAGCCACTCCTTTTTGACCGCAAAACGCTCCAGCTGGAGAGGCTCCGGTTGCCAGGCATCACTAAGGGACTTGCCTGTGGTGCGATAGGGGCTAAAGGTCTGCTCCGGGTGCTGGGGTACCAGCTGCACCGGACAGTAACCTCGCTGTGGCAATGGCTCGTCATTCAGGGTAATACTCCCCCCTGTGGTTTTTGCCATCCGGCCAGCACCCGGCCCAAGGTCGTTTTACCATAACCACTGGGGGCTGAGATCCCAAAGATCTCCCCCGGAGCTAACTCCAGCGAGAAATCCCGCCACAGACTGCGCTCGGCCTGGATGATCTCCAGCTTGCTCACCTTCAACATTGCCCGCCCCTCTCCTGAGTGGATAGAAACCGCTGCTCGGGGAGCGCCTGCCAGTGAGCCTGCATCTGCGCACTTCCCCCGCCTTCGTGGAGCTCATCGCAGTGAATAACCTCCCGTACCCTGCCATTTTCCAGGGCGATAATCCGGTCGGCATAGCGGGATGCCAGAGCCAGATCATGGGTCACCCATAGCACTCCGCAACCCCCTTCGCACAGACAGCGCAGATGCTCCAGTAGCTGACAGGAGAGAGACTCATCCAGCCAGGCGGTGATCTCATCGGCCAGAATAAACCTGGGCTGGCATAGGGCGGCACTGCAGGCCAGGATCCGCTTAGCCATCCCTCCGGAAAGCTGGCGTGGATAGGCGTGACGTACCCCAGGCTGCAGGCGGTACTGGCTAAGCTGCTGCTCTATCCCATGGTCCCCGACCCTTTGGCCACTGAGCTGAACCGCCCGTGACAGCTGGCGCCCCACCGAAAGCAGGGGATTGAGGGCATTCACTCCCTGGGGAACATAACAGAGGGTATGGCCTCTCAGTTGCCGAAGCTGCTGCTCACTTTGGGGGTGACCATCAAGGCTTATCTCACCACGACAGCGCAGGTTCGACGGCAGCAGGGCCAGTGCCGTCTGCAGCAGCAGGCTTTTTCCCTCGCCGCTGCCCCCGACCAGGGCCAGGATCTCGCCGCTATGCAGTTCAAACGAAATATCCTCGAGTAGGGGTTGCCAGCTGCGACGTCCCAGCCAGGAGTAACGTGCACTCTCGATCCCTATCCGGTTAAATTCAAGAATCATTCAAACCTCAACCAGAGTTGCTGCAGGGAGCGAGCCAGCTGATCAAACAGCAAGACGGTCGCCAATAAAACTAACCCGGGAAACAGCGCCAGCCACCAGCTCCCCGTCGAAAGATAACGCAGGGCATCGGCTAACAGGATACCAAGAGAGGGCTCATGGGGCTGCAGCCCAAACCCGAGAAAACTCAGGGCCGCACTGTGCAACACGGCATGGGGAAACATCAGCAGAGTCCCGATGAGATACTGGGGAAGCACTGCGGGCAAAAAGTGGTGGCGCCAGCGATATAAGGCCCCGTTGCCGATCCGCTTGGCCAACATCAGGTAGTCGCAGCTTCGTACCCTGTGCATCTCTGCACGCAGCAGCAGGGCCAGCTTTGGCCAATGGGTCAGTGCGACCGCCACTATGACGCCCTGCTTGCCGCCTCCCAGGGTAAAGCAGAGCAGGATCAGCAACAGCAGGTGAGGCAATGCCAGCAGGGTATCGATCAGCATCCGCACCAGGCGATCCATAGTGGGATGTAACAGAGTCAAGCTCGCCAGCAGCAAGGCGATGCCACCACTACAAATAGCGGCTCCGACCCCAACCTGCAGGCTGGTGGTGACGCCCTGAAAGCAGCGCACCCAGAGATCCCGCCCCATATTATCTGTGCCAAACCAGTGCTGCCAGGAGGGAGCCTGGTGGCGCGCCAGTAGATCCAGAGGCAGAGACTGTGACAGCAGCTGCCAGCCATAAATGGCCAGGATGATCAGCAGCAGTGCACTCAGAATAAGACGCAGCAGCGCCGGTGCCGGATTATGCTTCATGCCGGACGATCCAGAGCCCGGTTCATTCGTCGCAATAACCAGGCAGAGATAGTATTTCCACAAAAGACCAGCAGGGTACTGAGCAACACGATTCCCATTAAAAGTGGAATATCCCCACGCAACCCGGCATCCACAGTCGCCTGGCCGAGCCCCGGGTAGGCAAACACCTTTTCGGCCAAAAGAGATCCACCAAGTAGCTCCCCTACTGAGGCAAACTGCAGGCAGATGGCCGGAGTAATCGCATGACGCAGCAGGTGAAAGTGCAGCAGTGGCCAGGGGCGCTCACCCTGGGCGCGGGCGTAGCGAACAAACTCGCTGGACATCAGTTCGGCTATTTTTCCCCGGGTATGCAGGGCGATATTCCCTACCCCGAGCAGGCTCAGGGCAAGCATAGGTAGGATCAGGTGACGCAGACGCTCGATGAGCGACGCGCTCTGGGCGGTACTACCCGGATCCCAGGCGCAACAGATAGGCAATACCGGCAGCTTGACCGCAAATAGCGCCAGCAGCAACAGCCCCAGCCAGAAAGTTGGCAGTGAACAGAGCAGGTAGCACAGCCGGGTGATCCCCTGATCCAGGACCGTCCCCAGGTAGCGCCCTGCAGTCAGCCCCAGTAACACCCCCAGGAATCCGGAAAGCAGCCAGGAGCCAGCCAACAGTACAAAGGAGGTGGCAAAGCGCTCGCCGATCACCTGGTCCACCGGCGCGTTATATAGCATGGAAAAGCCAAGATCGCCCTGCAATAACTGGCTCAACCAGTGCCAGAAACGCAGCCACAGGGGCTGATCCAACCCCCAGCGTGCGGCGATCAGCGGGTACTGCTCTGGCGGGACATGCAGCAGGTCGCTGCCGATATAGGCGCGGATCGGGTCGATCGGCGAAAAACTCAGCAGCACAAAAGTACCTGCCGAGACTAACAGCAGTAGTCCCAGCAGGCGCAGCAGTGTCAGCCCCACAGGCTTCATCAATGGCAGGTCCAACGCCATTGGGAGAGGCTGTTAAGCACAGACCAGCTGCCATGAAACTCGGGAGCCCCGCTGCCAAGTTTGATACAGGGGTTTGCCAGATAGGTGTGCTGCACATTCAGAAGCCAGGCCCAGGCGGCATCGCCGCGGATCCCAACACCTGTTGTACCGTCCCACTCCACCTGTTGCCAGTAGGGAACCGCCTGTTGCCAGCTCGGAGCATCCAATGCCTGCTGCAGATGCTGATCGACCCTGGCATTGTGATAATAGCCCGGGTTGTAATACTCCACCCCACCAGCCTTGCTGCTGTAATGATGAACCAGCTCCATCGGATCCAGGCTGCCCCAACCGAACAGGGTTGGATTGGCGTGCATGTGCTGCTCGACCACCTCCCAACTTCCGGAGCGCAGCGCCATCTTGATCCCTAAAGGCTCAACCATAGAACGTACCGCCTCGGCCAGATCGCGGCGGGTACTATCACCACTGGTGTACCAGAGGGTCAGGTTTGCCTTGAGCTTTCCTTTTTGCAAAACACCGTCGGGGCCTTTTTTCCAGCCTGCTTTGGTCAGGATCCCTTTGGCTTTTTCCAGATCGCCATCCTTAAAGGCTGAGTCCGGGTTATTCCAGGGCAGTCCCTGCACGGCACTAAAGGCCGGGATCGCGTGCCCCTCCATGACCGCAGAGGCCAGCAGCTCACGATTAATTGCATAGTTGATCGCCCGGCGGATCGCGACATCGGCGGTAACATCGTTGCCAATAGGGTACCCCTTTGCATCCTTCTTACCGGATGGGGTGGTCGGAAAAACAATACCACGGTTCTCGACACTCGGACGCACCCATAGCTTAAGCTTGCCGGAGGAGTGAATTGCCAGTGACGGCGGGATCCGCACCAGATCCAGCTGTCCACTCCGGGCCGCAGCATAGGCACTATCTTCATCCAGAAACACGAAAATCAGCTTATTGAAGTCGTTTTTATGGCCTGCGTAATAGGGGTTGGCTTCCACCACCAGCTGCTGACCGGGTTGGAAACTCACCAGCCGATAGGGACCCGCACCGATCGGTTTTTGGGCATAGGTTTTTGGGTTGTACTCCTTAGCAGAGACGATCCCAAGGGAGCCCAGTACATTGACAAAGGTACTCTGGGGAGCCTTAAGCTTGATGGTGAGCTCAAGAGGAGATACCTGTTTCGCTGAAATAAAGTTCCCCATATCAATCTTGCCGCCACTGCGAGCTGCCTGATTATAGGTAAATACAACATCCCTGGCGGTCAGGGAGCTCCCGTCAGAGAACTTGAGGTTTGGCTTAAGCTGGATGGTCCAGGTTTTACCATCGGTTGTTGAGCTGATCTTGCTGGCCAGGATATTACTCCAGCCTAGATCGGAGTTTTGCTTGATCAGCGGGCTGTGGAGCAGCAGGTAGCTGCCATGACTCCAACCCAGCAGGGGATCGAATCCCTCTGTTGGCTCGGGCCCTATCGCCAGGCGCATGGTGTGGCCCTGGGAGGGTGTAGCCAATGGCATCTTTGCATCCGCAAAAACAGCCGAACAAAACAGCAATGTCATAAGGCCCAACAACCGAGCTCGACGCAGCATGAAATCCCCTTAAATAGTATGGTGTTAACCGCGCGGGTATTGTATCGGGTTCAGCCTTGGGTTCAACCATAAGTGAATTTATGTAAATTTGTGGCTCCGCCACAGGGATGTAATAACTTTCTGTGCCTGCGGCACAAAAATGTCGGGGATGCCCGACAGCGAGCGAGTATGATCTATCCTGCGGATAGCATTTTTGCAGCTGCGCTGCATTTGCCGGGGTGCCGGCAGCACATTACTTTTGTGCCACCAAAAGTAATCAAAAGCTCACTCCGCACGATGGGTCCTCCATCGACCTGCGTGACTCGGCGTCCATGCCTCGAAAAGAAATAACTATTCTCTACGGCTCGCCTCGGCGCTCGCTAACGGGGTTTGAAACTCCCCCTTCGATTCGCACCGAAAAATTGCTGAGATTTTTTAGGGCGAACGACAGGACGTCGTGAGAAGACAACCGGGATAGGGATTTCCCGTTTGTCTGCTCCCTAAAAAACTCAGTTATTCTGAGGAGTTATGCGAATCGGGGGGCACCCTGGGGGTTGTTAGGGGGACTGGGTGAGCAATCCCCTTGACCCGTCGCCGCTCGGCAGCGGCAACTGTGCCGGAGGCACAAAATAGCTGACGGCAAGTCAAGCAAGTATGATTTCCCGTCGGCAGCGGCAATGTGCCTCTGCCACAAAATAGCCGGCTGCAGGCTAAACAGCACCTGCGCTCTGGGCAAATAGCCAAATAACTGATGTCAGAGATAGAAGAGGCAAACAAACAGGCAAAAGAGGATGACCAGAAACAGGGTGATGCTACCAGTGATGATGCAGTGTCGAAGATCCTTCCACAGTCTCTTATTCATCAGGGGCTCAAACCTGGATCACACAAAGATGGGGTATATAAAGGAGTATAGTCGCTACCAGGGCGCAGAGAGAGTCAGGCCGGAAGGCTCCGGCCTGGTAAATTTAGGCGTAGATCTTCCCGAGGAAGGTCATCAGTTCATCAGTGACAAACTGGGCCTGCTCGAGGTTACTGATGTGACCAGCATGAGGCACCAGTACATATTCACTACCTGCGATCGCATCATGCATCAATTGTGACTCTAGGGGGGGTCTTGGCATATCCTGAGCCCCGGTCATGATCAGGACCGGCATCGTTAGCTTTGCGGCCTCATCCATCAGATCGCGACGGCCAAAAATCATCCGTCCGATACGAGTCACCTCAACGACACGCTCACCTTTGAGTGAGGCCAGGTGATGACGAAAGTCAGCAACCAGATCCGGATTGGTATCGATCGCATCTTTGGCAAAAAACATTGGGGTGATGATATCCAGCAGTGGTTCTGGGATCGCCTTTGCCCCGGCAATGGCATCGAGCATTCCAAAGTACTTCTGGTGGGTAACCTCTGGCTCCAACCCGATAAAGGTATCCATCATGGTCAGGGATTTCATCCGTCCGGGAGCCTTCAGCGCCAGCTCAGCCCCCCACATGCCACCGACCGAAAGGCCGACGACAGAGAACTCCTCAACCTTGAGATGATCCAGCAGGGCCAAAATATTATCTGCATAGTCACTGAGGGAGCGGGTTTTCTCAGGGGCTATATCCGACTGTCCATGGGCCCAGAGGTCTGGCACGATACAGCGGTAGTGCTGGCTTAATAGCTCTAGCTGGGGCTCCCACATCGCACTGTCCCACAGATAACTGTGGCCAAACACGATAACAGGCCCCTGTCCCAAATCCAGATAACGCATCTTGCGATGCTCAATGGTAAATGTTTGCATCTTGTCCTTAATATCCTTTTGCGGGGGAACTACAGTATATTCAGCGCAGCCAGAGTAGCCAAGCCTCAGATGAGTCACCCCCCTTAACATCCTGAGCTTTCAGGGGATCCTGGTAGCTCAGGCTGGCACCTGAACAGCTGGATGCAGAGCAGGCCGCATCCACTTTATCAAGCGGATAACTCTCTCATTTGTGGCTTCGCCACAGGGATCTAATAACTTTGTGTGCCTGCGGCACAGTTGCCGCTGCCGAGCGGCGGCGGGCAAGTATGCTCTATCCTGCGGATAGCTTATTTTTGCAGCTACGCTGCATTTGCCGGGGTGCCGGCAGCACATTACTTTTGTACCGCCAAAAGTAATCAAAAGCTCACTCCGCACGATGGGTCCTCCATCGACCTTTGCGGCTCGCCATCTGCTGCACAGGATGTGCGAATGCCGTGAAAGGCAGGAAGCCTGAGAACGGCTTACCTCGAAAAGAAATAACTATCCTCTACGGCTCACCTCGGCGCTCGCTAACGGGGTTTGATACTCCCCCTTCGATTCGCACCGAAAAATTGCTGAAATTTTTGAGGGCGAACGACAGGACCTCGTGAGAAGACAACCGGGATAGGGGCGAAGTTACTTCTGAAGTGACGAAACGAGAGGCAGGATGCCGAGCTGGGAAAGCATATTATGGATGATATGTGTCCCGTTTGTCTGTTCCCTCAAAAACTCAGTTATTCTGAGGAGTTATGCGAATCGGGGGGCACCCTGGGGGTTGTTAGGGGGACTGGGTGAGCAGTCCCCCTAACCCGAAGTCCGCGGCCGGACACTCATGCCTCTGGCACAAAATAGCTGACCGCAGGTCAAACTGATCTTATTTGTCTCTTACTGGATAGCAGAAGATAAATGCCCTGAATTTATCCTGGCGACTTGGCTCGCTCAGTCACACTTTCACTCTACTCAAAGCTTTCCAGGTTGGAATGGATGAAAGCTCGGGAGCCAACGCACCACTAATGAGTCGATACTCATCAAAACGCAAACTGACTCCCCGAAAACGCCGCTCAAGCTCTGCCAGGGTTTGCGGGCTGAGGGTCCGGGGATCTGGATGGTAAGCCAGGCTCAGATGGGGGCGAAATCGGTAATCATCGGTTGGTGATGCCAACTCACATAGCTGCTGATGTAGCAAGTTCAGCTGCGGATTATTCTGCATATCCAGATACAGAAATTTAAAGATGAAATCCTCTCCCCTTGCCCCGAGACACAGGCTTTCGACCGCTGAAAATTGCTGAGCTAGCTGCTCGAAGCGATCGATGAGCTGTTGCTGGCTTTGGTTGGTTTCGGCAAGAGTCAGGGTGATATGGGGCTCAAAAGCCGGAAAGCCGTACTCTACAGCCAATTCATCAACGATCGTCTGCAACGCTTGTTGGCTGCTGGCCTCCGGCATTGCCCATACGGAAAAATTCATAGTTGCTCCATGGTGTTATACCAGGCCATAGTACAGGCTTCATTTGGCAAAGTCCTAAAACATCGCCCGACCTATGGGCTAAGGCTTATCAGGTAAGGAACTCCAACACTCCCGGGAAGTTGTTTGAGTCAGGAGTAGGAGAGCTAGCAGCTGAAACTGAGCTCAGGCATGAGTAGTTTTCTAGTCCACATGAGTCTGCCTCTAAGATTCCGCAAATAAAAACTAGACGACCGGTCTAATTGTTATTACTATCTCCCCATGAAGACAAAATACCAAGACACACAGCAACACCTGCTTGATACCGGCCAGGCTATTTTCGCCGCTAAGGGATTTAGTGGGGTTGGGCTGAGTCATATCCTGCAACAGGCGGGAGTCCCCAAGGGCTCTTTTTATCACTACTTTAAGTCAAAAGAGCATTTTGGCCAGTCGGTACTGGAGCACTACTTCAGCCACTACCTGAAAAGGCTCGCTCTGCTACTGGATGAGCCAGGAGTCACATCCCGCTCGCGCCTCATCAATTACCTGGAGCGATGGCGGCACAACTACTCATCCTCAGAGGGTGTCCAGGACTGCCTGGTGGTCAAACTCAGTGCCGAAGTGGCAGACTTGTCTGAAGCGATGCGCCTGGCCCTGCGAGATGGAACGGCAAGGATCATCCAGCGAATTGCCGTTTGCCTTGAAGCCGGAATAGCCGATGGCTCGATAACCTCTGATGAGCCGCAGCAAACAGCCTGCATCATCTATCAACAGTGGCTCGGAGCAAGCCTACTCACTAAACTGCACCGTGATGCGACCCATGTAGATCTTGCAATGCAGATGACTCAACAGTTGTTATCTGCAACTTAGAAGAGCCGCAACCCGTTGCGGTTTTTTTACCAAACAAAAATAGACGACCGGTCTAATATAAATTGTTCTTTATGCCAAAGAACATACAAGAGGAACAAGACATGCTACAGAGCACTACAGTAAACCGGCAGATCACCCTGGCCTCCCGTCCCGAGGGAGCCCCCCATCAGGACAACTTTAAGCTCCTGGATGGCCCGCTTCCGACAATCGGTGCCGGAGAGATCTTACTAAGAACCGTCTATCTCTCCCTTGACCCCTACATGCGAGGACGGATGAGCGCGGTAAAGTCCTATGCGGAACCTGTCGGGCTGGGTGAGGTGATGGTCGGAGGCACAGTAACCCAGGTGGTAGCATCCAATCATGATGGATTTCAGCCCGGGGACTGGGTGCTCAGTTACAGTGGCTGGCAGGACTATAGTGTTTCAGATGGCAGCGGACTGATAAAGCTTGATCCCGAGTCAGCCCCTCTATCCTATGCCCTTGGGATCCTGGGTATGCCTGGATTCACCGCCTATATGGGTCTCCTGGATATAGGCCAGCCGAAAGCCGGAGAAACTGTGGTAGTTGCGGCGGCAACGGGCCCGGTCGGGGCTACGGTTGCCCAGATCGCCAAGCTCAAAGGGTGCCGGGTTGTTGGAATCGCAGGCGGTGAAGATAAGTGTCAGTTCGCGGTCCGGAAGCTTGGGCTGGATGCCTGTATCAACCACAAGGATGAAGACTTTTCGGCCCAGCTTGAAAAGAGCTGTCCCCGGGGAATTGATGTCTATTTTGAAAATGTGGGGGGTAAGGTTTTTGAAGCCGTCCTGCCCCTGCTCAATACAGGGGCACGTATTCCTGTCTGTGGCTTAATCTCCCAATACAATGCGACCAGCCTGCCGGTTGGTGAGGATAAGCTTCCCCTGCTGATGCGTCATATCCTCACCAAGCGCCTGACGGTCAAGGGTTTCATCATCTTTGATGATTACGGCCATCGCTATGATGAGTTTGCCAGGGATATGAGCCAGTGGCTGGCCTCCGGAAAAATTCACTACCGGGAGCAGTTGATTGACGGCCTGGAGCAAGCCCCGCAATCCCTCATCGGGATGCTTGAAGGAAAGAACTTTGGCAAGGTGGTGATCCGGGTCGGTGATGAAACTCCAGCCCTTGGCTAGAGCTGTTCCCATCCGGATCATCTTTCGGTCTGAGTTCAATCGCAGCATTGACTCCAGTGAAGGAGAAAATGCTGCGATTCTATGCTGGCAAAGGCTCATGGGGTTTTGCCAGCATAAAGTGATGTTAATCAAAACAGCAAAGAGACGTCTTCTTTCAACCGAAGACTCCCCCGCTCCATTTGCTAAATCCCGCCACGGGCTCAGCCGCCTATACTCAAACACAGGAGTCGCTCCTGAATGATTGAGAACTTAGATAGGATCGCGAATGAATCTGGCTAAGCTTGTTCCCCTGCTGATGACTCTATGGGCCTTTCCCATGTGTTGCACAGCCGCAACCATCACAGTGGTGGCCGACCGCTGGGAGCCCTATAACGGCGAGCCTAAATCATCCAGACCCGGCTATGCTATCGAGATAGTCGAGAAGATCTTTCAGTCCGCAGGACACGAGATAAGCTATAGCCTGCTGCCATGGAAACGTGCCATCCAGTTAACCCGCCAAGGCAGGTACAACGCCATCATAGGCTCCTATAAAGAGGATGCCCCCGACTTTATATTTCCCGAAGAGGAGATAGGAATTTCAGATAACGCATTTTTCGTGAGAAAAGGGGAGCCCTGGCGCTACCAGGGTCTTGAGTCGCTCAAGGGCAAAACCATAGGCCTTATCATGGGTTATAACTATGGCCAGGAGCTCGACCCTTTCTTGCAGCGCCACACCCAGTATATTCAGTATGCCTACGGCGCCGATCCTCTGGAGATCAATATTAATAAGCTGCTGTATAAACGCTTCGACCTGCTCTTGGAAAACAGCATAGTTCTGACCCATAAGGCCTCGCGAATGGGAGTCAGCAACGACATCGAATATGCCGGCCGTACCGAGCATATCCACAAGATTTACCTGGCGTTTTCTCCCAGGGATAATCAATCGACCAACTATGCAGCCCTTGTCACCCGGGGGATCCGCGAGCTTCGCCAATCCGGGGTACTCCAGCAGATCCTTGACAGATATGGCTTAAAAGACTGGAAAGAGTAGCCGGGGTCAGCTCTGGTTTTTTATTGCTCTTGCTCCCTTCTTGCTACCGCTGCTACTGGCGCGGCGGCGTTTTTTGTAGGCGGGCTTTTTCATCCCCATCCCGGCAAGTCCCTGCATCCGGGTATTGGCCACCTGACCAATCAAAGGGGTCAGGGTGCCTTGCAAACCATCCATAAAGTCCTGATAG
Source organism: Dongshaea marina (assembly GCF_003072645.1). Classification (NCBI taxonomy): domain Bacteria; kingdom Pseudomonadati; phylum Pseudomonadota; class Gammaproteobacteria; order Aeromonadales; family Aeromonadaceae; genus Dongshaea; species Dongshaea marina. Next base: position 3,932,222 of record NZ_CP028897.1, read on the forward strand.
CGTCCCTGCCGTTGGCTGATCGCCTCGAGGCTGGCCTCCCATTGGGCCGTCATATCGGGAACCGTCACGCTCTCCGGCAGGCTCTCGATGAGGGCCCGGCCAGCATCTGTGGCCTGGATCTGCTTGCCTTGGCGGGTCAAAAATCCGCGTTTGAAAAGAAGCTCGATGATCCCGGCACGGGTCGCCTCGGTCCCTAGCCCATCGGTCTCTTTTAAGATCTTACGAATCGCTGGATCTTTGACGAAACGGGCAATCCCCGTCATTGCTGCCAGCAGGGTCGCATCTGAAAAACGCTTGGGGGGTTGGGTCAGTTTATCCAGTAACTCTCCTCCCTCACAGTCCAGCTCCTCCCCTTTTTTAAGATCAGGCAGCTGCTGTGCTAACTCAGGCTCATCCCCCTCCCGGGAGCTCTCCTTACGCTTAAACAGTGCCTTCCAACCCTCAAGGGCCGTTTGCCTGGACTTAGCCACAAACAAACCACCGGCGATCTCAAGCTCAATCTTACGATCATCATACTGCCAGGGTGGGTAAAACTGGGCCAGGTATTGGCGGGCCACCAGCTCATAGACCCGAAGCTCCGATTGGGTGAGCCGCTCCGGGGAGACCACCTTCTGGGTTGGGATAATCGCGTGGTGAGCCTCAACCTTTTTATCATTCCAGGCCTTGGATTTAAGCTTAAAATCAGCGTCTTTAACCGCCTCTTGCAATGGCTCTGCGACCCGTGCGATGGCTGAACTCACCCCCTTGCCCTCAGTGAAGTGCTCCGAGGGCAGGTAGCGACAATCGGAGCGAGGATAGGTGATGAGTTTATGTTTTTCATAGAGGCCCTGGCAGGTATCCAGCACCTGTTTTGCCGACAGGCCATAGCGCTTGGCCGCATCAATTTGTAATGCCGACAGGTTATAGGGAAGCGGCGCCGCCTGTTTTTTGCGCTTATTCTCGACCGCCTTCACCAGCGCCGGTTGGTCGGTGATCCGGCGGATCACATTCTCGGCAAGAGGACGGGACAGTACCCGCCCCTCGGCATCCTGGTAGGGACGACAGGCTTCACTGGGCTGCCATTTCGCCTTAAAGCGCTCTCCTGCCGCCGTCCTGACCAATGCCAGAACCTCATAAAAGGGTTTAGGCTCAAAAGATTCAATCTCCCGGTCGCGACGCACCACTAGCCCCAGCAGGGGAGTTTGTACCCGACCGACCGACAATACCCCCTGATAGCCGGCCCGCCCCCCCTGGATGGTACAGGCCCGGGTCATATTGATCCCATACAGCCAGTCGGCTCTGGCCCGGGCCAGGGCCGAGGTCGAAAGCGGCACAAAATCATGGTTACTCTTAAGCTTTTTGAGAGCCTTTTGGACCGCCTGGGCATTGAGGTCACTGATAAGACAACGCTGGGTCTGCCTGAGCTTGGTTTGGTTCACTTTTAAAAAACCAAGCACCTCATCGACCAGCAGCTGCCCCTCCCGGTCGGGATCGCCGCAGTGAACCAGCTGATTTGCCTCTTTCACCAGCTTGCGCAGGACACCAAGCTGTTTCTTGGTTTTTGGTTTAGGCTGCAACTGCCAGCTCTCGGGGACAATCGGCAGATGTTCCATTCGCCACTGCTTATAAGCGGGATCGTAGGCATCCGGCTCAGCCTGCTCCAGCAGATGACCGATACACCAGCTGACGCAATCACCATTACCGACCAGGATATAGCCATCCTCTTTTTTGTGAGGCTTGGGGAGCACGTCGGCAATCGCCCGTCCCAGGCTGGGCTTTTCTGCAATATAGAGAATCATGGATTCAACATCTCAAATACCTGGGTTTCGCCATCGACCACAGAAAACAGATATGAATAAGCAACCCGCCAGCGCCCTTGATCTGTCTTGAGGGTGACGGTTTTGTGATTGAGGCGCTCAATCACTCCATAGTGAGGCTGGCCCTTTTTATCATGAAAGCCGACCCGCTCTCCGACACTGAGCTGATGGCGCCCCAACGGCTGCTTAACCACAAAGCTGGGCTCAACACTCTGGCCATCCAGGTTCAGCATATAGCCTGGAATCGTCACCTCGCGCCCTGCCCCGGCAAGCTCTTTGACTCTCAGGTACTTGTTGCGGATCTCTATGAGCTCGCAAGGGATCTGCAGCCGTTGCTGGCTATCGTAGTAGTGAAGTCGCTGACCAACTTGCAACACCCGGTGGAGCGCCTCGATGCGTACCGGGTCTGCAAGCTCAGCATCGATCAGCGCCTTGAGCCGATACAGTTCAAAACTAGTGGCATCGCTCAGCTTATGTAGTAGAGATTCAAGTTCCTGTGACATCCTATCCCTCGGTCGATGACTGGCCGTTATCTATCCATCTGCTTGTCTATGGCAAGAGCCAGCTTATCTTTGACCAGCACCATCTTATCTTTAACCAGCTGCAGCTGGTCCTGAGCCTGAGTGCTGCTGGAGAGCATCTTCATATCCAGGTGAGAAGGGGCTTTGATTTCACCACCAGTGATGGAAACACCGATGATAAATCCTATCACGACCCCGATTAAAACTCTGATCATCTTATTCTCCTGTGAAGGGGCGCCGATCATGGCCCATCCACCGCGGCTGAGCAAGACAAAAAGCTTAACCCGGGCACCACAACTTGCTACCATCCGCCCTGTCGGCTGCTTTTTAAGCATTCTACTGCCCCCGGGTTGCGGCAGCCGCCTGAAAAAGCCCTCATTTAAGCAGGAGAGGACAGGATGTCTCATATCATCAGGATCACAGGATTGATGTTACTGGCCTATGCCGGTGTGCTATATGCCAATCCACAAAACCAGCCCACAATTAAGCTCGCCGTGGGGGATCACTATCCGCCCTATGTCAGCAAGAGTTCACCCCACTATGGGTGTGTCAGCGAGCTGGTTCAGCAAGCCTTCAAGGCTCAGAAGCTCGACAGCCAACTCTATTGGCTACGCTGGCAGGATGCCTATATACAAACGGTCAACACTCAATATACGGCGACCTTTCCCTGGGCATACTCCAAGGTACGTGAAAAACAGATGCATTTTAGCGCTCCCCTGTACAGCGTCCCCACCTATGCCTGGGTCAAAGAGACTCCGGGCACAAGCTATCAGAGTTTGCAAGATCTCAGAGGAAGCAGGATCTGCTTGCCTGCAGGCTATGGTGCCTTGGGGGAGCTCGGAGAGATGATCCGCGACAAAACACTAAAACGCGTTAGCCCCGATTCGATGCAGCAGTGTTTTAACTGGCTGGCCGAGGGTAAGGTCACCGCGGTCAGTGCCGTTGAGCTCGAGGCCAGGCAAGCGCTGCAAAATCTCCCCAAGGCGGAGCAACAAAGGATTCAACGCAGTTTTGTGATCCGCTATGACGAATATCACCTGCTGATCAGCAGAAAACATCCGGATGGAAAAGCGTTAATTGAACGCTTTAATCAGGGCCTGCGCAAGGTCCAAAGCGACGAGCGCAAGCCAGTCTATTATGGCTGTGGATTGTTTGCCCATATCGACCAGCTTTTTTAAATAAGCTATCGGCAAACATCACGACGAAACCGTTGCGGTGAGCTACTTTTTACAGTGAAGTCATATTATTAAGGAGCGATCATATGACCACTCTCATCCGCAGCGCATTCCTGTCCATCTGTATGCTGATGATGATCCCATCAAGCTATGCGCTGGATATCACCCACCCCGTATTGCGAGAAGGCTCAGATCTGGATAAGTATGCGGCCAGCCTGCTGGTTTTTCTGGTTGAAAAATCCGGTGAAACGGCCAATCTCAAGGCCTACCGCAAGCCTATCGATTCCCAGTCACGCAAGATCAACCTGTTAGCCAAGGGGGAGATTAGTGTGGATTGGCTCGGCGCCGACAAGCAGATCGAGTCAAAGCTGGTCCCTATCCGTTACCCGGTATTTCGAGGCCTGCTGGGACACAGGATCTTTATCACCAACAAAACCGTGGAACCCAAACTTGCGAGTGTGAAGAGCCTTGAGGAGCTCAGAGCCTTTAAGATGATTCAGGGCGAAGGCTGGGCCGATGTGGATGTGCTCAAATCCGGAGGCTTTAAGGTTCGCGAAGTTCCGGGTTTTGAGAAGATCTTTAAGATCGTCGACAACGGCCGCTCGGATCTCTTTCCTCGTGCGGTGATAGAGCCCTATAGTGAGGTCGCCAGCCGTCCCCAGTATAAAAACCTGCTGGTCGATGATAAGCTGATGCTGGTCTACAAGTTTCCCATGTTCTTCTTTGTCTCGCCCTCGGCTTCCAATAAGCCTTTAGTGGATGCACTGAACAAGGGATTCAAGCTCGCCTATGAGGATGGGTCATTTATCGAGTTCTTTGATAATGCGCCCTTAGTGAAAAAGACCTTTGCCGAAGCCAAGCTCAAGCAACGCCGGGTGTTCCACATTGATAATCCTAACCTGAGTGAACAAACCCGGGCGATTGATGCCAAATACTGGCTGAAACTCGACTAATTCTGTGCATAGCAATCGCCAGTCTCCATGGAGGCTGGCGATCATTTCATGACCCATAGGCCGCTACATACAACGGAACAACCGATACTCCACATCCAGGGTCAGAGTCAGCTCTTCAAGCTCGGCTAACTGTTGCTTTGCCTCAGCCTTCGCCCGGAAAAAGTGCGGTGTCATCAGCATCAGTTGCTGAAGCTGAGCCTGATTGAGAGTGACCTGCTGTCGCAGGCTGTGGGTTGAGATCAGCTCAAAACCGGCCTGCTCAGCCTGGGCCGTATCAAAGTTACGGTGTGGCTTGATCTCCTGATAGATGTTGCGGCGAAGCTCAAGCAGGTGATCTGGCCCCGCATCCACCAACAGCAGATGGCCCCCCTGAGTTAATTTACTGGCAAATTGAGGATACTGAGTATAGCCAAACATACAGAGGATCAGATCCAGTGATCGATCCGCTAGCGGTGGCTGCTTACTACTCGCCACCAGCCAGCTCACCGACCGACTGCGTTTACAAGCCCGGGCAACCGCCCACTTGGAGATATCAAAACCTATCATCCGCGCCGCAAGGTCTGCCTGCTGCAGATGGCTCTCAAGGGCCTTAAGATAATAGCCTTCCCCACAACCTGCATCTGCAATGGCCAGGCTTTTGCCTGTCCCGAGTTCAGCCACCAGCTCACAAAGCTTGTCGGCAATACCCTGGTATACCCCGCTATCCAGTAGCTCGCTACGGGCTGCGATCATCGCTTTGCTATCTCCCGGATCCCGGGAACGCTTGGCCTGAACCGGCAGTAGATTACAGTATCCCTGCTTCGCCAGGTCAAAACTATGGCCATTTTCACAACGAAGCTGCCCCTCAATATTTTTCAGGGGAAGTGCGTCATGGGGGCAGGTGATGCCGGTGCAATCAAACATGGGAGGCCTTAATACTGGATAAAGGCGCTAGTGTAGCGAGCAGGTTCGGTCCGGGCAAGAGAGAGCCCCGCGAACCATGGAGCTCCCCGTATCAGATATCCAGTCGCCGGTTTATTGATAACGACTCAGGATTTTATCCAGCTCACCGCTCTCCCTCACTTTGCCAACCGCCTGGCTGAAACTCTCCAGAAGCTTGGGATCGGTATTCAGATTCAGGGCATAGTAGAGTTGATCGGCGCTGAGCTCATAGACAGGGACCAGCTCTCCGGCAGGTAATCCCTGCTGTTTGTAGATATGTTTTGCACTGTAAAGTTCATAGGCCCAAAAATCGATCTTCTGGTTTCTCAGCTGTCTTATCAGCAATTTATGATTATGGGTGATGCTCATCTTCTCTTTCGGAAAGCCCAGGTTCAGCAGATCCTGCTCTCCGATATCAGCCCGAACCACCCCAATCCGGTAGTTTTTGAGATCATCTATATTCTTGATGCTCAGGTTGCGCTTCCTGAGAGCCAACAGCTCGGTGGCGGATTTAACGATTGGCCCGACCCAATGAAACAGCTTTTCCCTGGGCTTGGAGCGCGCGGTGGAAAATAGCACCACATTGGGAATATTCAATGTCATTTTGTAGGCCCGGGCCCAGCTGTAGACCTTGATATCCTCCCGGGCCAGCGGCTGCCCCGCTTCCCGGGCGGCTACTAAAAGCAGATCCACCGCCATCCCCTTGAGCTTACTATTGTGGATGTAGTTGTAGGGGGGATACTCCTCGGTCACAAATGTTAGCTTGGACCAGTCAGGTTTCTCTACCTGTGCCGCATAGGCCGTGCAAACCATCCCTAATGCGCAAAAGCAACTTGATATAAAACGGATCACCACGGCTACAACCCTCAATCTCGACTCATCCCTCCCCTGAGTCTAGGGCAATGCGACTGCAGATGCCTAAGGTTTGAGGTTGAGTCTTGTGGCTTCGCCACAGACGTGTCGGGGGTGCCCGACAGCGAGCGAGGAAACCCGATACTTTTGCAATTAGCCCTGCAGGCAGCAAGTTCATGCCTTCGGCATAATTGCCGGTGCTGACCGGCGGCAGGTCAGGGGACTGCGCACCCAGTCCCCTAACAACCCCCAGGGTGCCCCCCGATTCGCTTATTCCTCAAAATCACTTGCTCCTTGAAGCTCAGCATAGACACGCCGCATATCATCCATGATATGCCTCCCCAGTTCGATATCCCTATCTCTCGCTCTGTCTCTCCGGGAGAGACTCCACCCCTAGCGTGGCTATGCACTCATCGCGTCCTGCCATTCGGCTTCAATCGCGGCATGATTTTTCGGCGCGAATCAAAGGGGAGTTTCAAACCCCGTTAGCGAGCGCTGAGGCGAACCTTAGAAGATTAAGGTTGAGCGATAGGGATATCGCGAGAGCTTAGCCATCACACGGACGTGATGTCTAAGCAGAGCCTTAATCCTTAGGTGAGGCGAAGATTTAGCGAGATCCGGGGCACCAGGGGATTGCAAAGGGGAAAGGCGTTTGCCCCTTTGTTCGCCGTCGGGCGACACCGACACCCATGCAGCTGCGCTGCATGGGTGTCGGCAGCACATTACTTTTGTACCGCCAAAAGTAATCAAAAACTCGCTCCGCGCTGCGAGTCCCTCCCCAGAGCTCCGCACATCGGCATCCTGCCTCGAACAACAATATATTTTTACGGGTTTCCTCCGCGCTCCCTCACGGGAATGAAACTACCTCTCTTCGATTCATATAAGAGATAGTAAAGCTTTATGTTTCTGAGCCAGGGATGGCGAACTGCGAAGCTCGATGTAGGGAACATCGCGCGTAGCGACTTTCTGGTTACTCTTTCTAGGGGCTGTCGTCATGAGCGGACTAGTTTGAGTACAATATATTCTTTCATCATTAATCTGGAACTACACAATGAAGAGCCCAGCCCACCGACGCCATGACATATCAGACCGAGTATGGAGCCTAATCGAACCCCATATATTGGGAAGAAAAGGTGATTGGGGAAAGGCGGGTCGAGATAACCGACTCTTTATCAATGCTGTTTTTTGGATTTTAAGGACAGGCTCACCTTGGAGAGACCTTCCTCCCGATTATGGCGACTGGAAAAATACCCATCGACGCTTCAGTCGCTGGCGTGATAAGGGAGTTTGGGCTCGCCTCCAGGAACGTTTAATCCATGAGCCTGATTTTGAGTGGCTGATGATCGACGCCAGCCATATCAAAGTCCACCCAGATGCCAGCGGTGCTCAGGGAGGTAATCAGGATATGGGGATAACAAAAGGGGGCTAAACAGTAAAATCCACTTGGCTGTAGACTCTCATGGCATGCCTGTTAAGTGCTTTGTTACCTCAGGTACAACGGCAGACTGTTCTCAGGCCTTGGCTCTGATTGATAGTGTCGATGCTGAGTATTTACTGGCTGACAGAGGCTACGATACCAATGCCTTGGTCTCCCAAGCCGAGTTTCTGGGAATGAAAGTGGTTATTCCATCGAGGAGAAACCGGAAGGTGCTACGGGAGCATGATAAAGGTCTCTATAGAGTTAGGCATTTGGTAGAAAATGCTTTTCTTCATCTGAAGAGGTGGCGAGGAATCGCGACACGATATGCAAAAAATACCGCTTCATTTGAAGCGGCGGTTCAAATACGTTGTGTAGCACTATGGGCTGCCATCTTATGACGACAGCCCCTAGAAAGAGTAACGAAGGAGGAATCCCCGCCGCAGCTGTCCGCGGCCGGACACTTGCGCCGAAGGCACAAATTAGCCGACCGCAGGTCAAACAATAACTGTTTACTGTAGATAGAAGATTGTCACTGCGCTGTGATTCTGCCCTGGGTGACTTTAGGCCCCGCGAGAGAACTTGTACTCATAAAATCGAGTCTTAAGTTCTGGCTCCTGATGAGCCAGTTTAAAGTCAAGCCGCTGCAGGAGCTTGATAGAGGGCTGGTTATCCTGCTCTACGCCTGCGGTGAGCTTGCTAACTCCTGCTGTTGTCCGGCACCAGTGAAGCAAGCCCTGTAAAAACTCTTTTCCATAGCCCCTCCCCCAATACGCCTTGCCCAGCAGGTAACCAAGATGAAGATTAAGGCCCGCTGGCCCGGCTTCATCCGGGTAGAGAAAGATAAAGCCCAAGATTTCACGGCTTTCTCTGGCCTGGATCAGTAAGAGCTGACACTGACGCTGCATCGTTTCAAGCCAAGCGGATGCGGCGGCCAGGGTTGAAATGCCCTGAAACTCTCCAGGAAGGGCTTTGACCACTTCAGGTGATAGCAAATCCAAGGCTGTGCCAGCGACCTCTGACTCCTCCCCTGCCTCGCTGGCTGCAGCAAGGCTCCATACCCTGAGTCTTGATGTTTGAAAATCGCAATTTTTTAGTAGATTATCCAAGTGTGCCATCGACTCTCCCGGCGGCCCTTAGAGGACCATAGTTCAACTTAAGCTAACTCAAAATCATAAGCCTCTGATGCCGGCTTGCAAAGCCGCTCCCCGATTGGTGGAGTAAGCTGCAAATACGGGGCATAATCCGTGTTATAGTCCGCAGAGTTTTCGGAGAAGGAGTCTCCATGAGCCAAATCAGTAAAACAAAAACCAGTTTTTATCGGCGCCTGCTGGTCGCTTATCTGATTGAATCAGGGATCAACAGTGTCCCAGCCCTGATGGCTGAAACCGGGATGCCAAGGCGCACCGCTCAGGATACGATTAAGGCCCTTGAGGAGCTGGATATTCGGGTAGAGTATATAGGTGCCACCAAGTCAGGGCAGTATCAGCTACTGAGCTGGGGCGCGATCAACAGGGAGTGGATCGTTAAGAACCTCCCACAGATACGCAGCACCCTGGGTTACTCCGGGTGAACCCTGCTTTCAGGGATTGGTTTCAAAGTGCTCCATGATCAAGGAGCCTATTTCCCGGGCTGAGCCCTGAGGCGCCACCGCGCAATCACTCTCAACATCGACCATCAGAATAAAAGAGCCCTCAGCCTCATATGATACGGGCTTTGCTCCGCTGATGATTTGTTCTGTGGACTTCCCGTACTGCTCCTTAAAACGGCGGCTCGCCTCGGCAGTGAGCGAGCAGCAGTTTGCATTCGCCGAGCGAATCAGTCTCAGGTAGGCACTCTGAGGCAACCTTGCTTTCCTTAGCATAGCGTTCCCGCCTATCCATTCGCGGTTGTGCTCTGTCGTTCATACCCAGGCTACACCAGAGTCTCCCGGCGTGTACGGCTCAACAGCTCCTGTCATTGGCCGAGGCGATAAATGGCATGCCGATCAGAACAAAATATACAGTGGTAGAGATGGTGTTTTTCATCATTCCCCCCAAACTTCAATTCAGGATCTTCCTGATCAAAATGGCGGGGTTACTTGTCCCTGTACACCCTTATCGTCACATTTGCGGCCCTCACTGGCTATCACACTTGGGATAGCTTCAGATTTCCAAAGCTCCATCACAGACTCTGGAAAAACGGGGTTTCTCCATTGAAGCAAAAATATCCACCACTTGAACCTATGAAATTCATAGGTTCAAAAAAATAAATATATTTTTGCAAGCGGGATCACACAAAGTTGTGCTAAAAGCGATCTTGAATCCCAGTGAACAAGATGAGGAATATGGCTAAGCCCGTGGGAATAAAACTTTCACTGAATCGAATTGGGTCACTCAGCAACGAACACTCATCTGAAAAGGGAAGATATCTTCAAATTTGTTCTGATAAGCCAGGTACCTGAGATCCTGGTTACTGTCGACCTGAAATTTATGCTTAATATTGCGGATATGAAAATCGAAGGAGGAGGTCGAGATCCCTAGCAGCTCTGCGACCCGGGCACGCTTGCGTCCCTTGATGAAGTGATAAAATACCTTGGACTCCATCGGAGTCAGATTGTATTGTGCGCCATAGCCACACACTTTGAAGTTACTGGAGTGGCCCCCCAGGTGGGCAAACTCAATATCTGAATTCAGTTCCATGGCATTGAGGGCTGTTCCGGCCGGTTTACCATGCTGATCATAGAGAAGCACTTTGCGGGTCAGCAGGTTGGTAGATTTAAGGCCCTGCAGCGGTTCAATCACCTGATACTGCTTTCCTGCCAGAATATCTTTCTCATGATCCGTATAGATTTGTGCCATATCCTGCCAGGGCATATCCAGATCTCTTAAGCCCACCAGCTGCTCGGGATGTAACCCCGAGTAGTCCGTGAGCTTATGGTTGGAAGCGATGAAGCGGTGCTCAAGATCTTTGACAACCAGGATCCCCACATCGAAATCAATGATGGGGTTATCAAGATAAAATTCAAGATCTTTCACACCCTGAGCTCCTGCTAAGCCTTATCTGCCCCGGAGGATTTACGGATCGTCGCCAGCCAGGCATCACACTTGTTAAGAAGCTGAATAGACTCGGTGGAGAAGCCATCACTGCTGTGACGTGGCAGGCTCAGCAGCACATCCAAAACCCGGATACATTCCAGCGCCCTGTCCGAATCACCCTTGGTAAAATAGTCACCGATCTGCCCCATCACGGAGACAACTTCTTTTTGCCAGTTTTTTTCAATCTGGTTCATTTTTTCCCCTTGATGCTGTTCATCTTACCGACAAAGGTTTGGACAAACTGGCGTAACTCTTTGGCCCAGGCGATCGCCTCTGAGGAGAAGCCGGAGTCCGGTACCAGGGCCAGTTGCACCAACACGCTCAGGTGATTAATGTTTTCAACCAGCAATGCCTGGTCTTTTTTAACTTCGTGAGACTCAATCACCTCACAACGCAGCTCTACCAGCTCGCGCCAGGTTTGCTCAATAGGATTCATTTACAGGGCACACCTTATTCTCATAGCGGGATCATCATGGCTCCAACCCCGATGGGATACCATCGAAACCATAACCATGACAAGGATCACCAATTATACTGACCCCGGGCCGCTCAATAAAGAGGGCTTCCCATTGAGAGCCAGCCGATGTTCTACCCTAAAAGAATCTGTTATGTTACGTGTAACATCATCTCTGAACACGGCTCATGAGCAAGAAACGAAGACCCACACTACAAGATGTCGCCAGTCTGGTCGGCGTCACCAAGATGACTGTCAGCCGATATCTGAAAAATCCATCCCAGGTCTCCCCTGCCACTCGGGATAGACTTGCAGCAGCGGTCGAGCAACTTGGCTATATTCCCAACCGGGCGCCGGATATCCTCTCCAATGCCAAAAGCAGGGCGATCGGGGTGCTGGTTCCCTCTTTGACCAACCAGGTATTCGCCGAAGTGATCCGTGGCATCGAGTCGGTAACCGAGCCCGCCGGTTACCAGCTGATGTTTGCTCACTATGGCTATAGTGCCCACAGTGAAGAGCAACACATCGCCTCCCTGCTCTCCTACAATGTCGATGGCCTGCTACTGTCTGAAACCCTCCACAGTGAACGAACCCTGAGGATGATCGAGACCGCAGGGATCTCTGTGGTCGAAATGATGGATTGCTCCTCGGAGTGCATTCGCCAGGCGGTAGGTTTGGATAACGCCCGGGCCGCCTACAGTATGGTCGAAACAATGATCCAGCGCGGCTACCGGCAAATCGCCTACCTGGGAGCGCGGATGGATCAGCGCACCCAACTTAGAATGCAAGGCTATACCCGGGCACTGGAGGCTCATGGGTTAAAACCTGTCACCCTGCTAACCGAGCAAGCCTCCTCCTTCAGCCTCGGTGCCTCGCTGCTTAAACAGGTGCTGAGCGAACACCCACAAACAGACGGACTATTTTGTACCAATGACGATCTGGCGATCGGCGCCCTGTTTGAATGCCAGCGCCAGGGAATCCAGATCCCGGGAGAGCTGGCTATAGCCGGCTTCCATGGCCACGATATAGGTCAATCCATGGTGCCAAGGCTCGCCAGTGTAATCACCCCCAGGGAGCAGATCGGCCAGGTAGCGGCTCGGGAGTTATTGGCAAGGCTCAACGACGAGCCTCTGGCCCAAACCCGCTTTGATCTCGGCTATCAGATCAGCACCGGGGAGAGTATTTAGAACACCATTTTGAGCGTTTTTGCCTATCAGAGTCCTGATCGCAATATCGAAGGGAGAGTTTGTCACCCCGTGAACGAGCGCCGAGGAGAACCGTAGAGGATTAAGGTTGAGCGATAAGGGTGACGTTTCTCCCAGAGAAACAGAACGAGAGGCAGGATGCCGAACTGGGAGGGCTTATCATGGATGATAAGCAGCGCGAGAGCTTAGCCATCACATGGACGTGATGTCTAAGCTGCGGCTTAATCCTTAGGAGAGACAAGGGTACAGCGAGGTTCGGGGCGCCCCGGGAGATGCAAGAGGGTGCGGGCGAGCGCACCTTTTTGCCTGCTGCCGGTCAGTACCGGCTCATGCAACTCAGCTGCAAATCATAATACTCAGATCGTGTATAGATAATAGCGCTTAGCTGCACAGCCGATTTGGCATCAACTCACCGCCGCGATCGCCTGGCGGGTCAGCTCGGTCACCTGTTGCCAGTCACCCGCTTCAATCGCAGCGGCAGGAATCATCCAGGTGCCCCGACCGTTGCTACGCAATCCAGTGACAGATAGCTACCGGCATTGTCCGGGTTCACCCCACCGGTCGGGCAGAACTGGACCTGAGGCAGCGGTGCCGCAATCGCCTTGAGCGCCTTAGCTCCACCGTTGATCTCCGCCGGGAAGAACTTCAGGTGATCATAACCAAGCTCAAGGGCCGTGATGATCTCAGAGGGGGTTGCGACTCCCGGAATCAGGGGCGCTTCACCGGATAAGGCATGCCTGAGCAAATTAGGGCTGTAGCCCGGAGAGATCACGAATTTGGCCCCGGCCGCAACCGCCTGATCATACTGCTCAGTATTGATCACTGTTCCGGCTCCAACCAGAGCCTCTGGCATCGCTTCACTGATCTGGCGGATCGCTTCCAGGGCTACCGGGGTGCGCAGGGTGATCTCAAACACCCGGATCCCACCTGCGGCGAGGGCCCTGGCCATCGGCAGGGCATCTTCTAAGTGCTTGATAACCATCACAGGAACTATGGGTGATTCTGCAAAAACCTCTGAGGGCTGAATATTCCATGACATTGACTAACTCTCCTCTTGATACAAAATAGTGGCACCGCTCTCAGCGCTGCTGATGTTATGGCGATAGACAGAGAAAAGCTCCCGCCCGCCGCCGACGTGCTGATAGCTAAGCTCCACCAGGGTATCCTCCCTTGAGGAGATATCGGTCAGCACCTCAAGGCTGCCCTCTCCCGCATCCAACCGAATCCGATCACCGTTTTCAAGACGGGCCAGTGGTCCACCTCGGCTGGCTTCAGGTGTCATATGAATAACAGCCGGAACCTTACCGGAAGCTCCCGACAAACGGCCATCGGTGACCAGTGCGACTTTGAAACCCTGCTGCATCAGGTTTCCCAGAATTGGCATCAGTTTGTGCAATTCGGGCATCCCATTGGCTGCCGGCCCGTTGTGCCGCACCACAATCACCGCATCCTGGTTGATCTCACCAGCCTGATAGGCTCTCTCGACCTCATGCTGAGACTCAAAGACCAGGGCCGGCGCTTCAAGCTGTTGATGCTGTTTGGCAATGGCACTAACCTTGATCACCCCACGCCCCAGGTTGCCCTGCACCAGCTTCAGCCCACCCTGCTCACTAAAGATCTCACCCGCTGCGGCGATCACTTTCGGATTGGCCGAGCTTACTGCCGGGCGATACACCAGCTCTCCTGCATCGATTTCCGGGGATTGAAGGTAGTCCTCCATAGTGCCATAAACAGGGGTGGCATCCATATGCAGCAGACCACGGCGGGCTAATTCCAGCATCAGGGTAGGCACCCCTCCGGCCGCTTCAAAGGCGTTAATATCTTCAGGTCCATTTGGATAGAGGCGGGTCAGCAGCGGCACCACTTGGGACAGGGCATCCAGATCATCCCAGGTCACAATCAATCCGGCGGCTCTGGCGATCGCCAGCATATGGATGCTGTGGTTGGTGCTGCCCCCTGAGGCCAGCAAGGCTACCAGCCCATTGACCAGACAGCGAGCATCCACCACCTCAGCCAGGGGGCGATAATCACCACTGCCTCTGGCGATCCTGACCATGTGGCTGGCTATTTTTGCGGTCAGGGCCTCACGTAGCTCAGTATCGGGGGGCACAAAGGCAGAGCCCGGAAGCATCAGCCCCATCACCTCAAATACCAGCTGGTTGGTGTTTGCCGTACCGTAAAAGGTACAGGTCCCGGGAGAGTGATAGGCCCGGCATTCCATCTCGAGCAGCGCCTGTTTATTCACCTCGCCAGCAGCATACTGCTGGCGGATGCTGACCTTCTCACTGTTAGAGATCCCGCTGCCCATGGGACCTGCCGGTACAAAGGCTGCCGGCAGATGGCCAAAGGCCAGGGCTCCCATCAGCTGGCCCGGTGCGATCTTATCGCAGATCCCAAGCAGCAGGGTGGCATCAAAGGTGTTATGGCTCAGACCGATGGCTGTGGCCTGGGCAATCAGATCCCGGGAGAAGAGTGACAGATCCATCCCGGGCTGGCCCTGGGTCACGCCATCACACATGGCCGGAACCCCGGCGGCAACCTGGGCGCTATGACCCAACCGGCTCAGGATCTGCTTGATCTGCCTTGGATAATCGGCATAGGGCTGATGGGCGCTGAGCATATCGTTATAGGCGGAGATGATCCCCACATTGACCCGAGTCATATCCAGCAGACTCGACTTTTGAGCCGATGAGCAGGCGGCAGCTGTGTGAGCCAGGTTGCCACAGGAGAGGGTTGCGCGCGGTACCCCTTGATTAGCCTGCTCACGGATCACCTCAAGATAGTGACTGCGAGTCCTGGTGCTACGCTCTGTGATCCTATCGGTCACTTGACAAATAATTGGATTCATCCCTTAGCTAGCTCCCCATTTTCTGTTTGTTTAAACTGCTCGGCTGCCTGCAGGCAGCGCTCAACCACCCGTTCAATCGGGCCATCAATATCCACCTCCAGCACATCATGAGTCTCATCAGTCGGTGGCTCCAGGGCCTCAAACTGACTCTTGAGTAACTCTGGTGGCATGAAGTGATCGCTGCGGGCCAGCATTCTCTCGAGGATCAGCTCAAAGTCACCCCGCAATAAAATGAATCGAACCTGCTGGTTTCCCTCACGGATCTGATCCCGGTAGGCTCTCTTGAGGGCGGAGCAGACAATCACCCCCTGCTCACTTTTCTTTTCAAGGCTAAAGGCTGCATCGCGGATCCGCTCCAGCCAGGGTGCCCTGTCCGCATCATTCAGGGGGGAGCCGGAGGCCATCTTGAGGATATTTGCCTTGGGGTGCAGATCATCACCATCAATGAACTTAGCCCCCAGGCGCCGAGCCATCTTCTCACCAATCGTCGATTTACCGCTGCTGGAGACCCCCATCATGATGTAGCAGCCCCCTGATTGTTTTTTCTTCACTTTTTGACCTCCCTCTCAATTCTCAACATCACTCAGGTGTAATGCTTTTTATGGTAACACGTTACCGGTAACATGTTACCGGTAACTTTCGGGAGTGTGACAAATTACACAAGAATAACAAGGATAAACCATGTCTGAACTATCTCTGATAATGACTGCGGCTGGATCCATTCTGTTGCTGCTGTTTCTGGTGATGAAAGTAAGGTTACATGCCGTCGCCTCCCTGATCCTGGTTTCGATGATCGCTGGGATCCTCTCGGGAATGAGCCCGGCCGATATCGCCGGGACCATCCAAAAAGGGATGGGCGGCACCCTGGGATTTGTTGCCGTGGTCGTCGCGCTGGGCGCCATGTTTGGCAAAGTGATGGAGGTCACCGGAGCCCTGGACCAGATAGCCGATACCCTGCTCAGGCGCTGTGGCTCAAAGAGAGCCAACTGGGCCCTAACCCTGACCGGCTTTATCTGCGCCCTGCCACTCTTCTTTGATGTGGCCGTGGTGCTGCTGATCGGCATCGCCTTTGCGGTGGCCCGGGAAAACCATGGTAGCTTCATCAAGATGTGTATCGCCCTGCTGGCTGGGATCGCCACCTGCCAGGCTTTTCTGATCCCGGCGCCAGGGCCTATCCTGGTGGCATCACAACTGGGTGCTAACTTTGGAGATATGCTGCTGTTTGGGCTGCTGGCCTCGATTCCGGCGATGATCCTGGGGGGCCCCATCTTCGGCAGCATCATCTCCAAAATTGTTAAGATTGAGACCCCGGAACATGCCAGGGTGAATGAGCATGCCCGGGAGGGCCAGGGGGCTCCGACCTTCCGTCTGGCTCTTGGGCTGGTGGTACTGCCGCTTTTGATGATCGGAATGAAGACCATAGTGGCACGCTTTATCGATCCGGCCTCTGCACTCTATGACTGGCTAAGTTTTATCGGTCACCCCTTTACCGCCATCATGGTCTCCTGCCTGGCAGCCTTCTATCTGCTGGGGATCCGCCGGGGGATCAGTAATGACAGGATCATGGAGATCTGTAGCAGCGCTCTCCAACCCGCCGGAGTGATCATCCTGGTCACTGGTGCCGGCGGGGTATTTAAACAGGTCTTGGTGGACTCGGGTGTTGGCGCCGCACTGGGCCACATCCTGGCGGGCTCCGGGCTGCCGGTAGTGATCCTCGCCTTTGTGCTGGCCGCAGCGGTGCGGGTGATCCAGGGCTCGGCCACCGTTGCCATGCTGACCACCTGTGGCCTCATCATTCCGATGCTCGAGCCTCTGGGGCTTGGAGGCGCCCAGCTTGCTGCGATTACCATCGCCATTGGCGGAGGCGCCATTGTACTCTCCCATGTCAATGACTCGGGATTCTGGCTGGCCAATCGTTACCTTGGGATGACCGAGAAACAGACCCTGCAGACCTGGACCGTGATGGAAACCATCATAGGTGTCACAGGTGGGGTGGTCGCTCTTATCATCTCCTGGTTTTTATAAAGGATGATCCCGATCTCAGGTTGGCCGACCAAAGATGAACATGACATAGATCAACTTTACTTCACCTGAGCTGTGGTATAGGCTGCTCACTCCACAACCACTGGAGCAATCCATGATCTGTCACGACGATTACGAGCAGCAAGTTCTGGCCACTTTTGCTGATAAAGAGAGTGAAGAGTTGGCAACTGAAGCCCAGGACGAGGCGCCAGAGCAGGAATAATTCCGCTTTGAATTCAGGCGGGGTATCGGATCACCCCGCCTTTTTATTTCAGTGCTTAACCCTTAGCTAAACGCCCCAGCTCCTCAAAGGCCAAAGCGAAGCCAGCCGCATGCTTGTGGCCTCCCCCGCCAAACCGAACTGCGACTTTTGATACATCCACGCCCGTGGCCTTAGAGCGAAGGCTAAATTTCCGCCCCGACGGGGTATCCTGATAGATGACAGCGAATGCCTCCCCCTCGGCCAGCAGGTTCCCCGCCTCCGAGGCATAGAACCCGGGCGCATTGAGAACCGGAACCTCATAGCCTGCGATCACCTGGCGCAGGGTCGCTGTTTTAATCAGCTCCGCAATTTGCTTCATTTGAGCTCGGTAAATCGCCTTACCCTCGGCATAAAGCTCCCCCAGATCTGAGCTCATAAATTGATTCCACAGCTCCATCTCAAAGGGATAGGAAGAGAGCGCCGCCAGCACCTCACGGGTCCCTTCCATCTCAAAACGCCACAGATCCATATCCTGGATATGCCGAATTAATCGGGGAGGCTCAACTCCGGGGTGGAACCACTGCCAACAAAGCATGGATCCGCTCTTATCGAGATCGATCACTCCCTTAATCTCTCCGCTTTCCATGAGATCTTCCAGCTCGGCTTGGGCGGTTTTATGATGATCGATAAGCAGAACACTGTTCGCCTGGCGTACGATCTCCAGCATCCTTTCCCTCTTATAGGAAAAATCAACAATGATGAGATCCCGGCCAGTAAAATCAGGGATCTCCTCCTGATGAACCGCGGGGATAAGCTCTACCTTTCCCGCGAAGTGACTCCAGACAGCCCAGGCCGCTCCAAAGCCATCTGAGCAGTCGGCATGGTAGATACACAGCGGCTTTTTTAAGGGGCTTTTACTATTCAAGTTAACTGTCCTTTAGTCCTGTTGATGAGGCTGAGAGTGGTTGAGTTGAGAAGCGGGTGCAGGCTGGCTCATCTTGTAGGCCATAAACACAGAACCTATTGCAACCCCAATCGCCAGCACAGCCGCGATGGGGATGATGATCTTTTTCACACTGATATCCGTTACGTATTTGTTACATGCAAGCCAGCTTACTTTGGAACCCTAAGAGGTTGCAAGCCACAAACCAGCTCCGCCACCCGGATCTCTATCCTTCAGCGCTTTATATATCGTAATTGTAATAGAAGGGAGCTCTCTCTTTACTGGCAGTGACATAGGATGGCAGGGTGACTCCATCAAATAACTGGTCTACCTCGGCCTGAGATTGAGCCAGCAACGCTTTTTCAATCAGAGCCTTAGATAGATGGGGAGCAAAATTCTCAATAAAGTAAAAAATATGCTCAGAGTAGAGGTGCTCTTTTCTGAGAAGAATATAGCTGATGCTGGGCTTAAACAGACCAGTCACATCCAGCACCCGTAAGCTATTATCGGCTCCATCCATCGCCATGGAGGCCAGCACCCCAACCCCCATCCCAAGGCGAACATAGTTCTTGATGACATCAGAGTCTGCTGCGGTCAGTGCCAGATTGGGGGTTAATCCCTGGGCACGGAACGCCTCATCAAGTTTTGACTCTCCTCCTCCCCTCTGGGGATAGGTGATCAGAGGGTAAGCTGCAAGCTCGGTAAGAGTCGGTTTTTCAAGCTTGGTCAGGGGATGATCATGGGGAACAACCACCGAGCGCTGCCAGGAATAGCAGGGCAGCATCAGCAGATCATCATAGGGAGAACTCACCTCGTCGGCGATCCCAAAGTCACAATCACCACTGAGCACCGCCTCATGGATCTGGCTCTCCGCCCCTGGGTCATATGCAAAGAGATGTTGGGGTAACGAGTGGCAAATAGCTTAATCACATTGGGCAACAGGTAGTGGGTTTGAGTCGGGGTGGTGGCAATGCTCAGCTCACCCTGCTCCGGGTTTCGGTACTGATTTGCCAGGGTCTTGATCGCCTCGGCTTTTCTGAGCATATCTGCCGCATAGGTAATGATCTGCTGGCCGATGGGGGTCACCCCCAGCAGCTTCTTACCACTGCGCTCAAAGATGGTGATCCCAAGCTCATCCTCAAACAGGCGGATCTGCTTACTGATCCCGGGTTGGGAGGTAAAGAGCCGCTGGGCCGTTTGCGACAGGTTCATATTATTTTTTGAGACTTCGACGATATAGCGCAGCTGCTGTAGCTTCATGGATAACCCCTGCCTGACTGAGGCTTCATAGTAGACTGAGTCAGATCGCGATTGCAATCCGTTCTGCCGGGTCAAACCCTGTCAGGGTTTTGCGCCAGGATGAAATCTAAACCCTTTATCTTCATAATAACCAGCTTAATTTATCGGATTTATGCAAAGGGCAGGATCAGCCCATAAGAAATTACCTTCACGAATAGGCTCAAAACTCGATAGGATCATTGATAATGGATGGCTTTTTATATCAGGCTTTTATCTATTTAACTGCCGCTGTCATTGCAGTCCCCCTTGCCAAAAAACTGGGACTGGGCTCGGTATTAGGGTACCTGATCGCAGGAATATTCATTGGTCCCATCATAGGGCTGGTCGGCGCTGAAACCCAGAATTTAAAACACTTTGCTGAATTTGGCGTCGTCATGATGCTGTTTTTAGTCGGCCTGGAGCTTGAGCCCCAAAAATTATGGGCGATGCGTGGCAAACTACTTGGGCTGGGAGGATTACAGGTGGGCCTGACGACAGGCGCAATCACCCTCATCGGTATCTTGCTGGGCCTTTACTGGAGCATAGCGCTCACGCTAGGGCTCATCTTCTGTTTGTCCTCCACCGCCATCGTGCTGCAGACCCTGAACGAAAAGGGCCTGATGAAGACACAAGGCGGCGAGTCCACTTTTTCTGTGCTGCTGTTTCAGGATATCGCCGTCATCCCCATGCTCGCCCTGCTGCCGCTGTTGGCGATGCCCGCCCTGACGCACAGCAAAGCCCCGGAGCTATTACACCAGGTCCAATCAGGTGCTACGCATTTTTCTCTGACCCAGGGGCTACCTGGCTGGGCAGTGGCGCTGGTGATCATCGCGTCGGTCTCTTTGATTCTTTTTGCAAGCCAGTTTTTGATGCGCCCCCTGCTTCGTTATACGGCCCTGGCTAAATCGCGGGAGATATTCACCGCAACCGCCCTGCTTTTGGTGATCGGTATAGCACTATTAATGACCCTCATCGGACTGTCGCCGGCACTCGGGACTTTCCTGGCCGGCGTCGCCCTTGCAGGAAGTGAGTTCAAACATGAGCTTGAGTCTGATATCGAGCCCTTTAAAGGATTACTGCTTGGGCTCTTCTTTATTACGGTTGGTGCGGGGATCAATTTCCAACTGCTGTTTAATGATTTCACCAACATTATCCTGATCACTCTGGGAATCATGCTCCTCAAGGGTGTCGTTCTCTATTGTTTAACGCTTTTCTTTAAAATCCGTTATGGCGATCGCTGGCTCTTTAGCCTGGGACTGGCTCAGGCCGGTGAGTTTGGCTTTGTCTTGCTTAGTTTCTCCTTACAAAACTCGATTATTCCGGAAAAGATCTATAGCACCATGTCTCTTGTGGTGGCCCTTTCGATGATGCTCACCCCGGGCTTGTTCATCTTCTATGAGAAAGTCATTGCAACCCGGATTATCCAAGATGAGACAAAAGAAGCAGACGCGATTGACGAGCAGGGCTCAGTGATTATTGCTGGCCATGGCCGCTTTGGGCAGATCATCAACCGCATGCTCGTCGCCAACGGCATCAAGACTGTGGTGCTGGATCATAAGCCTTCACTGGTTGAAAACATGCGCCGCTTTGGTATTCGCTCTTTCTTTGGTGATGTTAGCCGCCCCGATCTGTTGCATGCCGCGGGTTTGCATAGTGCTAAGATTCTGATTATAGCCATCGACAATAAGGATAAGATCACCGAAATTGTGCGTTATGCGCGCAAAGAGGCCCCCCACCTGCATATTATCGCCAGAGCCGTCGACAGGCATCATGTTTACTCAAACTATTATGCCGGGGCCAATGATATCGTTCGGGAAACCTTCGACTCATCCGTAAGAGCCGGCCGCTATGCCCTTGAAGCACTCGGTTTCGATCAGTGCCAGGCCCAGAAGATGGCCGATACCTATGTTCAATATGACAGGGAAACCCTGGTCAAACTTGCCAAGGTCTACGATCCAGAGATCCATATTGCGGACAACCCGGACTATGTATCTATTGCCCAGGAGAGTCTGCGCCTATTGGCTGAAGCCATGACCGATCTTCGCAGTAAGCTTGAGAGCAATCCCCATGAATGCCAGGGGACAAAGCCCAACGAGGAATAATCCTGCGAATTGAGGCTTACTTAAGTTGTACCGGGTATGGGCCTACTCCAAGAGGAGAAAGCCCATACCCATGACAGTTTGCAATATTGAGTGAACGCCTGCATTGCTCACCCGCTGGTTACCACTTTTCAGGGGTGTTCCCGGGATGCTGAATCGAGCGATAGGCATCCAGCTCGTCTGCCCACACCAGATCAAATTCATCGTCCTCAAAGCCCACTATCTTGGTTTTTTGATCTGCGCCATTGTTACGCACTACATGGACATAGGCATGCTGAAACCACTTGCTGGTTTTCTCCTGGCACACCCGCGCCATACTGCTCGACAGCTGAGAGCTTCCATGGGCTGGGACCGTCAGGGTTGAAGTTTGGATGTGGGAGGTTGGATTATGGTAAACACTGTGCTTTTCGCAGGTGTTTTTCACATAGAGCTGGCTGATCCCCTGAGAGTTGCCTGTATTACAGCTGCGTGGAAAAAAATTATGCTGCTGACGATACATGCAATGGATCTGAATCGGGTAGCGACTGGCCTGCTCTGTGTTCATCCTGTGCAGGGTGTAACCCCCGTTGCTGTAATCGATCATGATGGATGTTTTCTGCCTTCCATGGGTGGGGAGATCAAAGTGGTGACCATCAGCAAAAATGAGTGATACCCGGTTATAGCTAAAAGAGCCCTCCTCGCCACGGATCGACTCCGGACATGGTGGAGCACTGAACCATAGCCCAGTGCTTCCCGGAGCAACATTTGTGGTGATCTGTCCTGAATTAGTACCTGTATCGCAAATCTGGGTCACGGTGATCGACTGCACATCGGTCGGGAGCTCCTGCCCTGTGTTGGGAATATGCCCTTCAAAAGAGATAAGCACATCGTGCCTGGGATGACTGGTCGCAAAAGCATGACAACTAAAAAGAGTAAAGAGCAGAGCGGTGATAAAAGGTCTCATAAGTCCCTGAATAATTCGCGTTTAAAAACGCGGATTGTAAGGAGGGATTGTGACAATAAGATGACTTATGAGTAAACTCTAATTTTTCTACAAAAAAGGGCTAACCCTTGCGAGCTAACCCTTTGTTGAACTTAAAGTTTCTAGGAAACCCTTAGTTCATGCCGTATTTTTTCAGCTTCTTGCGAAGTGTACCACGGTTGATTCCCATCATGGTCGCAGCGCGAGTCTGGTTTCCACGAGTGTACTGCATGATCACATCCAGCATTGGAGCTTCAACCTCAGAAAGAACCATCTCGTACAGCTCAACCACTTCTTCCCCATTCAGTTGAGCCAGGTAGTTTCTGAGCGCCTGCTGAACAGATTCACGGAGTGGACGCTGGGTTTGCTCATTTGACTGAAGGTTTGTTGTTGTAGTTACCAATGCTTCAGTAGTCAGGTTTTGTTCGAACATATGCGCTTTGCTCTTATTGATTCATTCAACTAGTTACACTTAGAAAGTCGTTCAATGCCGAACGCTGCGAAGCGGCGCTCTCCAACTGATTGAACTGCCTTCTAAAATCTGATCCGGCTTTCTTCTTCTGCAGGTACCAGCCGATATGCTTACGGGCTATACGAACACCCTTGTACTCGCCATAAAAAGAGTGCAGAGCTTCAAGATGCTCTTCCATCACAGAGGCGATCTCTGCCTCGTGAGGGGGAGCACACTCCACACCATGCTCAAGATAATGGCAAATTTCACGGAATAGCCAGGGATCCCCCTGGGCTGCCCGCCCAACCATAACGGCATCGGCACCTGTCACATCAAGGACTTTCCGAGCCTTTTCCGGGCTATCGATATCACCGTTAGCTATCACGGGAATCGATACAGCCTGCTTGATGGCTCGAATCGTCTGATACTCGGCGTTGCCCCGGAACATACAGCTTCGGGTCCTGCCATGTACAGCCAAGGCCTGAATACCACAGCCCTCAGCCAGCCGAGCAATCTCAACACCATTGCGATGCTCCTGATCCCATCCGGTTCGGATCTTAAGGGTCACAGGAACATCCGATGCAGCCACCGCGGCTCGCAGAATCTCTTCTACCAGTGCGGGAAACTGCAACAGTGCTGAGCCTGCCAGCTTCTTATTTACTTTCTTAACCGGGCACCCCATGTTGATATCAATCAACTGGGCTCCCTCGGTCTGTGCATACTCCACAGCTTGAGCGACCAATTGCGGGTCCGATCCTACGATCTGAACTCCGCGGATGGTCCCATCCTGTTCACCATCATCCTGCAGTCGCTTACGCGACTTCTCCGTTTTCCAGACATCCGGGTTAGCCAGCAACATCTCAGACACTGCCAGGCCAGCCCCCATCCGCAAACAGAGCCGGCGAAAAGGCTGATCAGTGATCCCCGCCATGGGAGCCACCACAACGGGGGACTCAATTGTCAAGGAACCGATTTGCATGGGACTCACAACATGAACGCTTCGAAGGAGGCGTATATTACGAGTTTTTTGTGCTCATGAAAAGGTCATAATTTAAGCGAAGCCCCAATTTTCGCAAAAAAAACACAAAGAAAAAGGTTGCTTTTTTTGCAGCTAATAAAAATGTAACGCTTCGCTACAAACAAGTAACACCTGCAGGCCCCGAAGCGCTTAACCGGCGAACAGCTACCGCTTAAAGCCCCTTCATTCTAAGCCGATAATCACAGGCCTCAGATCGGGATCAGGAGCGCTTTTTTCCGCTCAGACGGGCCCACTCCTCGCGATATTCGGGCGCATCCATCTCAAACCAACCCTGGTAATGCTCACACAACTCAGGGGCCTGATTCTCAAGGATCCCTGACAGGGCTAACTTGCCCTCAGGTAATACATGACCGGCAATGACCGGAGCCAATTCACGCAGAGGACCGGCAAGAATATTTGCAACCAAAAGCTCGGCTCTGGTGTTCTGAGGCACATCTTCGGGCAGATAGAGCTCAAGGTTCTCGGAAACACCATTGCGCTCGGCATTGTCGCGGCTGGCAGCCAGGGCCTGAGGATCGATATCGATACCAATCACCCGTTTGGCACCGAGTTTGAGGGCCGCGATCGCCAGGATCCCGGAGCCACAACCAAAATCGATCACCTCTTTGCCCTCAAGATCCTGCTGATCCAGCCACTTCAGGCACAGGGCTGTGGTGGGGTGGGTGCCGGTACCAAAGGCAACGCCGGGATCCAACATCACATTCACCGCATCGGGATCGGGCACATCGCGCCAGCTCGGACAGATCCACAGCCGCTCGCCAAACTGCATCGGATGAAAATGCTCCATCCACTCGCGCACCCAATCCTTGTCTTCAAGTTGCTCGACCTTATAGCGCATCTCGTTGCCGAAATGCTTTTTCAAAAAGGTAACTATGGGAGCCGGGTCAATCTCGGCATCAAACAGGCCAACCACATCGGTCTCTCCCCATAACAGGGTCTGACCCGGCAGGGGTTCAAAAACCGGGGTATCTTTCGCATCCACAAAGGTAACGGCCAGGGCGCCAGCCCCCTCAAGCATGGTTCCGAGCTTCTCGGCCTTCTCTTCGGTGGCATTGACTTTGATCTGTATCCAGGGCATGGGTTTAAAACTCTGAAAAAATTTTGGGCGCATTCTACCATTGCAGCTGCAACATGGGCAGTGGTTAAAATTAAATCAACAAGATTTCAAAAGCGAGATGTAGATCACACATGTATACCCTGATTCATTCGGGCTATTGGGTTTTCTTTTAAAAGAGTTAACATTCCAAACGATAGAGAGCCGGTCATCAACTGTCGCAGGAAAGCAGCAGAGGTTCTCTACACAGACGCTTCCAGGTTACCTCTGGAGTGTGGTACCCAGGATTAAGGATAATCAAGGTCGCCTATATGCCAACAACATCACCACCTCCCCCGGCAATTACAGTAGAGCCCGATCTTTTCTGTTTATCCCCTACCCTTCCTGCAGATACCGTAATTTACGCTCGACATCACAGGGCATCCCCCCAATCTCAACAAAGGAATGATCAAGATGATTAAAGGACTTTTCATCAGCGCCTTATTGTTAGCAACCAGTCTGCTGGGCACAGGCATCGCCAGTGCTGCGGTCCTGACACCGGCACATAGCAACTGTCAGAATCCCGCACCTTTCCCACCTTACAACATCTGTTTAGACAAGGATAAAAGTAGTAGCAGTGATTACCTGCAGCAGATCCTGGCAACCCTTAAGTTCAGCGATCAGGAAAATAGCTGATCTATCCCGTTGCGGAGGCGTACCCTCCGCTCTCATGTCTCAGAACGGCTGACCTTACTAAAGATGTGCGGCTTTCAACGTCACCGGCCTTCTGCCGAAAGGAAGCGGCAGCGGAAGATACCTGTGCAGCAGAGGCTCCAGGGGGAAGTTACAGTCTGGGTAACGCACGCGAAGCAGGGAGTTGAGCTGGAAATAAATCTCATGGAAGAGATTCGGATTTACTGTGTATCTGTAATCTTTGGAAGCAGACATCAACAACAGCTCCCCCTCCGCAACCTGAGGTCTGTTTTTGCGCAGATAATCAATGTTTCACAAGGCTAAATCCCTTACTCTAGCTATGGCAAGCTAGGTACTTTGTTAGCGATACTGTTCCGTATGGAAAACACATCAGCAAGGAGCACGGATGACGCCGATCCGATTTGTGACAGGAAACAAACACAAGAGTGGCCATGTGAGCCATTACCTCGCTCAGGCGGGAATAGAGATGATCCCCTGTCACCACCAGAGCCAAGAGCTGCAAACAGAACATCTGGATCAACTGATCCACGATAAGGTACTTCAGGCGTTTGAGCTCCTCGGACGACCGGTTTTTGTGGAGTATACGGCCCTTTATATGAATGCTATCGATAATTTTCCGGCAGGACTGACCCATATCCTGTGGGAAAAACTTCAGCTGGATAATTTTGCCCGGGTACTGGGAAACCTCGGGGATAGCGGTGTTCGGGCTCGATCCATGATAGGTTACTGTGATTCACGCAACATCTTTACCTTCGAGGGCTCGCTTCAGGGGAACATCCTCAGCGAGCCCCAGGGAGAGAGAACCAACAGCTGGGACTGTATTTTTATTCCCGAGGGCCAAAACCAGCCCCTGTCGCAGCTCGTCGACTTTCAGGGGGCACGCCAGCAAGCTCTGAAAAAGCTCTGTAATTTTTTACACGGAAGGTGATGGATGGAACAGCTGCTCGAAGCCTACAAACAAAATAACCTGATTCTCTTTGTCGGAGCCGGAGTTTCACAGAACCTGGGGCTCCCCTCCTGGGATCAGCTGATGATCGAGGTTGCAAGACAGCTCGATTACAACCCGGATGTCTTCAGTACCTATGGTGAGTTCCTGTCACTGGCGGAGTTTTACAGGATACGCAAGGGAAACATCGGGCCGCTGCGCAGCTGGATGGACAGGGCCTGGCACACCACAGATATCCCGGTAGAGAGCTCGCCGATCCATGGCCTGATCGCCCAGGGAAACTTTCCCCTCATCTATACCACCAACTATGACCGCTGGATCGAAAAGGCCTTTCAACACTACCTGCGCCCCTATACCAAGGTGTCTAAGGTCAGCGATCTGGTTGATGCCAACAGCCAGGCTACCCAGATCGTTAAGTTCCACGGTGACTTTGATGATGACACCTCGATCGTGCTCAGCGAATCCAGTTACTTTGAACGGCTGGAGTTTGAGACGCCACTGGACATCAAGCTCAGGGCCGATGCCCTTGGGAAGTCGGTGCTGTTTATCGGCTACAGTTTGTCGGATATAAATATCCGGCTGCTATTCTATAAATTGGCCAAGATCTGGCAGTCTCACGGAGATGCCAGCGTGCGCCCCAAGTCTTATATTTTCTTTCATCGCCCCAACCCGGTTCAGGAGGAGATCCTGGCCCAATGGGGGATCAAGATGATCTCATCGGATCGCGATGAGCCCGGAATTGCCCTGCAGGAGTTTATGGAAAAACTTGTTCAGGAATAATATCTGTTTACCCACCCTCCCGGTGCACAGTCCTGGCTCTAAACAGGACTCCACTGATTTATAACAACGAATCGCTTCATAAAAGCGATCAGCCACCGGGATCAATACAAAAGGAAAATCATGAAAAAAACTCTACTTGCCTGCGCCCTTACGCTACCTCTGCTCGGACTATCGGGCGCCTCGATGGCGGCCAGCGACACACCTGTTGCGGGCCGATTTGACTACTATGTGCTGGCCCTGAGTGTGCAGCCGGTATTTTGTGCCACCCACCAAAGCAAAGCCGAGTGTAAAACATCCAGCAGCGCGATAAAAAATTACCGCTCCTATCATCTCTCCCTGCATGGTTTCTGGCCAAATAAACTTGGGGATGCAAGCCATAGCTATGGATACTGTGGTGTCAATCAAGAGAATATCGAAAAAGATAAACTACACCAATGGGAGAAACTACCCAAGCTTGAGCTAAGCCCATCGGTTCGCAGCGAGCTGGATCTGGTCATGCCAGGCACCCAGTCTAACCTACAGCGCCATGAGTGGTATAAGCACGGTACCTGCTCAAAAATGAGCTCAGATAGTTACTTCCAAAAGAGTGTTCAACTAGTGAACTACTTTAATGACAGTCCCTTTAGCCAATACCTGGATGACAATATCGGCAAATCTGTTAAGCGTAATGCCATCTTGAATAAATTTAACGAGGTCTATGGCCCAAATGCCAGTGAGCACCTGCTTTTGAGCTGTAAGAAGCTCGATGGAGTTGAATACCTCAGCGGCCTGAGTATCTATTTGCGTAAGGATGTCGATGTGCATAAGGAGGGGCAGCAACAGCTGTTCCCGGATCTTCAGGATCCTATCTATGGTCGCTGTGACAGCACCATCACCATCTATGATCCAGACAACCCGGCGTAGATAATCAAAGGGGGG
The DNA here is from genome assembly GCF_003072645.1 of Dongshaea marina. Taxonomy (NCBI): domain Bacteria; kingdom Pseudomonadati; phylum Pseudomonadota; class Gammaproteobacteria; order Aeromonadales; family Aeromonadaceae; genus Dongshaea; species Dongshaea marina. The sequence continues at coordinate 3,960,827 of NZ_CP028897.1, forward strand.
CCTATTAGCGGCTCCCCAAACCGCACTATCCGGGCCACCGGACTGCTCAAGCCACTTTGCTATCACCGCCCCTCAGATATCTGGCCACAAGTCCCCAACAAAGATAGATCCATATCTTCTTAGCTATAACCCTTCGTTATTTCTAGATAAGTGAATATTCCCCTATGATTTGACGTTCTATTTATGGCGATCATGGAGTCTATGATGCGAACCCTGCTCAAAACTGCTTTTCTGTCACTGGCCCTGCTCGGCAGCTCACAGGTACTGGCACAGCAAGCCACCAGCCCCACTACAGATACCATCAAGGTCGGGATGTCCGGGCGCTACTTTCCCTTCACCTTTGTCAAAGGGGATAAGCTCCAGGGGTTTGAGGTCGACGTGTGGAACGCCATCGGTAAGCGGCTGCACACTAAGGTCCAGTTTGTCACCGCCAACTTCTCAGGGCTTTTTGGCATGCTTGAGGCCGGACACATAGACACGATCGCCAACCAGATCACCATTACCCCGGCTCGCCAGGCAAAATATAACTTCTCAACTCCCTATGTGGAGGATGGGGCTCAGGTGGTGGTTCGTAAGGGCAATACCAGTATCCACGGAATTGATGATCTGGCGGGCAAGAATGTTGCGGTCAATCTTGGCTCTAACTTTGCTCAGCTCCTCAGAGCCCACGACAAGGATGGCAAAATCAAGATCCACACCTATGACTCAGGATTTGAACAGGATGTGGCCCTGGGACGGATGGATGCCTTTGTGATGGATAGAGTGTCATCGGCCCAAGTGATCAAACAATCAGGCCTGCCGCTACAGCTTGCCGGAAAACCCTTTACCCCGATCCATAACGCCCTGCCCTTTGCAAAAAATGCCCGGGGAGAGAAACTGCTCAAAGAGGTGGATCTGGCCCTTGCCGGCATGAGAAAAGATGGCACCTTGAGCAAGATTTCCGAGAAATGGTTTGATGCGGATATCACTCAATCATGAGCGGCTTTGATTTTCACTACAGCCTGGAGCTGGTGCCTATCCTCCTGAAATACCTCGGGGTCACCATGGAGATGGCGCTGATGGGATTCGTGCTGGCCCTGCTGCTATCCATCCTGATGGCGGTGATCCGGGTGTTCCAGATCCCAGTGCTCAACCAGCTGGTGATCCTGTTCATCTCATTTTTCCGGGGAACTCCGCTACTGGTACAGCTGTTTCTATTCTATTACGGCTTACCTCAAGTGTTCCCGATATTTGTCGGGATGGATGCCTTTAGCGCCGCAATCTTAGGCCTGTCACTACACTTTGCAGCCTACATGGCCGAGAGCATCCGCGCCGCGATCCTGGGGATCGACAGGAGCCAGAGCGAGGCTGCCCTGAGTATCGGGATGACCCGTCTGCAAAGTATGCAGAGGATCATCCTGCCCCAGGCTGCCCGGGTCGCGACTCCCTCTTTGATGAATTATTTTATCGATATGATCAAGAGTACCTCGCTGGCTTTTACCCTGGGAGTGGCCGAGATGATGTCCAAGGCTCAGATGGAAGCCTCCTCCAGCTTCAAGTTTTTTGAAAGCTTTGTCGTGGTGGCACTCATTTACTGGTTGGTGGTGATGTTCTTTACCCAGCTGCAACACTTGCTGGAGCGCTATCTTAACCGCGCCTACCAGGCTCACTAATATCAAGGGGGTAAATCACTATGATCCAGGTAAGCAATTTAACCAAGAGCTTCGGCGACAACCGGGTGCTCGATGAAATCAGCTTTGAGGTGCAGCAGGGGGAGATAGTGGTGATTATCGGCCCCTCGGGGACCGGAAAATCCACCCTGCTACGCTGCCTGAATTTCCTGGAGACTCCTGACCAGGGGAAGATCAGCATAGATGATCTCAGCATCGATGCGGCCAAACACAGTAACAAAGAGGTGGTCGCCCTAAGGCGCAAGAGTAGCTTTGTGTTCCAAAATTATGCACTGTTTGCCAACAAAACGGCGCTGCAGAATATCACCGAGGGGCTCATCACGGTTTGGAAGCAATCTAAGACTCAGGCCAAGCAACAGGCGCTGGCGATCTTAAAGGAGATCGGTCTTGAGGATAAAAAAGATCAGTACCCAAGTGCCCTATCGGGAGGTCAGCAGCAGCGGATCGGCATTGGCCGGGCGATGGCGGCACACAGCTCGGTGATCCTGTTTGATGAGCCGACCTCGGCCCTGGATCCCGAGTGGGTCGATGAGGTGCTGGAGCTGATGAAAAAACTGGCCGAACAAAAGCAAACCATGATAGTGGTCACCCACGAGATGCAATTTGCCAGGGAGGTGGCAGACAAGGTGATCTTCATGGAGGGCGGGAAAATTGTCGAGCAGGGCCCACCGGCTGAGCTGTTTAACAAACCTCAGCACCAGCGCACCAAAGCGTTTCTTAGTAAGTTCCTTTAATCGCTCTCAGGTCGAAGGAGAAGATTGTCTCCTTCACCATCCCCTGCCTCATGCCTGTATTGTGAATCTCATATTTCTTCAGGATAGAGTGATCACCCTTGCTCCCGCTCTACTGATTCAGCAGACAAGCCCAAAGACTCCGGCCTGAAACTGAGCATAATCAAAGACCTCTTCATCTATGACTCCAAATAGGAGTATCTTTATTTTCCCATAAATCGGGAAAGTGTTTTCTTGCTTTGCTAGTTAATCAATAAACAGCCCCTGCCTATAATTCACCCATCAGTTTTCAACGCCACCTCAAATCCGGAGTTGGCAAATTATTTTTCAGTTATCAATTTAAGAGGTGAATAATATGAATCAGTCAAATTGGACGGTCGGTGAATATCTGTGGCATCAGGTAAAATCTCTTGGAATCACCAAGGTTCCAGGCATCCCGGGTGATGTGATCCTGCCTTTGATGGACCAGGGATATGAGAGCGGTATTGAGTTTATCGGTTGTGAAAACGAGCAGAACGCCGGTTACATCGGCGATGGTATGGCCCGCCAACACGGTGTTGCAGCCTTCATCACCACCACAGCGGTCGGCAGCCTGAGTGCATTTAATGCGACCGCCTCCAGCGCCGCAGAGAAGGTCGGCGTGATTCATATCTCCGGCGGGCTCCCCTCTCATCTTTACGCGAAGCGGGAGCTGGTGCACCACTCAATTGGCGGCGAGCTGTATAAAAACCGTGAAGCCTTTAAGGTGATCACCAATGGCCGTGCCGAAGTGCTGCTGGATCCTGAAACCGCACCGGACATCATCGACAGCCTGCTGACCTATAGCGCGACCTACAGCGAACCCTGTTTTATCGAGGTGCCCGTTGATATTGGTGCCAAGCCTTGCCGCGCACCTGAGCCCCTGCTATCTGTCGTTGAAACCAGCGATCCTCGCTCTGTGCAGCAGGCAAAATCAGCCCTAACGCAGTTTATTTCAGACAAGCCTAACCGCTTGCTGATCCCGGGTTTCCTACTCAAGCGCCTCAAGCTTGAGAAAGAAGCGCAGCAACTTCTGGATGAAACCGGTCTGCCATTTACCACCCTGCTCACCGATAAGGGGCTGTTCTCTGAGCGCCATCCTCAGTTCTGTGGCACCTATCTAGGCGTAGCCTCAGCAATTGAGTTCCAGGATTTCTTTAACGAGAGCGACCTCTATATCAATTTAGGTTGCTGGCTAACCGATATTCAATCGATCTGTGGCAGTGTTGAGATGCCGGCAGCGAAGACAGTAATCGTGCATGAAAACGCCCTGGAGATCGGTGGTGAGCGTTTTGAAAAGATCCCAATGATCGAGTCGATTAACCTACTGCAACAGGTGCTGGGAGTCAATAATGACAGAACTCATCCACAAGCGGAGCAGATGCAAGCCTATGCAGGTCAGTTTAACCGTCCGATGCAGGAATCACTGAGTGTCGATGGCTTCTTTGAGATGCTCTCTACCGCAATTCAATCGGAAGATCACATAGTGGTTGAGGCAGGAACTGCGCTATTTAGTGGTTGTGGCCTGCTACTGCCTGAGGGGCTAGCTATGATAACGCAGCCTTCTGGGCTTCAATTGGTCAGAGTGCAGGCTCAGCTCTGGGCGCCGCATTAGCCAACCCTGATAAAACTGTGCTGCTGCTGATTGGCGATGGCTCATTGCAGGAGGTACCACAGGTGATCTCCAGCGCCATTCGTCATCAGGCAAACCTCAAGATGCTGGTGTTAAACAACAATGGCTACGAGATTGAGCGGGCGATCTTAGATAACTACCCCTACAACGATATCGCGTCCTGGAACTTCTCTTTGATGCAACGTGCGATGGGAAGCTCACGGGATGGCATCCGGGTTACCAACTATGGCGAGCTGGGCGAGGCTTTCATTGAGATGCGCAAAGACAGAGCATTCCAGCTGATTGAGGTGATGCTGCCTCAGGGAGATGGTGGCAAGGTAATGAAAGAGGTCGGTGAATCACTGCGCTTTGATTAATCCCTGCTCACCGACAGTGACTCAGCTTTTGCCTGATTCACTGTCCTTTCCAAGGTTCCGGTTCATGCTGGGGCCTTTTCTTTCTATTGCTCAACCGCCTTCAAGTAGTAAGCTCTTGCTGATTCAAGCCCAGACCATCCTTAATCTGTGGTCAGGGAAATTCAGCGATGCAGCTCTAGCCGCATTATCCCCCTCCGAGGGATTCGATGATGCTCTCGACCACAACCTTAATCTTAGGCTCAAGGGTTTTGCCCCGGGTATAGATAAGATAGAGCTGGGCATTCTCCTGAAAGGGGCTGATCCGGTAGGACTGCAGAATACGAACCAAAGCCCCGCGCTCTACCTCGGATACCAACAACTGGCGCGGCAGGGCAACGATCCCCCTCCATCTATGGCGACTTGCAGTAAAGAGGGGGCACTGTTAGTGCTAAACCAGGCCGAAGAGAGATCGAGTCGCTCATGGCGATCAGATTCAATATGGGTAAAACGCCAGCAGTCGATCCCCTGGCGAAATCTCTGCTCCAGCAATTTATGCTGAGCCAGATCTGCTGGCTCCTCAATCGACGCCGCTTGTTGCAGGTAGTCGGGGCTTGCGCATAGCCAGTACTCCACGGCTGACAGAGGGCGGGCAATCAAAGAGGAATCGCTGGCAGTTGCCATCCGAACATAGAGATCGTAATCATCGCCATAGGGGTCCAGGTTTTCATCTCCGTAATTCAGGTAGATGCTCAGCTGAGGCCAGCGCTTATTGATATCTGCTAACAAAGGAGCGATCGCGTGGGATCCAAACCATAGGGGGCACTGATCCGAACGGTCCCTCTGACCTGTTGATGGCGCAGCACTATGGACTCACCCAGAGTATCAAGCTGGGTACAGACCTCCTGCCCCTGCTCAAAAACCAGTTTGCCGGTCTCCGTCAGGGATAAACGTCGGGTGTGGCGGATCAGCAGAGGAACCTGTAGCTCCTTTTCCAGTAACTGCACATGACGTGAGATAGAGGAAACGGATGTATCCAGCTTTTCTGCCGCAGCAGAGAAACTTCCAAGCTTAACCACCGCAATAAAATAACGAAGAGAATCAAGGGATTTCAGCATCTTTCTCAATCATGCCGCAACAATTGTGACCCTAATATAGCACTGACAGGATGCTCTGCTCACCCGAAATCCAGCACTCCTCATAGCACTTAAACGCTAGTTACAGCCCTCACCGCGAGGCGTACTGTTACTCCAGACAAAACAAATCCTATGAGTCATGAGGAGTATATGATGAAAACTACCCCTGTAAGAGTTGCGAATGTTTCGGGTTCGATCTTCGACCGTGTAGAGAGTATGAAATCTCTGGTGGATGAGGCTGAGATCGATGCCATTACTGGTGATTGGCCATCAGAGATCAACCTGGCGCGTCTTGCTCAGGAGAAAAAGGCAGACTCAACCAAAGGTTATGAGCTGATTTTTATCGAGTGCCTGAGGCTGGCAATCAAAGAGGTTGCTGAGCGGAAAATAAAAGTTATCAGCAATGCCGGTGGTCTTAACCCACAATCATTGGCCAGTCTGATTAAGCAGATGATTCGTGAAGAGGGATATGAACTATCTGTCGCTTATGTGGAGGGTGATGACATCATGCATCAGCTGAGTGATCTTCAGGAAAAAGGATATGCGTTTAATAATCTGGATAACGGCAAGCCCTTCTCAACCCTTGGTTGCCAACCCATAGCGGCAAATGCTTACCTTGGAGGCTGGGGTATCGTTGAGGCCCTGAACCGGGGAGCAGATATCGTTATTACCGGCCGGGTCACGGATGCAGCCCCGGTGATTGCCGTTGCCGCCTGGTGGCACCGGTGGCAACAAGATGATTTTGATGCATTGGCTGGCTCTCTGGTCGCAGGACACCTCATTGAGTGCAGCAATTATGTTACCGGCGGAAACTTCCCCGGCTTTAAGCAGGCCGGAAAGTTAACCTCTGTTGGTTACCCCATTGCTGAGATCTCCCGGGATGGGACAAGCGTCATCACAAAAGGTGAGCATTCCGATGGCCTGGTCAACAAGGAAACTGTGATTACTCAGTTGGTCTATGAGCTTCAGGGACGCTACTATGTGAACCCGGATGTGACCGCAGTATTGACCGATATACAGATTGAAAGTCAGGGAGATAACCGGGTCGAGGTTTGCGGCATCAAGGGGATCGCGCCACCTAATACAGCGAAGATCGGGATCAGTACCATAGGTGGTTATGCCGCTGAGATGCATTGGTATATGACGGGCCTGGATATCAAGGAGAAAGTCGCTCTCTTCAGGGATCAGGCGATGAAATACCTGGATCAGAGTAGATTTCGCCAGCTACGCTTTGATACCTATGGCTCTGTTGCAGACAACCCAACCAACCAGAACGAGGCAACTGTGCATCTGCGGGTTTTTGCTCAGGCGAATGATAAAGAGACCCTGAGCCCGGAAAACTTCCTGTATGTCCTGCTCAACAACACCATGCAGACCTATCCCGGGGCCACCTGTAACTATGACTTTCGCTTAACCCACCCCGGGAGTTTATTGAATACTGGCCAACTCTGCTGGATATCCATGAATTACGCCACCGGGTGACTCTCGATAGCGGAGAAGTGATCCAGATTGCTCCGGCCCGGCTCACTCAAGAGATCATTCAGGACTCCAGCGACCCGGATGAAGAGTTTGATCCCTCCGGATATGGCGACACCATCGAGGCCCCTCTTGGAAGCATCGTCTTTGCCCGCTCAGGAGATAAATTTACCAACTCGAATGTTGGCTTCTTTGTGCGCCATGCTGACGAGTGGCAGTGGCTGAGAAGCTTCCTGACCATAGAGAAGATCCGCGAGTTACTGGGAGATGATGATATCGGCGGCGTCATTGAGCGGGTCGAATTTGCAAATATCTATGCTGTTCACTTCCTGAATCGTTGTCTGCTTGGAAAGGGAGCCGCGAGCACTGGTTCATATGACTGCCTGGGTAAAAATGTGGCTGAGTATCTGCGTTGTAAGCAGGTACAGATCCCCAAAAAATTCCTCTCAAGAGGAAGGATCTGAACTCATAATGGCTAATCCCCTTACTATGACTTAGCTCGTCTGGATATTTCAGCATCACCGGTGCTCGGTGATGCTAAACCCTGACCCATTGAGATGAATTCAGTAAATAAGGTAGTTTTTCAAAGCAAGCAACAGCATATCTCCAGACTCTATCAACTCTTGCGGTATCAGTTTCTCATATCCATTCTCCACCAGCCTCTGATACAGCGCCTGCCTGCTATGTACCTCAAATTTATCGTAGAGCTGATTTGAAAAAATACTATCCACTGTACTCTTGCTTATGGGTTTTCCTTCAAACTCTGAAATGATCTTAGCAATATCATTACTGGTAAAATTAGCGAGAAAGAAGAAGATGACCTGCTTCTCTCTTCTGGTCAGATTTCGCTCAAGCTCTGGGCGGTTTAATTCGCAGGTATCATCCCTAGCATGTTCAATGCTAACAATATCCCGGTTGATGTTTGCCGATGCATAGTCAAATCCTCTATAGATGATTCCGACGACATTTTCAGTTTCTGGATTGATGATCGGGGATTTAATAATTACCCGAGGTTTGAGTGCATTATTTAACCTGACTATCAGTAGGTGGGTTGTCTCTCTCCTGTGAGCGATGAGAGCCGCATCGTCCCTGAGAATCATATGGCTGGCCCGGGTTCCCCTATAGTTCTTGATATGCTTTTTCCCGATAATCTCACTGGCATCTACATTTAACAGTTCAAGGTAGTGCCTGGAGCAGTACTTATGTAGCAGATTTTTATCTTTGATCCCAACGATTAGCTTAGGTAGTCCATCAGAAATTACCCGGGTCGATTCAATGAATCGATTCAAAAAATCCTGGTCTCTGTTCTCTATCATTTCACTTACCTGCCCGGGATAAGCTCTCCCCTGCCTCACCCGGATATTGACTGACGGTATGCTCCCTCCAAGAGAGGGTGATCCTGGCTCATCTGAAAAAACCCATTAAAAAAGGGCCGTAACGGCCCTTTTATCAGATAGCTGTTGGCTTATTAGAGGCCCAGCTTCTTCTCCAGATAGTGGATGTTAGTCCCACCATGCTGGAAGTTCTCATCGGCCATGATCTCTTTGTGCAATTCAACGTTGCAACGGATACCATCGACCACCAGCTCATCCAGGGCATGGCGCATTCTGGCAATCGCCACATCCCGGTTCTCACCATAGGTGATGAGCTTACCAATCATAGAGTCATAATAGGGAGGAACCGTATAGCCGCTATAGATGTGAGAATCCCAGCGAACCCCCAGACCACCCGGCGCATGGAAGAACTCAATCTTACCCGGAGACGGGATGAAGGTTTCTGGATCTTCAGCGTTGATCCGGCACTCAATAGCATGACCACGAACCTTGATGTCATCCTGGGTGATCGACAAAGGCTGGCCAGCGGCGATCCGCAGCTGCTCTTTCACCAGATCCACTCCGGTGATCAGCTCAGAGACAGGGTGCTCAACCTGGATACGGGTGTTCATCTCGATGAAGAAGAACTCACCATTCTCATACAGGAACTCAAAGGTACCGGCACCACGATAGCCGATCTCCAGACAGGCGCGGCAGCAGCGCTCACCAATCTGGCGGCGCATCTCTTCGGTCACTCCCGGTGCAGGCGCTTCCTCCACCACCTTTTGGTGACGACGCTGCATCGAGCAATCACGCTCCGCCAGGTGGATCGCATTGCCCTGACCATCGGCCAGAACCTGGATCTCAATATGACGTGGATTTTCCAGGAATTTCTCCATGTAAACCATGTCATTACCAAAGGCAGCCTTGGCTTCGGCACGGGTCAGCTCTGCGGAGCTTTGCAGTTCGTCCTCAGAGCGAACAACACGCATGCCGCGACCACCACCACCACCGGAAGCCTTGATGATCACCGGATAACCGATACGCTTGGCGATCGCCTTGTTTTTCTCGGCGTCATCACCGATCGGGCCATCGGATCCGGGAACGCAGGGAACACCGGCCTTACGCATCGCCTCGATGGCCGAGACCTTGTCCCCCATCAGGCGGATGGTGTCGCCACGCGGCCCGATGAAGATAAAACCTGAGTTTTCAACCTGGTCTGCAAAGTCGGCATTTTCAGCCAGGAAGCCATATCCCGGGTGAATCGCAACTGCATCAGTAACCTCTGCGGCAGCAATCAGGGAAGGGATATTCAGATAGGAATCTGTCGCAGCCGCAGGACCGATACAGATAGATTCATCCGCCAGCAGAACGTGCTTAAGATGGCGATCGGCAGTGGAATGAACCGCGACCGTCTTGATCCCAAGCTCTTTACAGGCGCGCAGGATCCGCAGCGCGATCTCGCCGCGGTTGGCAATTACAATTTTATCCAACATGCAGCGGACCCTTACTCAATGATAAACAGAGGCTCATCAAACTCAACCGGCTGACAATCATCAACCAGGATCGCCTTCACGACACCCGCTTTGTCAGCTTCGATCTGGTTCATCATCTTCATCGCTTCAACGATGCACAAGGTATCTCCGACACTGACCTGCTGACCTACTTCAACAAAGGTCTTCGCACCAGGACTTGGAGCACGGTAGAAGGTTCCAACCATAGGTGAGCGCAGCATATGCCCTTCAACGACCGGGGTCTGCTCTTCAACAGATGGTGCAGCCGCTACAGGGGCAGCGGGTGCCGCAGCAACAGTCACAGGTGCAGGAGCCGCAGCAGCAACAGGAGCCATGGCACGGCTGATACGTACGGACTCCTCTCCCTCAGCGATCTCCAGCTCACAGATGCCAGATTCTTCAACCAGTTCAATCAGTTTCTTGATTTTCCTAATATCCATTACGAATTCTCTTTAGCTAATTTAGGTCTGTTTCAGCGAGCCCGTTGCAGATAACGAACTGCAGCTTGCAGTGCAAATTGATAGCCGTCAGCCCCCAGCCCACAAATAACCCCTGAGCAATATCAGAAAGATATGAGTGATGGCGGAAGGGCTCCCGCGCATGAACATTCGACAAATGCACCTCAATAAAAGGAATGTCGACACCGAGTAGTGCATCACGCAACGCAACACTGGTATGAGTAAATGCCGCCGGATTGATAATAATGAAATCCTGCTGTCCCATCGCCTGATGGACACAGTCCAACAGCTCTGCCTCTGCATTTGACTGCAGATGAGACAGAGAGACTCCCAGCTCATCACTGAGGGTCTCCAGCTGACCGACAATCTCATTGAGTGTCTGAGCACCATAGATACCGGGCTCACGCCGCCCCAGAAGGTTTAAATTGGGTCCGTTAAGCAATAAGATTCGATATTTATGGGCCATTGTGCAACCATCCTCGCTAATCATGCAGCTATCTTTAAAAATAAGGCTGACGAGTGATTGTAAACGACTCTGACAGCCAAAAATGTGCTCAAAAGCTCAGTTTTGTTGATTATATCCGTATATCGCAGAATTTGGCAGCACATTCGTTGATTTTTTCATTTTAGTGCTAAATGAAGCTTGATTGGAAGCCGGGGGGAGAGACAGTGCCTTAAGGGTCAAAGAAGAGCTCGAACGGGTTAAACTGGCTGGATTATAACCAAGAAATGGCTAAAGATCTAAGCCCTTTGCCGCTTAAGGAGCCCCTGGCTGGCAAGTGTCACTAATAGCCCCTCCTCCAGCAGGATGGCTACGCAAGAGTCAAAACAGAATATATCTTCATTAATGAATGGATAAGGGGACAGAGCTGATTGCTATGCAGGCTTATATGCATGCAGCAGCGCTGCTTGTTACTTTCTGTACCTCCCTATTGGTGGAATCCGGCTGCGAAAAAGCGCCTCTGAATTTTGGTTGGGAGTCCTGGTCCCCTTTCAATTGCGAACCAGCTCCAGATAGCTCAGTCAGTCACCAGAGATTGGTGGCAAGCAAATTGCAGTAACTCTCTCAATTGATGCGGACTATCGAGGTATCACCGTGAATCAAACTCCTATTGGCCGTCACTCACCTCAAGCCGAAAGCCGTACCCCTCTGTTTGGAGGCGTTCCCGGCCTGAGCCTGGTACAAAAACTGGAAATGCTTGAGCAGCTTGGCTCTCAGGATACCCTGGAGCAGATGTTGCAGCAGTTTGCGCAATGGGTCGGCAACATGTTGCCCATCAGTAGCCTGAGCTACTCCTGCCAGGATCTTGAGATTGAGCTTCTGAATACCTCAGGTACCGTTCATGAACTGGTGCTAAAGCTCCAGGATCCCAAAGGCCTCCCGGTGGGACAGCTTAAATATGGATTTCGCAATAAATTAACTCCCTATCAACAGCGGGTCCTGATGCAACTTCAAAATTTTATCGTCGTTCCCCTGAGGCTCTACCTGAGGCTTGAGAAAGCCAATCTTTCAACTTGGACCCCTGAGCTTATCTCTCCCGGGCATGATAGCGAATTTAACAAGGCACTATCTCAGGCCATTCATCGCAATCAGCGCACCAATCAGGGGTTATGCCTGATGCTGATACAGCTTGATGGGATCGCCAACATTGATAGCGATCTCACGCTATCGACCATAGAGCAGATCCTGACGGAGTTCATTGAACTGATGCTAAAGACGGCCCGCAGAAGCGATCAGCTGTATCAGCTTAGCGAAGACAGATTTGCGCTATTGATGTCTCCGGCCAGCCAGGAGAGCAGCATCAACCTCAGCGAGCGGATCCATAATCAGCTTAGTCATTACCCGACACTCTCCAGGTATCATATTCGCCCGATTATCGGTGCCAGCATCTGGAGCAGCGGCCAGGATGACGAAACTCTTTATCTGCAAGCCGAAGAGGGGCTCAATAGCCTTAAATAACCAGAAAGGGGGATCTTCTTCCCCCCTTTTCTATAGGAGCTGAACCTCCCTGGGGAATCACTGACTATATTTGACGATGATTTTCTCTCTGACTCCCTCCGCCAAAAGCTGATCCAGCGCCTTCTGCAGCTTTTGGATCAGAGGCTCCGGGGTCTCAAGATTCGCCGCGATATAAAAGCCCCCTTGCTCAATCAGGAGAAACGCCTTTTGGATCTGCCCGAAATCGTGGTCGGTTTCGCGCATCTGCAAAATGAACTCGACATCTGCCCCCGGGATCAGATCGACCCGCCCACGAAATAGCTTATCGAGGTTCTGCTGAGACTTTCTCACCGTAAAGAAGTTTATCCCCTCAACCAACCCCTTTGATTCAAGGTATTCCTGGGTCGACCCTCCCTGGATCACACCGAGCCGATATTTTTTGAGATCATCAAACTTCTTGATCCGGATATCCTGCCGACTACTCAGCTTGTAGAGATAGTGCCTTTTCGGAAACAGGGGGCCAATCCAGTGGAATAGCTTTTCACGCTTTTCGGTGCGGCTCGTGGTATAGAGCAGGGTATTAGGGCGCCTGAGAGTTTGCTCATAGGCACCCTTCCAGGTCAGCATCTTTAGTTTGTAGGGGACTTTGGCTCGCTTGAGTGTCGCTTCCACCAGCTCTGTGCCGATCCCGATAATGCGATCGCCCTGACGATAATTATAGGGGCGCCACTCCTCGGTGAGCAGCAGCAGCACAGAATCCGCTGAGTAGGATAACCGGGGAAGCAAGGCCCCGAGAAATCCAAGAATCAGGAGTATGGGATAGTAAGGTCTCAACATAGATTCACTCCCGAACCTTCCCTTTTTACCCTAGGGTAATTGTAGCCTGCCATATCAGGCACATAGAGGCGACGGCCAGCCTCGGGCGCTACAGGCAATCATAGCGGTCAAAATGCTTGATCGAGCTATCCAGGTCCAGCTGCTTCAGCCCCTGGTTAAACGTCGCCAGCAAAGCCTTACTACTCTGTTTAACCTTGGGAAAAATCACCCGATATTCATCGGTATTCATCGGCTTACTGGCATAGCCAAAGAGATCGACCCTTCCCGGAAGATTCTTATGCAAAACATACAGGCCAACACATTTATCCAGAGGAAAAAGGTCAATTTTTCCATCCAGTAATCGCAGGAAATTATCTAAGTTTGTTTGTCGAGCCGAAACCTGGATCATTCCATCTCTTTGAGCCTGATGAAACGCCTCTCCATAGTGATAACCCAGGGTTGTGCCTACCTTCAGCCCTTTCAGATCGGCATAGCTTTGCCACTCAAAATTTTTAGCAGGGCTATCCTTGAGAAAGAAAAAAACGCCCTTACCGATAATGACTGGCTCACTGAACCAGTAATCCTCAGCCCTATCTTCACTCCAGAGCCAACCCGGTGAGCCATCCCAGTGACCCATTTTTACCAGTAACGCTGTTCTCTTCCAGGGAAAGTAACCATATTTGACTTTCACCCCCTGAGTGGCAAAAGCGGAGGTTACTATATGCGATATCAAACCATCATGGGGCAGTGAATCAGAAAGGTAGGGAGGGTACTCACCACTGGCTAAACGCACAGTTCCATCCGCCTGAGCTCCAGGGGCCCAGAGTAGCCCTAAGAAAAAGCCCCCGATCAAAATAGATCTCATCCCTGTGTCCCATATTTTTCAGCCTCATGTTTAGCATAGTTGAGCTGCAAGCCTGCCGGGAACTCCCGACAGAGCCATCAGAAGACCCGCATTCCCCTTATGAATCTCCGCGCCATGATCTCTCCGCAACGCTCGCTCACGGGGATTTAACTCCCTATCTTCGACTCAACTATACAGGTAGCCTTGAAAGAATCTTGATATTTCGAGCTATTGAGGCAGGACGCCGAATCGCGTAGCTCGATGGAGGGACTCATCGCGCGCAGCGAGCCTTTGGTTACTTTGAGCGATACCAAAGTAACTCGACTGCCGGGCGAATACGGCTATATGGCGAAGCCATAAACCAGCTAGCCGCAGGTAGCTATCGTCGATTACCATCCCTGATAATCTCTCCCTGCTTGGTATCCTTACCTCACGTTACGTTACTCCGAGAGTAACTACACCCATGACTATCGCTACATTCGCACCTCCATGTGCAGCATCCGCGGCTGGACTATGTGCCTCTGGTACGAAATAGCAAACCATAGCCCATAAAAAACCCCTCACCGGGTTAGCGGTCAGGGGTTTTAAGCTGCATTGAGTGTCAGCCGACACTCAGCAATTAGCAGTAGCCAAATCCGGTAAAGCGCTTATAACGCTGATCCAGCAATTGCTCTGTGGTCAGCGGACGCAGCTCATCGAGATCGTGCAGCAGCTGATTACGCAGACGATTTGCCATCTGCTCCTGATCACGGTGGGCACCACCCATAGGCTCTTCAATCACCGCATCGATAAGACCCAGCTCCTTGAGACGAGGCGCAGTGATCCCCATCGCCTCGGCGGCCTGGGAAGCCTTCTCGGCGTTTTTCCACAGGATAGAGGCACAACCCTCAGGAGAGATCACCGAGTAAGTTGAGTACTGCAACATGTTAACCCGGTCACCCACACCGATCGCCAAAGCTCCGCCTGAGCCACCCTCACCGATCACGGTACAGATCACAGGAACCTTAAGACGTGCCATCACCTTAAGATTCTGAGCAATCGCTTCACTCTGACCGCGCTCTTCGGCGCCGATACCCGGGTAGGCTCCCGGAGTATCGATGAAGGTGATGATTGGCATATTGAAACGCTCGGCCATCTCCATCAGGCGTAGCGCCTTGCGATAGCCTTCGGGTGCAGGCATACCGAAATTACGGCTGATCTTCTCCTTGGTGGTCCGGCCCTTCTGCTGGCCGATCACCATCACGGGGCGTCCCTCAAGACGCGCAATGCCGCCGACAATCGCCTTGTCGTCTGCGTAGGCACGATCGCCCGCCAGCTCATCAAAATCGGTGAAGATCTGCTGGATGTAGTCCAGGGTATAGGGGCGCTCCGGATGGCGTGCCAGCTGGGAAATCTGCCAGGCTCCGAGATTGCTGAACAATTTCTTGGTCAGCTCATCACGCTTTTGCTCCAGCTTAGCGATCTCCTCATGCAGATCGATTTCCAGGGTTTGTCCGTCGCTGACATGCTTCAGCTCTTCGATCTGAGCCTGCAGCTCAGCAATCGGTTGTTCAAAATCTAAAAAGTTCAGACCCATAACGATGCCTGTACCTCACTAGTCAAAAATCAGTTTCACCCTGTCGGCTCCCAACAGGACGCGTAAATTGTCGATCAACTCATCGGTCGGAGTGATCCGCCATTCGGCGCCAAATCTCAGATTGGCTCTGGCAATTTCGGTCTGATAGCCAACATCTAATGCACAGACCCCACCGCGCTGAGGCTCCAGGACCTCGCGCAGCCGATACAGCAGCGGCTCATCAAGCCGCCGGCTATCCAGTTCTATCCGCAATGCACGGGCGTATTTCTCTCGAGCTTCGACCACATCCATCACTTCGCGGGCACTCATTTTAATGCCGCCGGAAAAATCGTCAAAGCTTACTTGCCCGCTGATCACCAAAATGCGATCTTTTTGCAACATTGGCTCGTAACGCTCGAGTGTATCTGAAAATAGCGTCACGTCCAGTCGACCGGAGCGATCGTCCAGGGTAAGTATCCCCATGCGACTCCCGCGCTTGGTCATCATGACTCGGCATGATAACACCAGTCCGGCCACTGTGCTGATTTTATCACGACCTCCGGGCTGGATCTCGGACAGCCTGGCGGTGGTATATCGCTTGAGCTCACTTAAATATTGATTGATCGGATGCCCGGTCAGATAGAGCCCCAGGGTGTCGCGCTCCCCCTCCAACCAAGTCTGCTCCGGCCAGGGAGCAATATTGGCAAAAGCCCGTTCGATCGCCTCCGGCTCCTCGGTAAGCACGCCAAACATGTCGGTCTGACCAAAGCTGCGGGCATGGTTATGTTGAGCCGCCGCCTGCATCGCCTCATCCAGGGTTGCCCGCAAAGCAGCCCGGTGCGGACCCAGCTGATCCATAGCCCCGGATAAGATCAGCTTCTCCAGCACCCGCTTATTGATCTTCTTAAGATCGACCCGACTACAGAAATCGAACAGATCCTTGAAGGGGCCATCCTGCTCACGGGCTTCGATGATTGCTTCAATGGGCCCCTCACCGACGCCCTTGACCGCACCTATGCCGTACACGATCGCCCCCTCATCATTGACGGTGAAGCGATACTGGCCACAGTTGAGATCCGGCGGGATCAGTTTAAGCCCCATCCGGTGACACTCATCCACCAGGCCCACCACCTTCTCGGTGTTATCCATATCGGCGGTCATTACCGCCGCCATGAACTCGGCCGGATAATGGGTCTTGAGCCACAGGGTGTGGTAAGAGACCAGGGCATAGGCGGCCGAGTGCGACTTGTTAAATCCATATCCGGCAAATTTCTCTACCAGATCGAAGATCTTCATCGCCAGTTCGCCATCAACCCCCTGGCTCACCGCTCCCTCTTCAAACACCGCCCGCTGCTTAGCCATCTCCTCGGGTTTTTTCTTACCCATGGCTCGTCGCAGCATGTCCGCGCCACCCAGGGTGTAGCCTGCCAGCACCTGGGCGATTTGCATCACCTGCTCCTGATAGAGGATAACGCCATAGGTGGGATCAAGAATCGGCTGCAATGAGGGATGCTGGTACTGCTCATCCGGGTAGGAAATAGCCTCGCGCCCGTGCTTACGGTCGATGAAGTTATCCACCATCCCCGATTGCAGAGGCCCGGGACGAAACAGTGCCACCAAAGCGATCATATCCTCGAAGCAGTCCGGCTGCAGGCGCTTGATAAGATCCTTCATTCCACGGGATTCCAGCTGGAATACCGCGGTGGTTTCATAGCGTTTGAGCAGGGCAAATGAGGCGGGATCGGTGAGCGGAATCGCGGCAATATCGACTGGCGGTTTTCCCTGAGCTTCAAGGCGCGGGTTGATCATCCCAAGGGCCCAGTCGATGATAGTCAGGGTTCGCAGCCCCAGGAAGTCAAACTTAACCAGACCGGCAGTTTCAACATCATTCTTATCAAACTGGGTGACCGGATGCAGCCCCTCACCATCACAATAGATAGGTGAGAAATCGGTGATCTTAGTCGGCGCGATAACGACGCCCCCGGCGTGCTTACCGGCGTTGCGGGTCACCCCCTCGAGCTGACGCGCCATATCGATGAGGGCCTTAACCTCCTCATCCTGAGCGTAGATCTCAGGCAGTTTCGGCTCGGCATCGAACGCCTTGGTCAGGGTCATTCCGGGATCGGGCGGAACCAGCTTGGAGATCCTGTCCACGAATCCATAGGGGTGTCCCAACACCCGACCAACATCACGGATCGCCGCCTTGGCAGCCATGGTACCGAAGGTGATGATCTGCGACACCGCATCCCGGCCATAGATCTCGGCCACGTGATCGATCACCTCATCGCGGCGGTCCATGCAGAAATCGATATCAAAGTCGGGCATCGAGACCCGCTCTGGATTCAAAAATCGCTCGAACAGCAGGTCAAATTCAAGGGGATCGAGATCGGTAATCTTCAGGGCATAAGCAACCAGGGAGCCCGCACCTGAGCCCCGTCCCGGACCGACCGGGATGGCGTTATCCTTGGACCACTGGATAAACTCCATAACGATCAAAAAGTAGCCTGGAAATCCCATCTGGTTGATCACCTGGAGCTCGATGGCCAGGCGATCATCATATTCGGGACGTTTTTTGGCCCTGAGCTCGGGTTCCGGGAAGAGCTGCTCTAAACGCTCCTCAAGCCCCTTCTCGGAGACCATCACCAGATAGTCGGCATCCGTCATATCCCCGGTCGGAAACTTGGGGAGAAAGTACTCATTGAGCCGAACCGTCACATTACAGCGTTTAGCGATCTCAACACTGTTTTGCAACGCCTGGGGAATATCTTTGAACAGCTCAACCATCTCGGCTTCGCTACGAAGGTATTGCTGCTCGCTATAGCGTTTGGGACGGCGCTTATCTTCCAGGGTGTAGCCGTCGTGAATACTGACCCGGATCTCGTGAGCCTCAAAATCGCTCTTATCGAGAAAGCATACCTCATTGGTTGCCACCACCGGCAGCTCGCGCTCTTCGGCAAGCTCCAGGGCGAGCTGGAGATAACGGCTCTCATCACGCCGGCCGGTTCGCTGCAGTTCAATAAAAAAGCGATCGGTAAAATGCTGCTGATAGAAATCAACAAAGCTCTCGACCTCCTGGGTGTTGCCCTTGAGAAGGGCCCGGCCGATATCTCCCTCGGCTGCCCCCGAGAGCAGCAGCAGCCCTGAGTTATGCTCGAGAAGCCACTGGCGATCCACCACCGGGCGGCCCTGCAGATGCCCTCTGCGATACGCCTTGGAGATCAGCATGGTGAGGTTCTGATAACCTTGGTTATCCATCGCCAACACCGGCAGGCGATAGGGCTCCTCGCCCTGCTCCGGATCATCAATAATCCAGAGATCGGCGCCGATCAGCGGCTTGAGCCCTTTTTGGTGAGCACTGCGGTAGAAACGGACCAGGCCACACAGATTCATCTGATCTGTGATGGCAATTGCCGGCATCTTGAGCTCACTGGCTCTGGAGAGCAGTGCAGGGATCTTCTGCAGACCATCGATCATCGAAAAGTCACTGTGAACCCGCAAGTGAATAAAGGCTGGCGTGGTCATGACTATCAGTCCAGATTCAATACCCGGCGCACCGGTTTAAAGCTCTTACGATAACACTCCAAAGGACCGTGCAGCTCAAGGGCCTCGAAGTGGGCCTTGGTAGGGTAGCCCTTATGCTTGGCAAAACCGTATTGAGGATACTGGGCATCCAGCTCCAGCATCTGCTGATCCCGGGTCACCTTAGCTAAAATTGAGGCGGCACTGATGGCAGGCTCTT